>JAIELK010000019.1 GCA_019753175.1 Hyphomonadaceae bacterium
GGGCGCGCAGCCAAGCGCAAACCCAAACCCTTTAGTTCTTGAAGCTTCAGCTTGAAGCGCGCCCCGCTCTCCCGCCTGCGCGAGAGCATGATGTACAAGATCGCGAAACCGGAAACGCGGCGCGCGTTGGCCGGGCAAAGGCGCGCAGCGAATGTCTCCCGCATCGTCCGTTGGAGGACTTGCTCAACCCTCCATTTGGCGTAAGCTCTCTCACGCGAGGGTGAGGAGAATACGCAATGCGCACTTCACTTTTTGGCGCTCTGGCGCTGATCGGTTTACTCTATTCCGCGCCCGATGCGCAGGCTCAAACACGATACCCGCTCGCTTGCCGCGCTGGCGGCAATATGGGCGTCAACATCGCACCGCAGGCGAGCGGCGGCGGCACCGAGATCGTCATCTCCTACGACCGCGCGACCCGCACCACTGGTCTGCCGGCCGGCAGCTGCTCGTGGTTCGACCGCACCTTGAATGACCGCGAGCCGCGCTCGATGCGTATCGTGGTGCGCGCGCGCATGAGCGTTGATCTGCGGCCTCGCCCGGGTGACCACGCGGGAGACCGCGGTGACGTTTTCGTCTTTGCCGGCTCAGGCGCCGATGTGGCGCTCGCCGAAACCATTGTGCGGGTGCTCAAGTCGGGCGGCGCCTTCACCGTGCAGGCCTACAACCCGGGCCGCGCGCCCATGGTGGCGGAGAGCTTCCGTGAGACCGCTCCGCGCTGAGCACGGGGTCACTCCTCCCGCTCCGTCTTCAGCGCCCGCCCAGTTTGCACAGCGCCGCGGCCGAACTTGCTGCGCGCCTTGGCGATTGCCGCTTCCGCGGCGGCGCGTTTGGGCGTTTCGGCATCGAGCATGTCGCCCTTGTCGGCGCCCGCCGCATCGCTGAAATCGGAGAGACCAACGCCGATCAGCCGATACTTCACGCGCCCGTCAGCTTCCGCCGCCAAGAGTTCGCGCGCATGCGCGAAGATGCGCGCCGCCAGCAGCGTCGGCTCCGGCAGTTGGCGACGGCGGGTCACCGTCTTGAAGCGCGCGTCTTTGAGTTTCAGCGTCAGCGTGAGGCCGGCCGTGTCGGACGCTCTGCAGCGCGCGGCCACCTTCTCGCACAGCGGCCACAGGATGTCCTCAAGCGCTTCAAGCTCGCGGACATCCTCGAAGAACGTCGTCTCCGCCGAAATGCTCTTGCGCTCGCCGTGCGGATCGACGCGGCGCGGATCGTCGGCCATCGACAGCGCGAACAAGTGCGCGCCCCAATCGCCGTAAAGCGCGCGCATGCGCTGCGGGCCCGCGGCGCGGATGTCGCCGATGCGTCTGAGGCCATTGCGTTCGAGCGCGGTTGCGCCCGCGGGGCCGACGCCCGGAAGCGTGGCGACCGGGCGCGTCTCCAGGAACGCCAGCGCCTCGCCGCGGCCGATCACCGAAAAGCCGCGCGGCTTGTCGAGGTCGCTCGCGGTCTTGGCCAAGAATTTGTTGAACGACAGGCCGATGGAAACGGTGAGCCGCCGCGCCTCCCAGATCGCGTTCTGCAGCTTGATCAAGCTCTGCGCCGGCGACGCGCCGTGCAGCGCTTCGGTGCCGGAGAGATCCATAAACGCTTCGTCGATGGAGAGCGGCTCAACTTGCGGCGTCAGCGCCTCCATCATGGCCCGGATGAGGCGGCCCTCCTCGACATATTTGCGCATGTCGCCGCGGATCACCTTGGCGTGCGGGCAGAGCTTCAGCGCCTTGAACATCGGCATTGCCGAGCGCACGCCATAGGTGCGCGCGAGATAGCAACAGGTGGAAACGACCCCGCGCCTGCCGCCGCCGACGATCACCGGATACGGCTCGAGGCTCGGGTCGTCGCGCTTCTCGATGGATGCATAGAACGCGTCGCAATCGAGGTGGGCGATGGCGAGCGCGGCGAGTTCGGCATGCGCAAGCATCTGCTCGCCGCCGCAGACGCAGCGCACCCCCGCGAGTTCGCGTGCGCAGGCGCGGCAGAGCTTCACGCCGCCTCCTCCGCCGAAAACAACCACGCCGCGCCGCGCACGCCGGATGAATCGCCGTGCGCATTTTTCACCACACCCGTCCTCACCACGTCGGAAAAGACGTGCGCGATCAGCTTGCCACGAATGCTGGGATAGAGCGCGTCGATGTTCGAGAGCCCGCCACCGAACACGATCACGTCGGGGTCGAGCACGTCGATCACCGCAGCAAGGCCGCGCGCGACCCGATCCGCCAACAGATCGAGAGCCACGCGCGCGTTGGCGTCGCCGGCGCGCGCGGCGGCGTCGGCTGCTTCTGCGCTCATGCCGGCCCAGCGCCTGAAGCCGGACCCGGAAATCCACTGCTCGAGGCAGTTGAAGCGGCCGCACCAATCACGCTCGGTGCGTTCGTCGGCGCGCGCCCACGGCAGCGGCGTGTGGCCCCACTCGCCGGCGACGCCGTTGGCGCCCGCGATCAGCTTGCGCTCGACCACGACCCCGCCCCCGCATCCGGTGCCCAGGATGACGCCGAACACCACGCGAGCAGCAGCGGCCGCGCCGTCCACCGCCTCCGACAGCGCGAAGCAATTGGCGTCGTTCTCCATGCGCACAGGACGCAGCAGCGTCCGGCGCACATCATCCAGGAACGGCTTGCCATTGAGCCACACGGAATTGGCGTTGCGCACCAGGCCAGTCGCTGGCGACAGCGAACCGGGGATCGCGACGCCCACGGTCGTGGCGCTGTGCTCCGATTCGCTCTCGACGGCGCCGACCAGAGTCTCCACAGCGGCCAGCGCGTCCGCATAGGACCCGGGATTGGGCGTTCGCCGCCGCGCCATGATCGCGCCCTGCGAATCAAGCATCGCTGCTTCAATCTTGGTGCCGCCGAAGTCGATGCCGAGACGCATATCACTCCTTAAGCAGCCCTTAACGTTAGCCGCTAGATTGCTGCGATTGCCAGAGGTTGTTAAGGGCTAGGCGCTATAAGGACGGGCGCTGGCGGGGCGCTCCGGGGGGCCGCAAGGCGAAGCTGGTTCATGGCCAAGACGGTTCTCATCGTAGAAGACAGTGAACTCAACATGCGGCTGTTCAACGACCTCCTGGAGGCGTTTGGCTACCGCACGCTGAAAACACGCGATGGCCGCCAAGCGCTGCCGATGGCGCGCGAGCACCGCCCCGACCTGATCGTCATGGACATCCAGCTGCCCGAAGTTTCGGGGCTTGAGATCACCGATCGCTTGAAGAAGGACGAAGTGCTGAAGTCGATCCCCGTGGTCGCCGTCACCGCGTTCGCGATGCGCGGCGATGAGCAGAAGATCATGGCAGCCGGCTGCGACGCCTACCTCTCCAAGCCGATCTCGGTGACCACGTTCCTCGAAACGATCCGCAAGTTCATCGGCTAGGGAACCGCGAGCGATGAGCGCGCGCATCCTCGTTGTCGACGATTTGGAGGCCAATCGGCGCTTGCTCGAAGCCAAGCTCGGCGAACAATATTATGAGGTGCTGACGGCGCAACGCGGCGAAGAAGCCGTGCAACTCGCCAAGCGTGAGCGCCCGGACCTCATTCTGCTCGACGTCATGATGCCCGGCGGCATCGACGGCTATGAGGCGTGCCGGCGCATCAAGGCGCACCCAGAGACGCGCCACATCCCGGTGATCATCCTCACCACGCTGGACGATCGTGAGAGCAAAGTGCGCGGCCTGCAGGCGGGCGCGGAGGAGTTCCTCACCAAACCGATCGACGACGTGCAGCTGATGGCGCGCGCCAAAAGCCTCATTTCGCTGAAGGTCGTTACCGACGAGTTGCGCGCGCGCGAAGCCAGCGGACGCCGGCTTGGCGTCATCGAGGAAGACGTGAGCGCAGATCAGGCGCACCGTCTGATTACCGGCAATGTTCTGCTCATCGACGACAACGACAACCAGATTCGGCGCATCGAGAGCGCCCTTGGCGCCGAGCATCGCGTAAGCGTTCTTGGCCGCGAAGAGGACACCAACCCCCCGGACTTTGCCATCGTGTCGGTGACCGCGAAGTCCTTCGACGGCTTTCGCGTCATCGCGCGCATGCGCTCGGGCGAACCGACGCGCCATCTGCCGATCCTTGCGGTCGTCGACCCTGACGACAAGCAGCGGGCGCTGCGTGCGCTAGAGCTCGGCGCGCACGACATCATCGTGCGCCCGGTCGACGAAGAGGAGCTGGTCGCGCGCGCCAGAACACTGCTCCGCCGCAAGCGGCAGATGGACCTGTTGCGTCAGCGGCTGGACCAAAGCCTGGAGCTCGCGATCACCGATCAGCTGACCGGACTCTACAATCGCCGTTTCCTCGAGGCGCAGCTTGCACCGATGGTGCAGCGCGCCGATTGCGGCGGCGAGCCGGTGTCGGTGATGCTGATCGACATCGACTACTTCAAGAAGTGCAACGACACCTACGGCCACGATGTCGGCGACGCGGTGTTGCGCGAGTTTGCGGCGCGTCTCGCCACCAATACCCGCCCGTCCGACTTTGCCTGCCGTTTCGGCGGCGAGGAGTTCCTCATCATCATGCCGCGCACCTCGGGAGACGTCGCCTGCCTCGCCGCCGATCGTCTGCGCCGCCAGATCTGCGCTTCTCCGTTCCATATCCGCGGCATACCGATGCCGCTCGACATCACCGCCTCCATAGGCGTGGCCTGTTCCAGCGGCGGCGGCGACACGCCGGAGGCGCTGGTGAAGCGGGCTGACGAAGGCCTCTACGAAGCCAAACGCGGGGGGCGAAACCGCGTCGTCGGCAAGACCGGCCAGCGCGCAGCTTGACCTTCCCTGCGACAGCGTCCACCTGCTAGTTTCGCTGGTCGGAGCGCCTGATGAACAACGTCCAAGCCCTGGAGACGCCGACGCGTCACGGCGAGATCAAGATTCACGACCCCGCCGTCGCCTTCCCCGGCATGCGTGCGGCGGGTCAAGTGGCCGCGCGCTGTCTCGACATGCTCGCGGCGGAAGTACGGGAAGGCGTGACCACGCGCCATTTGGACGATCTCGCGCGTGAATTCGTGTTCGACCACGGCGCCACGCCTGCGTGCGTCTTCTATCGCGGCTACCGTCACACCATCTGCACCTCGCTCAATCACGTCGTCTGCCACGGCATTCCCGGCGAGCGCGTGCTGCGCAGCGGCGACGCGCTCAACATCGACGTCACCGTCATCGTCGATGGCTGGCACGGCGACACCAGCCGCATGTACGTCGTCGGCGAGCCATCGCGCAAAGCCGAACGGCTGATGGACATCACCTACGAAGCGATGATGCGCGGCATCGCCGCGATCAAGCCAGGCCTGCGCTTGGGAGACCTGGGTCACGCCATTCAGCGTTATGCGGAAAGCGAGCGCTGCTCGGTCGTGCGGGAATTCTGCGGCCATGGCCTCGGGCGCGTCTTCCACGACGCCCCGAACATCCTTCATTACGGCAAGCCTGGCCAAGGCGAAGTGCTCCGCCCCGGCATGATGTTCACCGTCGAACCGATGCTGAACGCCGGCTCGCCCGGCGTGAAGATCTTGGGCGACGGCTGGACAGCGGTGACCAAGGACAAGTCGCTCTCAGCGCAATACGAGCACTCGGTCGGCGTCACCGAAGACGGGGCCGAAATTTTCACCGCGTCGCCCGCAGGGCTGCATCAGCCGCACAAACAACCACAAGCGTAACAACAATGGCGGCGGGGCGCGGCAACAAAAACAAGACCGCCAAAGGCGCCCGCGTCGAGGATTCCGAACTCTTCCCATTCAAGCTCGACATCGCGCCGCTCGACGTGGAGCGAGTGTCGGCGCCGCAGCCCGCTGCGGCGGCAAAGCCGCACTATCACGAGCACCGTGCGCGCTTGCGCAAGCGCTTTGACGACGCGGGCCCCGACGCGCTCGCCGATTATGAGTTGCTGGAGCTGGCGCTCTTCCGCACGATTCCGCGGCAGGACACCAAGCCACTGGCCAAGGCGCTGCTGGCGAAGTTCGGCGACCTTGCCGGCGTGCTCGGCGCACCGGTGCAGCGCATCGCGGAAGTCCCTGGCGCTGGTCCGGCCGTGGCCCAGGACCTGAAGATCGTGCAAGCGCTGCTTGAGCGTGCGTCCAAGACGCCGCTGACCCAGCGCCCGGTCATCTCCTCGTGGTCTCAGCTCGTCAATTACTGCCGGGTTGCCATGGCGCACGAGCCGCGCGAGCAGTTCCGCGTGCTGTTCCTCGACGTGAAGAACCAACTCATTGCCGACGAGGTGATGAATGAAGGCACGATTGACCACGCCCCCGTCTATCCACGCGAGATCGCGCGGCGCGCGCTGGAGCTCTCGGCGGCGGCGGTAATTTTGGTGCACAACCATCCGAGCGGCGATCCGAAACCGTCGGCAGCGGACGTCGCCATCACCCGCGACATCGTCGCCGCGACCGACGCCATAAGCGTCAAAGTGCACGATCACCTGGTGATCGGCCGCCACGGCGCGGAAAGCTTCAAAAGTCTGGGGCTTTTGTAATCAAGGCTGCTCCGATAGGGTCGGCGGCATTCCGGCGTGCGACCGGCAGGGAGGACACGTGACAACCACCGGGACCGCCAACGCGGCGAGCGCCGCTAGCCAGCCGCTGACCAAAAGCTACGTCAATTACGCGCTGGCGATGCTGCTCGTCGTTTACACGTTGAACTTCGTGGACCGGCAAATCGTCGCCATTCTCGGCGAAGACATCAAAGCCGCGCTGGATCTCGATGACACCCAGTTCGGCCTGCTCGGCGGCCTCGCGTTCGCGCTGTTCTACACCGTGCTCGGCATCCCGATCGCGCGGCTCGCGGAGCGCGGCAATCGCGTGCGGATTATTTCGATAGCGCTCGCGGTCTGGAGCGGCTTCACCGCACTTTGCGGCGTGGCGACCAGTTTTGTGCAGATTCTGCTGTTCCGCATCGGCGTGGGCGTCGGCGAAGCCGGCTGCACGCCACCCGCGCATTCGCTCATTTCCGATTACGTGCCGCCCGAAAAACGGGCGTCGGCGCTGGCGCTCTACTCGATGGGCGTGCCGATCGGTACGTTTGCGGGCTTCGCGCTTGGCGCGGTCATCGCCGAGAATTTCGGCTGGCGCGCCGCATTTTTCGCCGTCGGCATTCCAGGCGTACTGCTCGCGTTCGTGACTTGGTTCACTCTGAAGGAGCCGCGCGTCCTCGGCCTCGTGCAGCAATCGGGCGGACACGGCGCCAATTTCGGCGATGCGCTGAAGGAGCTGTCTCGCAAGCCGTCCTACTGGTACGCGGTGCTCGCCGCGACCGTCATCTCGTTCATCGGCTACGGACACGCCTACTTCTTGCCCGCCTACCTTGCGCGCACGCACGAAATGGGTTTGCAAGAGCGCGGCCTCGGCATGGCGGTGATGGTGCTGATCGCAGGCGTGCTCGGAACCTGGGCCGGCGGACGCATGGCCGATCGAGCCTCCCAGCGCGACACCCGCGCCTACATGACCCTGCCCGCGATCGCGTTTGTGTTGGGCGCGCCGTTCTTCGTCGCCGGCATGCTGGTGCCCGCCGGCGACCACGTCTTGCTCGGCATGACGTTGAGTTCGGGCTATGTCGCGTTGCTGTTCCTGGCAATCCCGACGGCGCTCAACTCGATCTGGTACGGCCCGATCTACGCCTCCATCCAGGGTCTGGCGCGCCCGCACACCCGCGCCACCGCCGTCGCTGTGATGTTCTTCATCCTCAACCTCGTGGGCCTTGGCTTGGGCCCCACCATTGTCGGCGTGCTGAGCGACATGTTCGCGGCGCAGCACTATGGCGCCGCCGACGCCGCCGCGTTCAAAGCCGTCTGCCCGCCGCGCTCGCCGGACGCCCTGTGTCTGGCCGCGCAAGCAGAAGGGCTGAAGCTGTCCCTGCTCTGGTCAGCCACGGTTGGCGTGCTGGCGCTCGTGTTCTTCGTCCTCGGCCGGCGCACCATCCGAGAGGATTTGGAGGCCACCGCGCGCGGCGCTTGACGATAGGCGCTGAGGGTTCGATCAACCGCCCATGATTCCGCGCTACGCCCGCCCCGAGATGACGGCGCTCTGGTCGCCGGAGACGCGCTACGCGATCTGGCTCGAAATCGAAACGTTAGCCATGGAGGCGATGGGTGAACTCGGGGTCATCCCCAAGAGCGCCGCCGCAAGCTACCGCGCAAAGGCCAAGTTCGATGTCGCCCGCATCGATGAAATCGAGCGCGAAGTGAAACACGACGTCATCGCCTTCCTCACCAACGTGGCGGAGCATGTCGGCGAGGACGCGCGCTTCGCGCACCAGGGGATGACCTCATCGGACGTGCTCGACACCTGCCTCGCGGTGCAGCTCACGCGCGCGAGCGACCTGCTGATCGCCGGCTGTGAGCGGGTAATGGCGGCGCTGAAAGCGCGGGCGCACGAATACAAGATGACGCCGTGCATCGGCCGCTCGCACGGCATCCACGCCGAGCCCACCACGTTCGGCGTGAAGCTCGCCGGACACTACGCAGAGTTCACGCGAAACCTGCAACGGCTGCGCGCCGCGCGCGCGGAGATCGCCACCTGCGCCATCTCCGGCGCCGTCGGCACGTTCGCGCAAATCGATCCGCGCGTGGAAGCCTACGTCGCCGACAAGCTCGGTCTTGCGGTCGAGCCGGTATCGACGCAGGTCATCCCGCGTGACCGCCACGCCGCCTTCTTCGCTGCGCTGGCTGTGGCCGCCAGCGGTGTCGAACGCCTGGCGACCGAAATTCGACACTTGCAGCGCACCGAGGTGCTTGAGGCGGAGGAGTACTTCTCGCCCGGCCAGAAGGGGTCTTCGGCGATGCCCCACAAGCGCAACCCGGTGCTCACGGAAAATCTTTGCGGCCTCGCGCGGCTGGTGCGCAGCGCTGTGCTTCCGGCGCTTGAAAACGTCGCGCTCTGGCACGAGCGTGACATCTCGCACTCAAGCGTCGAACGCGGCATCGGCCCCGACGCAACGATTCACCTCGACTTCGCGCTGCACCGTATGGCCGAGGTGATCGAGAAACTGGTGGTCTATCCCGAAAACATGGCGCGCAATCTCGCCATGCTCGGCGGGTTGCACAATTCGCAGCGCGTGATGCTGGCGCTGACCCAAGGCGGCGTAAGCCGCGAGGACGCTTACCGCCTCGTGCAGCGCAGCGCCATGGCGGTGTGGCAGTCGCCGCCGCCGCGGCCAGCGACGGCGCTGCTTGATCGTTTGAGCGCGGACGCTGAAGTGACGGCCAAGCTGCCGGCCGCGACGCTGTCGGCGTGTTTCGACGACGCCCACCACTTCGCCCGAGTCGACGGCATCTTCGACCGCGTCTTCGGCTAAGGCTTGCCTCAGCCGGCGAAGCACCTCACAGCCCCAGCCAGGAGGCCGCCATGTCCGAAGACCTGACACCCGACGACGAGTGGGACGAAGACACCATGATCGAGGTGCGCCGTTTCGGTCTGGAGCATGCGCTGCTCGCACACCTCCACAAGCGAGAGACGCCAGCCGACCTCTCGACCGTGTTCAAGGACGCCGACCGAATCGTTGCCTATGTGCTCGGCGATCTGAACCCCTAGGGGCTACGTTCCAGCCTTCAACGAAGCTCGCGCCTCGGCCATGGCCTCGTCCATCTTCGCCCGGATTTGGTGGTCCGAGAGCTTGACAGCGTGCATGTCGAGATCGGCGCGTATCTTTCGGAACAAATCCTCGGCGCCTGCCTCTTCCAGGTCGGCCATGACGACGGATTTGGCGTAGCTCTCCGCCGCCTCGTCGGCGAGGCCCATGAGACCAGCCGCCCACAGCCCGACGAGCTTTGCCCGGCGAGCCTGCGCCTTAAACTCAAGCTCTTGATCAAGCTGGAATTTCTTCTCTTCGGCGCGTTCACGATCGTCGAATTGGCCCATCGGGCGCGACCTCCACTCTTGCTGGCCTTGAATAGGGACCCGGCTCTGCTCGTTCAACCCAGGAGCTGCCCGCAAACAGCCATGAGCAATTGTGACGCAGACCCAAGTACCTTAAGTTCACAGCTCACGTTCGCGGCGATTCCCGATGCTCGCCGCTCGCCCCCCAAGGAGGGCAACCCATGTCCCGTCGCAAGAAGATTTACGAAGGCAAGGCCAAGATCCTGTTCGAAGGCCCTGAGCCCGGGACCCTGATCCAGTACTTCAAGGACGACGCCACCGCCTTCAACGCACAGAAGAAGGCGATCCTCGAAGGCAAGGGCGTGATCAACAACCAGATCTCCGGGTTCATCATGCAGAACCTGAACGCGATCGGCGTCCCCACTCATTACATCAAGACCATGAATATGCGCGAACAGCTGGTTCGCGAGGTCGAGATCATCCCGCTCGAAGTGGTGTGCCGCAATGTGGCGGCCGGCTCGCTGGCGACACGCCTCGGCATCGAGGAGGGCACGCCGCTACCGCGCTCGATCATCGAGTTTTATTACAAAAAGGACGAACTCAACGATCCGATGGTAGCCGAAGAGCACATCACCGCATTCAACTGGGCCTCGACCCAGGAGATCGATGACATGATGGCGCTCACCCTGCGGGTGAACGATTACCTGTTCGGCATGTTCGGCGCGGTGGGCATCAAGCTCGTCGATTTCAAGTTGGAGTTTGGCCGCCTTTATGAGGGCGACATGGTGCGC
The DNA here is from genome assembly GCA_019753175.1 of Hyphomonadaceae bacterium. Lineage (GTDB taxonomy): Bacteria > Pseudomonadota > Alphaproteobacteria > Caulobacterales > Aquidulcibacteraceae > Vitreimonas. Next base: position 10,578 of record JAIELK010000019.1, read on the forward strand.
ACGGTGATCGCTGACGAAATCAGCCCTGACAGCGCGCGTCTGTGGGATATCCAGACCAACGAGAAATTGGACAAGGATCGGTTCCGCCGCGACCTGGGCAATGTCACCGAGGCTTACGTGGAAGTGGCGCGCCGGCTCGGCATCGTCAAACAGGCCGCGGCTGGCGGCGAAAGCGTGCACTAGGGTCGCACGGCGGCGGATGAGGGGCTGAGATGAAGGCGATCGTGACGGTGGGCTTGAAGCCCGGCGTATTGGATGTGCAGGGCAAAGCCGTTGCTGGCGCCCTGCACGAACTCGGTTTTGCCGGCGTGCAGGACGCGCGTGTTGGCAAGCGCATCGAAATCCAGCTTGAAGGCGATCTCGATCCGGCCACGGCCGAAGCTCAAGTGCGCGAGATGTGCGAGAAGCTGCTCGCCAACACGGTGATCGAAAGCTATCGCGTCGAGATCGCGCGTTAGTGTCCTTGCACCGCGGCATACGGGTGGGCGCGAATGCCAAGCGCGGGGCTGATGCAGCCTGCGGCAAAGCTCACGTTGGCGCAGCCCTTCCGAGCTTGACGACGCGCAGCCTTGGTTTGCAGCAATAATGCCAGCACGCCAGCCCCGAGCACCTTCACGGTCCCGCTCAAACCTCGCTCGAGGGCGCGCAGACCGATGCGAGCCCGCCCGCGCAAGAACGGTTCGTGCTTCACCATGCGCGTGACGTAATTGTTGCCCGCTGCGAATGCGCGGGCGCATTCATACGCGAGCGTTTCGCGTCCCGCGGCTACCTCCTCAAGCACATCGACGCCGTGCACGACGATCATGCGCGCACCCTTCTTATGCGCGTGCATAAAAAACTCGCGGTCGCTCCCGCCGGTATAGCGCATGCCCGTGTCGAACCGGATCGACAAGGGCGGCCGCACAAGGCGCGTATCAAAGAGGAGATTGCAGGTCGCAAGCGTTTCCGAGGACTCCCAGCGCAGCGGCGATGTCCGTAGAGCCGACATGACAGCGAGGTCAGCGCCCGCCGGCGCTTTTCTCACGCCGCCCTGGACCGCGTCGGCGCCCGACACTCGCAGCGCCTCGAACAACGCAGTCAGCCAAAAGGGCGGCGCAACTTCGTCATCGTCAATGAACGCGATATACGCCGCGTCGGCGGTAAGCGCGGCGTCGATAGCCGCGTTACGGGCGAAAGGAATGCCCGGCTCCTCACACAGCACATATCGACCAGCACCGCCGATGACGGCGTCGAATATCGGACGCGCGCTGCCCTCTGCGTCGTTGTCGACCACAAACAGGCTGGCAGCGAAGGGAGCATCCGCAAGATCCTGACGAACCAGCGACTCCAGACACCGACGCAGCATGATCGGCCGCCCGCGTGTGCACACGCAAACCGCGATCAGCGGCCTCGATTGCCGGTTTTCTTCCATGAACGACAGCGTGGACCATGGCACGACCATGGTCCGCGCCTCAAGCATTACTCGGCGGGGATTTCCGTCGAGAGCGGCCGAGCGATCGCCTCCGCGATCGAGGCCTCGACATCGTTGTGGCCGCCGAACGCAGTGCCAACGGCGATATCGCGCAGACGCTGCGCATAGGTGTCATAAGCGGATTGGGGCAGCGGGACATAACCCACTTCCGGCGCCAGCCGCGCGGCATTAGCCACATAGTACAGCATGAACCGCTGCACTTGGGGACGACGCAGCGCCTCGGCGTTGACGTAGACAAACATCGGACGCGAGAGCGGATACGATCCGTCGGCGATCGTCTCTGGCGTCGGCGCGACCCCGTCGACGGTCAGCGACCGCACCCGGTCGCGGTTCTGCAGATAGTAGGCAAAGCCAAAGTAGCCGAGCGCGTTGGCGTTGCCCGCCACGCCCTGCACGATGACATTGTCGTCTTCACTCGGGGTGAAATCAGTGCGTGAAGAGCCGCCGTCGCCCATCACAGCTTCGGTGAAATAGTCAAACGTTCCAGACGCGGTGCCGGGGCCGAACAGCTGGAGGGCTTGGTCGGGCCACGCCGGATTCACTTGACGCCAACGCGTGATGGTTCCTTCGGCCGAGGGCTCCCATATGCGCCGAAGCTCGGCCTTGGTCACGCCCGTCACCGGGTTGCTCGGGTGAACCACCACACTCAAACCATCGAACGCAATCAGCACTTCAACATAGCGAACGCCTGCTTCATCGCAGGCGCGCATCTCGTCCAGCAGGATCGGCCGCGACGCGTTCTGGATTTGCGTCTCGCTTCGGCAGAACTTACGGAAACCGCCGCCGGTTCCGCTCTCGCCGACGGTCACGCGCGCCGCCCCGCGTTGAGTGGTGGTGAACGCTTCCGCCGCCGCTTCCGTGAGCGGATAGACGGTTGAGGATCCATCGATAACGATGGACTCCGAGGTCGAGCCCGGCGCCGTCTCGGTGTCGCCGCCGCCGCATGCGGCCAGCGCCAATGCGGCCGCAAGCGCCAGTACGGCGCGCTTGGTGTTTCCCTGGGTCATCAAGATGGTCCTCTTATGAACAGTCACGTTTGTGCTTGGTGCGCATGTGCCAGCGGATTGTGACAGTATCGTCTCAATCGCCCCCGCCCCCGCTGCCGCCATCGCCGCCAGCGCCATCGCTGCTCTCCGAGTCGCCCTGTCGGCGTCCGCCGCCATCGCCGTCCACGACCATCGGACCGCCATCACCGCTCGCGGGCCGTCTGCGAGATTGCTCTTGCTGCGGCGTTGCATTGAGCCGCCACAGCACGCTGGTCAACAATAGGGTGGCGCCTATCGTTGCGAGAATAGCGGCAATAACCCAAATCGGCATGCACCGCCTGCTTAGCACGGCCTTGGCCGGAATCACCCCTCGGATTAGAAGACCCCCCATGAAGTCCGCCGTCGTTGTTTTTCCCGGTTCCAACTGCGATCGCGACGCCGCTCGCGCCCTGGAACGGATGACCGGGGCGGCGCCCGCGATGGTCTGGCACAAGGACACCGAATTGCCCCAGGGCACGGACTTGGTTGTGCTGCCCGGGGGGTTCTCTTACGGCGATTATCTGCGGTCTGGGGCCATGGCGGCCCGTAGTCCCGTGGTGCGCGCGGTTGCCGCCCATGCCGATCGCGGGGGGCTTGTGCTCGGGATCTGCAACGGTTTTCAGGTCCTCACCGAAGCGCGCCTGCTGCCAGGCGCGCTCACGCGGAACACGGGTCTGCGGTTTGTCTGCCGGGAAGTTCCCCTGGCGATCGCCAACGCCAACACCGCCTTTACCCGAGCGTACCGAGAAGCCCGCGACACAGTCATACCCGTCGCCCACGGCGACGGGCGTTTCGTCGCCGATGAAAGCGCGCTTGACCGGCTGGAGGGCGAAGGCCGAGTCGTTTTCCGATACCTGAACAATCCGAATGGATCAGCGCGCGACATCGCCGGCATTGTCAACGACCGCGGCAACGTCATGGGCATGATGCCCCATCCCGAGCGCGCTTCCGATGCCGCGCTTGGCCGACTCGGAGGCGCGCCAGTGTTTCAAAGCTTACTGGAAGCAGCATGAGCGCGAAAAAGCCATCTGTGGCAACCGCGCGCTCCACCTTTGACGCCGAGGTGGACTCGGCGCGCAAGCGCCTGGAAGAGGCGCTTTCGGACGATTCCCCGTTTGACGATCTCGCGGCGCTGCAAGCGCTGGCGCCGCTCCTTGAGAAGAACATCTCATCGCGCCGGCTGTCGTTCGCACTTGGGGGCGAAGACGATGAGACCAGCATCGTCATCGTCCATACGCGCACCGATGAGGAACTCGGCTTCATTTTCGCCGAGGACGGCGAGTACGTGTTTGAGAGCAATCTCGATGACTATTTCGACGACTTCGTGGACGACGACGCGGAACGGTTCATCGAGCGGCTCTACGAAACGCTCCGCGCAGACCTGCCAAAGTACGAGGTCGAGAACGAAGGCGAGGCTTAAGCCACTCGCGCGGGCGACGGCTTGCCGAGCCGCTTATCGACCACCTTGACGAGGCCCTGAACCAACGCCTGGCGCTCGCCGAGATGGTCTGCGCCCAGGGCGGACAGCTGCTGCATGGCGGCCACGTGCGTGTTCAATACCAATGGGTCCATTGGCCCGGCGACGCCAACACCGCCCATGTATCGCAGGAGTGAGCGCACTGCGTCGAGAAGCGACTGGTCGCAAATGTCTTGTGCGAGTTGCTCGGTTTCCTTCACCGCCGTATGGATTTCGCGGAGCCGGGCCTTGTCGCTTTCGGCAAATCCAGTGAGGAGTCCGGTCAGCCGCGCCACGCATTGACGCACGAGCGCCGCGTTGGCTTCCGCCTCCCAAGGCGGCTTGTCGCTATCGGCGAGCGGATCGCTCAGCCGCCGCAGCGGCCCGCCATACTCCTCCAGCATGCGTCGCCGACGGCAGGGCCCGACATAACTGACGCTTTTGACAAAACGCCTTGGCCTCAGCAGCACTGCCTCAACTCTCACCAGCAGCGCCTGGCCGGTAAAGGGACGCAGGAGCATCTCGTCGACCCCTGACCCGCGCGCTGCGTCAAGAAACTTTTGTGTCGGCGTATCGCTCATCACGATGATGGAGGTCGCGCGATTCACGGTTCCGTAACCGCCGCGAACCGTCCGCGTGAATTCCAGCCCCGACATGCCGGGAATCCTCGATGAGGTGATCACGACGCGCGGTTCGCAGCGAACCGTCAGCTCCAGCAGCTCGCGACCGTCGCCCGCCACCGCAACTCTTTCGAAGCCCGCACCTGACAACACGTCCATGACAAGCCGGCGCGTGAAGGCGTTGTCGTCGCACACCAGAAACTGGGTCATGCGCACTTTAGCCAGCATCGAGCACTGCCCCCCGCGAGAATGACCCTTATGGACCGCCCACGGTTGAAAAAGCCTTAGCCGCGCTGCCTCTCAAGCCGCGCGATCAGGCTTGAGGTGTCCCAGCGGCGCCCGCCCATCGCCTGCACGTCGGCATAGAAGCCGTCGACCAGCTCGGCCAGTTCGAGCTTCGCGCCGTTGCGTTCGGCTTCCTCCAGGACCAGCGCCAGGTCCTTGCGCATCCAATCGACAGCGAAACCGAAGTCGAACCGGCCTTCGACCATCGTCCTCCAGCGATTTTCCATCTGCCAGCTTTGCGCCGCGCCTTTGGAGATGGCGGCGATAACCTTCTCGATATCGAGATCGGCGCGCTTGGCGAAGTGCAAGCCCTCCGCCAGCCCCTGAACCACCCCAGCGATGCAGATTTGGTTCACCATCTTCGCCAGCTGGCCCGAGCCAGCGGGCCCGATCAGCGTGATGTTGGCGGCGTAGGCGCGCATGATTGGCTCGGCCTCCGCAAACACGCTGGGCTCGCCCCCCGCCATGACCGTCAACCGCCCTGCTTCTGCGCCGGCCTGCCCACCGGAGACCGGGGCATCCAGGAACCCCAGCCCAGCGACCTCGGCGCGGGCCGCCAACTCGCGGGCGATTTCGGCCGATGCGGTCGTGTGATCGACGAAAATCGCGCCTCTACGCATGGTCGCAGACGCGGCTTCAAACACCTCGCGAAGATCGCGATCGTCGCCGACGCACGAGAACACGATGTCGACGCCGTCGGTCGCGTTGGCGACCGAGCTGTACGTCCTACCCTGGTTCTTCTGCGCCCAATCCCGCGCCTTGTCCTCGGAGCGGTTGTAAACGGCGACGTCGTGCCCCGCTTTGGCCAGATGTCCGGCCATTGGCGCACCCATCACGCCCAAACCTATGAATGCAACTCTTGCCATCGCTAGTCCCCGTTCGGCGGTTCGGCCGGATACACGATTTTAACTTCGTTTGGGCATTGATGCGCCTCTCTTCCAGAATGGACCGGTTATGGCGGCCGCGACCAATCAGCGCCCTATTGTCATAAAGAAGATCAAGAAGGTCGTAGGCGGCGGCCATCACGGCGGCGCTTGGAAAGTCGCCTATGCCGACTTCGTGACGGCGATGATGGCGTTCTTTCTGCTCATGTGGCTCATCAACACCACGAGCCCCGAACAGCGCCGCGGCATCGCCGAATTCTTCGCGCCGGCAAGCGTCAGCCGCGTCTCTTCGGGCTCCGGCGGGCTGCTCGACGGCACCAGTTTCGCTGAGGAAGGGGTGCGGAGCGGTCATTCGGCGCCCGTGGTGCAAAGCGCTCAACCGCAATACACATCCAACGCCTCCGATGAGAACCGCTCCGAAAGCGAAACCGGCTCGGGCGGCGAGCAAGCTCCGAACGAAGACAGCCTGGCGCGCGCGCGCACGCTGCGGGAAAATGCCGACTTCGCCAGCGCCGAAGTCGCAATCCGTCAGGCGATGCAGGATATGCCCGATGTTGCCGAGCTGTCCCGCAATGTCATCATGGAGCAGACGCCGGAAGGCTTGCGCATCCAGATCGTCGATCAGGAAGGACGTTCGATGTTTGCGCCCGGCGAGGCAATGCCCAATGACCGCGCCCGCCGGTTGTTGGTGGCCATTTCAAGCGGCATTTCGCAATTGCCGAACCGCATGACGATCTCGGGCCATACAGACGGCGCGCGTCCGGGCCGGCGGTTCAGCTCGAATTTCGAACTCTCCGCCGCCCGCGCAGACGCGGCGCGGCGCATCCTCGCGGCGCAGGGGATCGCTGCGGATCGCTTCTTCGAAATCGCCGGCCGCGCCGATTCGGAGCCGCTGTTCGCCGACGATCCTTCGCTGCCAGGCAACCGGCGGATCGCCATCACGTTGCTGCGCGAGGCGCCGCCGCTCCCTACCGAGCACGGACTCTAAGCGTCTTCGTGCTGAATGCGGCGCGCGGCGGCGACGCCATCGCGCACCAGATCGGCCGCTTGCTCGACCCATTCCTCGGCTTCAATGCGGCCATCGAGCCGGAAGTACTGATCAAGCCAGGCGACATTCTCCGCCGTCCACGCGGCTATCTGATCGAAGTGGAACACCCCAAGCGAATACAAAGTCGTGCGCTGCAGCAGACTTACTCTCTCGATCAAGGTAAGATCGTCTGGCGCGCCATTGCGCGGGCCGGAGAGTACTGGGGGCTTGGCGCGGCGAGACGTTTGCGCACGCGTTATCGGCGCTTGCTCACGCGGCGCCGGCTGCGCCGCGGGGGCACCTGCGGGCCCCACCACGCGCGCCTGCTCCAAATGGCGCACCCGCGCCTCCAGATAACGCGTGCGCCATTTCCAGCGATCCGCCTGCGCCGCCAACGGCGCCTGCACCGTCAGAGCACGCGCACTCGCGCCGGCTTCCTCGCGTGCGTACTGCGCGCGCCGCTCCAGATACAGCGTCCGCCAGCGGAGCAGCGCATCGACATCGGCGTTGGCCGCGAACGCTGGGGCATTTTGTACCGGGCGGCTCGGCGAGCGCGACCGGGAACGCAGCTCCGCCTCCAAATGCGATGCCCGCGCCTCGGCTTCGCGCGCGCGCCACTCGGGCAACGCCGCTATTCCCTTGGACTCTGCTGCTCTCGGCAAGCCTTCGAGGTACTTCACCCGCTGCTCAAAGTAGCGCAGCCGCCAGGCGCCGAGCGCTTCGGCGTCCGCGGAGGGTTCCGCGACGACCTCGACCTCGCGAGCACGGGCGTTCTCTTGCTCAGCAACGCGTGCGCGAAGGCGATCGAGTTCATCGTTGTGCTGCAACGCCAGCGGCGCGCGCTCAAGCTCCGCCACCCGCCCGGCAGCTTCATCAGCGCGTGCACGCGCCGCATCGAGCAATCGCTCAAGTTCGGCAATCCGGCCATCGCGCACGGTCAGCAGGCGCTGCATCGCTTCGCCTTGACGCTCCGACGCGCCATCATCTTCTTCTCGCTCGCCGCCGATGGCGCGACCGAGGTCGCGCAGCAGCTTTTCACGCTCGTGCTCAAGCGCGCGCTGCGCCGGACCATCGCGCTCCTTCGCCCACGCCCAGCCCGCGAGCGCCGCGAACCCCGCGGCAAGAAGAAGCCAAGGCGCCAACTGGCCGATGACGTAGATCATGGCGTATTCCTTGGCCTGACATGAAACTCGATCCGGCGGTTCGCAGCCTGACCCTCGGCGGTGGCGTTGCTCGCGCGCGGGCGCTCGGCGCCGTAGCCGCGCGCAACCAGCCGCGACGGCCCCACGCCTTGACCGGCGAGATAGTCAGCCACCGCGTCGGCGCGCCGTCGAGACAAATCGAGATTGCTCTCTCGCGTTCCCTCACTGTCGGTGTGGCCGGCGACCTCAATCTGGAAGCGGTCACAGCGCAGCGCGACTGAAGCGAGGCTATCCAGTATCGGCCGGCTTGAAGGATCGATCGCGGCGGATCCCGTGGCGAAGTTGATGACGTTTCCCTCCATCAAGCGCTCAAAGGCCTGGTCGCACGTGTTCGCGTCACCGCTGGAGAGGTTGAGCCCTTGCAGCTGCGGGTTCTCCAGATCCAAACCATCCACGGTCACCGCGATCCGCACCTTGTAAGGCGCGGGCGGATCGGCGAACGCCTGGCGCAGGGCGTCAACCGCGGCTGCGCCGCCATCACCGATGAACGCCACCTGCTCGTCGACGATGCGCGCCTCTCCCATGCTGAGCCCCGCCAGCGAGCGCACCGCCTGGCGCGCAAGATCTGCGAAGGCGGGCGATGCGGCGCCGCCCGCGATGCGGAGTTCGTCGACGATCTCAGCGGTCGGAAGAGCATCGCGCGCCGTCGCCAACAACGACTCGCGCACCGACTGGCTGGGCGTCGGACCGGATAACACCAAGCGCGGGCCGTCACGGCGCGCGCTCCAAGCATACGGCCGCTCGAACACGCCCAGGCTTACATCCGAGATGTCCACGCGGGTGACGCCTCCAGCCCAAGCGCCGCCGGGCCCGGACGAGGTCAACGCGAGCCGCTCGGCTGCGGCCACATCCTCTTCATTCTCGACGACGCCGCGCAGGATGAGCGCTTGTCCGTCGGCGACCACCTCCAGCCCGCCGAGACCGGCGGCGGCGAGCGCTGCGCCGGCGCGCTCCTCCAGCACCTGTGGCATGCGCCACACAGCAGCCTGGTGCGGACCAAGCATGCCCAGCAGCAGCATGACCACGACGCCGAAGACGCCGAGCAAGAGCAGACGCCGCTCCGGCGATTCATTGGGGTCCAGATCGTCGTTCATGGCGAACGCGCGCGGCGCACCTGCGCTTCGGTCAACGCGTGACGCAGCTGGTCGTTGGTTCGCGTTTCGGAGCGACGCCGGTCGTGAGCTAAGGTGGCGTAAGCCCGCCACCCGATCGCGAACCCGACGAGGGCGCTGACCGCGAACAAGATCGCCTGGGACACGATTAGGCCGAGCATGTTTCCCGCACCGCGCGCACCGCCAGCCCGCGCCTTTACGCCTCTTCTAATCCGCGACGAACTAAGGGAAAACCGGAAAACCCACGCACGCGAACGTCAAGCATCTTATGGTTCATGTCATCACCAGCGCGGCCAATCCGCTGATCAAGCGGATGAAGAGCCTGCACCTGAAGAAGGGACGCGCCGAGACCGGGCTGTTCCTGGCCGAGGGCGCGCGGCTGGCGCTGGAGGCCGCCGACCTTGGCGTCTGGCCCGATGTCTTGGTCTACGCGCCGGCGGCCTTGGAGCGCGGACCCCTCCGCGATCTGATCGCCCGCGCCGAGACGCGCGCGCGGGTGATCGAAACCAGCGAAAGCGTGCTCGCCCAGATCGCCAAGCGCGACAATCCCCAGACGGTGTTGGGCGCCTACCGGCAGATGATGTCACCGCTAGCGGGGCTTGATGGCGCGACCATCGTCGCGCTCGACGGCGTGCGCGATCCGGGCAATCTCGGCACCATCCTGCGCACCGCCGATAGCGTCGGCGCCGGCGGCGTCGTACTGGTCGGCGAAAGCTGCGATCCGTTCTCCGTGGAAGCCGTGCGCGCCAGCATGGGCTCGCTGTTTGCGGTGAAGCTCGCGCGCGCGAGCTTTGCGGAGCTGTTGGCATACAAGCACGAGCGCGGCGCGACGCTGATCGGCGCTTCGCTCAAGGGCCGCGCTTTGGATGAAGCCGCAGCGCCATCGCGCGCGATCGTGCTGATGGGCAATGAGCAATCGGGCTTGAGCGCGGAGATGGAGGTGGCGTGCGATCTGTTGGTGAAGCTGCCGATGAAGGGTCGCGCCGACAGTCTGAACCTCGCTATCGCGACCGGCGTTCTGTTGTATGACCTTTGGCGGAGACGCGGATATGACGGCGCGCGCGCCTGAGATTCTGATCGCCGACGATTGGGCCGATTATCGCCTGCTCGACAGCGGCAATGGCGGCAAGCTCGAACGCGTGGGGCCTTACACCTTTGTGCGCCCCGAGCCGCAGGCTTTGTGGGCGCCCGCTTTGAGCGCTGGCGCGTGGGACAATGCCGACGCCATTTTCGCGCCCTCCGGCGCCGACGATGACGAAGCTGGCCGCTGGCGCTTCAATCGCGAGCTGCCGCCAAGCTGGACGCTCAAATGGGACGACATCGCCTTTCTCTCGCGCCCAACGCCGTTCCGGCATCTGGCCTTTTTTCCGGAGCATTCGGTGCATTGGCGCTTCGCACGTGCGTGCCTCGCTGCACACTCGGGCGCGCAGGCGGAAGTGCTGAACCTGTTCGGCTATACCGGGCTTGCTTCGCTGGTCTGTGCCAAGGCCGGGGCGAAGGTGACGCATGTGGACGCGTCCAAGAAAGCCATCGGCTTTGCGCGCGACAACCAGGCCGCCGCCGGCCTGAGCGAAGCGCCGATCCGCTGGATCTGCGACGATGCGCTCGGCTTCGTGAAGCGCGAAGTGCGGCGCGGGCGGCGTTATGACGGGATCATCCTCGACCCGCCCAAATTCGGCCGCGGCCCCGACGGCGAAACCTGGCGGCTGGAAGAAGATTTGCCCGAATTGCTGGACGCCTGCCAAATGCTGCTGTGCACCGACGTGGGCGACCGCGCCAGCGCGCGCGGCTTTCTGATCGCGACTGTATACGCCGTGCGCCTCTCCTATCTGGCGCTCGCGCAAACCGCGCAGCAAATGTTCGAAGGCGGCGAATGGGAGGCAGGCGAAATGTGCCTGCCGCATGCGGAGCGAGACTTGCTGCTGCCAACGGCAATCTTCGCGCGCTGGCGGGGGTAAGTCGCAGTGCATGAAGATTGCTTCGGCGGCTAGGGTTTGTGCCTCAACGGCGCAACGAAGACGCTCGCGAAATTGGACCCAGCCATCTCAGCAAGCGATTTTCCCGAATTGAGCGCGTTGTCGACAGCGTGAACCTCTGCACTCAGTCGCGCCACCGCGCCAAACTGCTTTCTGCGCTGAGGATCGGTGCGAATTGTCTCGACGAATGCTTCCACGTCCCCCCATAGGGGGTCATCCGAAAATGCGGTTGGCGCCCCCCAACTCCCATCCGCTTTAGAACGACGATATGTGTCGGAAGGCCTAAGTCCGATCTCGCGTAGAAATGCCCTGCCGCAGGTGGCGGGCAGGTAGTCAGCCAGAAGCTCAGCTTTGGCGGCCGGGCACCCCATCCCAACCAATGCTTGCTCTATGCCGATACTGCCAGACGTGTCAGCTTGCGAGAGCAGGTTAAGTACCCTGTCGAGCAGTAAAGGGAGTTCGAGGTCGCGCATTTAAACATGCTAGCTCGCCCTATGAGGTCGGCCAATGTCCACATCGAGCCAACCTCAATGAAAATTCCGCCCCTTCGGCATCGCTTCGGCGGCGCCGCTGACAGAGAGATTGATGCGCACATTGCGCAGGTGGCGTTGCGGGTCACCGCGCCAGGACCCGCCGGGGCCTCCTTTCTTCGGTTCGTCGTTCGGCGTGGTCGCGTCGATGTCCGGCCCGCAGGCGGAAAGCTTCGCGAGCAGCGACGTCCAGTCCAGCACGCGCTCGGCGATCACGTGGATCACGCCGCTTTCGCTCTGCACCGGGCCGTCGATGGCGACGAGGCGACCGCCCAGCACTTCGGCGCGGAATCGCTCGAACAATTTCGGCCACACCACGATATTGGCGATGCCGGTCTCGTCCTCCAGCGTCATGAAGATGACGCCCGACGCCGTGCCCGGGCGTTGTCGTACAAGAACCAGACCCGAAACGCGCACGCGCCGGCCATTGCCGATCTCCTGCAGCAGCTCGGCCCTGATGGCGCGGCCCTTGTCCAGATTCGCGCGCAGCAGCGCGCAGGGATGTGCCTTCAGCGACAGCCCCAGCGTGCGATAATCCTCGACTATATGTTCGCCGAGCGGCATGGAAGGGAGCTGGAAGTCGCCTCCCCCTCCCCCTTGCGGGGAGGGGGCCGGGGGGTGAGGGGCGGGCAAACGATCCAACGCAGGATCATTTGAACTCCCCACTTCCGGATCGTTACATCGATCGCGCTGCAAACGCTCCGACGCCTGTGTGTCGGATCGCCCCTCCTCCCCCAACCTCTCCTCCGCAAGGGAGGAGGGGAGCGCAGCTTCCGCAAACAACGGCAAATCCTCTTGCCCCCCGACGCGGTTCAGCCCCCGCGCGGCCCAGAGCGCGTCGCGGCGATCGAGGCCGAGCGAGCGGAACGCGTCGATATCGGCGAGGCGCTCGATGGTGGAGGCCGGCAAGCCGCTGCGCAGCCACACATCGCGTACAGAATCGTAGCCCCACCCGCGCCGCGCCACGAGCTGTTCCATCTCCGCCCGCTGCAAGCCCTTGGCTTGGCGAAAGCCAAGCCGCAGCGCGTGCGTGGAGCGGATATCGCTTTCCATCTCACGATGGCGCGGATGCAGGCGCAGGCCGGCGCGGGGGCCGGGCTCAAGCGTGTTGTCCCAGGCGGACTGGTTCACATCGATGCCGCGCACTTCGACGCCATGCTCGATCGCATCGCGCACGATCTGCGCCGGCGCATAAAAGCCCATGGGCTGCGCGTTCAGCAAGGCGGCGGCGAACACGTCGGGATAATGGCATTTGAGCCAGCACGAAGCGTACACAAGCAAAGCAAAGCTCGCCGCATGGCTTTCGGGAAAGCCGTATTCGCCGAAGCCTTCGATCTGGCGGAAGCTCGCTTCGGCGAATTCGCGCGCATAGCCATTGGCGATCATACCGTCGATGAACTTCGCTTTCAGCTGATGAATGGTGCCGACACGCTTGAACGTGGCCATGGCGCGGCGCAATTTATCCGCTTCCGGCGGGGTAAAACCCGCGCCGACAATGGCGATCTGCATCGCCTGCTCCTGAAACAGCGTCACGCCTAAAGTGCGCTTCAGAACGTCTTCGAGCGCCTTCGACGGATAGAAGACCTTCTCCAGACCCTGCCTGCGCCGCAGATACGGATGCACCATGCCGCCCTGGATCGGCCCAGGCCGCACGATCGCCACCTCGATGACGAGGTCGTAGAAATTCTTCGGCCTCAAGCGCGGCAGCATCGACATCTGCGCCCGGCTCTCGACCTGAAACACACCCACTGAATCCGCGCGATGCAGCATGGCGTACACGCGCGGATCGTCGGGCGGCCAGAAGATGGAGAGATCGCCTCCCCCTCCCCTTGAGGGGAGGGGGAGAAGAGTGCGCCAGTCCGGGTAATGCGCCGCCATCATATCCAGCGCTTTCTTCAGACAGCTCAGCATTCCCAAGCCCAGCACATCCACCTTCAACAACCCCAGTGCTTCCAGATCGTCCTTGTTCCACTCGATCACGGTGCGATCTTCCATCGCCGCGTTCTGGATCGGCACGACGTCGTGCAGCTTCTCGCGCGTGATCACGAAGCCGCCGACATGCTGGGAGAGGTGGCGGGGAAAGCCGTGCAGGTCGCGCGCGAGCGTCACACAGGCGCGCAGGTGCGGGTCGCTCACATCGAGCCCCTGCTGCTGCAGGTCGCGCTCGGTGACGCCGTCCGACCACCAATGCAGCGCCTTGGACAGCGCATTGATGCGGTCCTCCGAATAGCCGAAGGTTTTCGCCGTTTCGCGGATGGCGCTGCGGCCGCGATAGCAGGTGACCACGGCCGACAAGCCCGCGCGGTCGCGGCCGTATTTCTTGTAGATGTATTGGATCACTTCTTCGCGGCGCTCGTGCTCGAAATCGATGTCGATGTCGGGCGGCTCATTGCGCTCTTCGGAGACGAAGCGATCGAACAGGAGTTCGTTTTCCGCCGGGTTCACTTCGGTAACGCCGAGGCAATAGCAGATCGCCGAATTCGCCGCCGAGCCGCGCCCTTGGCAAAGGATCGGGTCGATGACGTTGCCATCCTTATCGAAGCCTGAGCGCGCGAAGCGCACGATGTCGGCGACGGTGAGGAAGTACGGCGCGAATTTGAGCTTGGCGACGATGGACAGCTCGCGCCTGAGCGCGGCATCCACCTTTGCCGGCGCGCCCTGCGGATAGCGCTTGAGCGCCCCGGCCCAGGTGAGCGCTTCCAAGGCTTGTTGCGGATCGGCGAAACCCTCGGCGGTTTCTTCCGGATATTCGTAGCGCAGATCGTCCATGGAGAAATGCACGCCCTCGAGGAAACGCAGGCTTTCAGCGACCGCATCCGGCGCATCGGCATAGAGCCGCGCGATCTCCGCCGGCGCTTTCAAGTGCCGCTCGGCGTTTTTCGCCAGCAACGCGCCGGCTTGCGCGAGGGTGGTCTTCTCGCGGATGCAGGTGACGACATCCAAGAGCGCACGCCGTTCGGGGGCATGCATCAACGGCTCGGTGGTGGCGAGGAGACGCGCGCCGGTTTCCTGCGCGAGCGCCTTAAGTTCACGCAGGCGGCGTTTGTCTTCGCCGTCGAAGCGCATCGGCGCGGCGAGCCAGACCTGGCCGGCAGCTTCGCGGATGGCGGCGAGGTAGGGCGCAAGCCTCCCCTCCCCCCTTGCGGGGGAGGGGCCGGGGGAGGAGGGGCGCTCCGACACGCAGGTGCCGGACGCGTTTGCACGCCCCTCACCCCCTGCCCCCTCTCCGCAAGGGAGAGGGGGAATTGCAATCGCCCGCAAGCCCTCCGCATGCTCCAGAAAATCCGCAAACCTGAGCCAGCACTCGCCCTTCGGCGCCCGCAAATTGCCGCGCGTCAGCAAGCGTGTGAGTTGCGCGTAAGCGGCGCGATCCTGCGGATAGACCATCACATCGGGCGCGTCCGCGAAAACAAGCCGCGCGCCCACCAGCAAACGCAAACCCTGCTCCTTGGCCGCCATATGCGCGCGCACCACGCCCGCCAGCGTATTGCGATCGGCAACGCCCAGTCCCGCAAGCCCCAGCATTTTGGCCTTCTCGACCATCTCTTCCGGATGCGACCCCGCGCGCAGGAAAGAAAAATTCGTCGTCACGCAGAGTTCGGCGAACGCCGTCATGGGGACCTCGGTCCCAGGACTATATGTTCTCTTTTTGTTCTGCGCTAGTCGCCCCTCAGTCGTCATCGATGAGGATACGGTGCGCAGCGCCTTCCAGGTCCTCATACTGGCCTGACTTGAGGCTCCAAAAGAACGCAACCAGTCCCACAAGCCCCATCAGCACCGCTACCGGGATCAGGAAGATCATGATTTCCATGACGGGCCTCCCCACTGCAACCGCAGCGCGTTCAGCGTCACCACCAACGACGATCCCGACATGGCCAGCGCGGCAATAAGCGGGGTCAGCAGCCCCGCGGCGGCGGTCGGCGCCGCGATCAGATTATAGAGCGCCGAGAAGCGCAAATTCTCAAGCGCACGTTCGCGCGCCGCCTTCGCGACATCGATGGCCTCGACCAACGTCATCAACCCCGCGCCCTGGAGAACAATGTCCGATGCAGCCTGGCTCGCTTCGATCGCGGACCCGGGCGAAGCAGAAGCGTGCGCGACGGCCATGGCGGCGGCATCGTTGAGGCCATCGCCGACCATCATCGGACGCTTGCCTTGCGCTTTCAGCGCAGCCAGCCGAGCCGTCTTGTCGCCGGGCGAGACGCCGCCCGCCCAGCGCTCGATGCCAGCCGCATGCGCCGCCGCTTCCACCGCGACGGGCCGATCGCCGGAGATGAGTTCGACAGCGAACCCACGCGCTTTGAGCGCAGCAATGGTGTCAGCGGCGTCGGCCCGCAGCGCGTCCTGAAACGCAAAGCGCACAGGCGCTGCATCGCCGCGCTTGAACCAAAGTTCGGCAGCGCCATCCTCAGCGTCCTTGGCCTCGGGCGCTGCAAACGAACGACGCCCGAGACGCAGCAGCAGCCCGTCGACCTGGGCTTCGATGCCTTCTCCCGGGATTTCACGCGCATCTTTCACCGCGACGCCCGGTCCCGCCGCTTCCACCAGCGCGCGCGACAGCGGGTGACGCGACACCCGCGCCAGCGCGGCCGCGGCGTGTAGCACTTCGACACTGGCGAGACTGGTGAGGCGCGGCTTACCGAGCGTGAGCGTGCCGGTTTTGTCGAAAACGACCACGTCGATCTGCGCCAGCCGCTCCAACGCGTCGCCGGACTTAACCAACACGCCGCGTTTGAAGAGGCGCCCGGTGGCGACGACCTGCACGGCGGGAACGGCGAGTCCGAGCGCGCACGGACAGGTGATGATCAGCACGGCAACCGCATTCATCAACGCGATGCGCACGCCGACATCGCCCGCTTCGACGCCGACAGCGCGCAACAGCGCCGGTGCGAACATCCAGCCAAGGAACGTCAGCGCCGCCAGCGTATGAACGACCGGGACGTAGAGCGCCGCGGCCTTGTCCGCCAAGCGCACGAAACGGGCGCGGCCCTGCTCGCCGATCTCGATCAGACGCGCTAGCTCGGCGACCGCAGAGTCTTGCGCGCGAGCGGTGGCGCGTATGACCAACGGCTGGCTCAGATTGATGACGCCGGCATGGATTGCGGCGCCGCTCGCGGTTGGCTGCGGCAAAGTCTCGCCCGTCAGCATCGAGCGGTCGAATTCCGACACGCCCTCTTCAACCACCCCATCGACCGGTGCGCGCTCACCCGCCGCAAGCGCGAGCCGATCGCCGACCCGGATCTCACGCGCCTGCACCGCGACGATGCGCCCATCTGCTTCGATGCGAGAGGCGGACACCGCCTGCAAGGCGAGCAGATCGAGCGCGGCGGTGCGCGCCCGCTGGCGCAGCCTGTGATCGAGATAGCGCCCGATCAGCAGGAAGAAGAGCAGCATGGTGATGCCGTCGAAATAGGCATGGTCGCCCTGCTGCAAGGTCTCTGACACTGAGATACCCAGCGTCAGAAATACCGCGAGCGAAATCGGCACGTCCATGTTGGCGCGCCGCGCCTTGAGCGCCGCCCAAGCCGACGCGAAAAACGGTTGCGCCGCATAGAGCGCGGCAGGAATGGCGATCAGCGCCGACACCCAATGCAATAGCGTGCGCGTGCCTTCGCCCATCTCGCCATGGCCTGACCACACCGGCACCGAGAACATCATGATGTTCATCGCCGCGAAGCCTGCGACGGCGAGATAACGCAGCAGCCTGCGTCCTTCTTCGTCGACCTCGCGTTTGACCGCCTCCGGATCAAACGGGGCGGCGGCGTATCCCAGCCTTGCAAGCGCCTCGGTTACGGTTTGCGCACGCACGGCGCCCGCGGGCCATGCCACGCTCAAGCGGCCAGTTGATAAATTAAGCCGAACCTCGCGGACGCCAGGCAGCGCCAATAGCCCGCCTTCGATCTTCCGTATGCAGCCCGCGCACTTGGCGCCGCGCACCATCAATTCGAGCGACTCCCGACCCTGCGCGTCACGGCGTACAAACGCGGCCGGATCGGAACGCGGCGCCTCGTTGTCGGGTGCGGGGGCGAGCCCTGAGGGGCACCCGACGCCAAGCGGGTTCAGCGCGATGTCGGCCATTGCAGCTCCGCTTCAAAGTCGAGCGCATGCGGCCCGCGTTCGCCTCGCGCGCGCAAGCGCCACAGACCAGGGCGGAGGCCATCGATATGCGCGGCATAGCGGCCCGCGCCGACCTGCTCGAACGCCAATGCCCGGTCAAACCTGGAATCCGTAGGCCACCGCAGCTCACCCGCTATCAGCGCATCATCCAAGGGCAGGCCGTTGCTGTCGGTTAGCGTGACAATGAGATCGACCCCGCTGCCGCGCGGCGACAATTGTGCGGCGGCCCTCCATCCAAGCGCAGCTTGGACACGGCGCGCTGCCAACGTGTCATTGTAGCGTACGCCCTGCAGGTAGGAGCGACGCACATCCTCGCCCGGGAAGGTTGAGACCGCGATCACAGCGAACGCGACATTGACGGCGATTACCAAGCCGAACGCGGCGATCATGACCGCCAGGACATGCCAGCCCTTGATCTCAAATGGCCGTTTCGTCGACACCACGGTCATCGCCGCTCTCCTGCAAGGAATGCCGACGCGCTTTCGGCGCTCGCGCCGCTTTGCGTGTCCCGCACGGTAAACACCAGGTCGTGCGAACCCTCTCCGACATCGTTCCGCGCAACGACGTGGACGCGCACATTGGTCACGCCGTCAGCCTGCGCGACCGCGGCGATCGCACCGTCACTGGAAAGCCGCGGCGCCTGTAACCGTGCGCCATCCAGACCCGACAGCTCGATTCGGATCTGCCGTGGCGCCGGCGACATGTTGATCACTTTGACATCGTAATCGTTGCGGATCGAGCCGTCCGCGAGGCGCACGAACGGCGGGCTGCGGTCGCGAATGACATTGAGGTCCAAGGTTTGGCGCGTGGCAAGACCGTAGATCATCGCCACGCCCACAACGGCCATGAGCGCGCCATAAAGGATAGTTCGCGGCCGTATCAGGCGATATCGCATCGCCTTGCCAGCTTCCCGCCGTTCCAGATTGGCGTAGCTGTCGTATGCGATAAGCCCAGTCGGGCGGCCCACTCGGCGCATGATGTCATCGCAGGCGTCGATACACAGCGCACAGTTGATGCATTCGAGCTGATCGCCGTCGCGGATGTCGATTCCTTGCGGGCAGACGGCGACGCACTGGCGACAGTCGATGCAGTCGCCCCGTCCATCCCAGCTCTCGCCCTTCTTGTGCGCCCCGCGCGGTTCGCCGCGGTCGACGCGATAAGTGACCGAAAGCGCGTCCTTGTCGATCATCGCCGCCTGGATGCGCGGCCACGGGCACATATAAGTGCACACCTGCTCACGCATAGTGCCCGCGAGGGCGTAGGTGGTGAAGGTCAGGACGCCGATGAACAGATAGACCGGCACGGACGCCTCGCCGGCGAAGATTTCACGGAAGAGCGTTGGCGCGTCGCCGAAATAGAACACCCACGCGCCGCCGGTCACCGCCGCGATCAAGAGCCAGATCGCGTGCTTGGACGCCTTCTTCGCCGCTTTGCCAAACGACCACGGCGCCTTGTCCAACCGCATGCGCTCGTTGCGGTCGCCTTCGATCGCGCGTTCTACGTAGATGTAGAGGTCAGTCCAAACCGTCTGCGGGCATGCATAACCGCACCACACCCGCCCAAACAGCGCTGAGGACAGGAAGATGCCAAGCGACGCCAGTATCAGAAGGCCGGTGATGTAATAGACTTCTTGCGGCCACAACTCGATGAAGAAGAAGTAGAAGCGCCGCCCCTCGAAGTCGATCAGCACAGCCTGATCCGGTCTGCCGACGCCACGATCCCAGCGTATCCATGGCGTGAGGTAGTAGATGGCGAGCAGTACGGCCATCGCCGCCCACTTGAGATTCCGGAACACGCCGTGCGCGAGCTTCGGGTAAATCTGCTCGCGCTTCTTGTAGAGCGCGCGGAATTCTCTTGAGTTTACGGCATGCGCGTCGATCGCATGGTCATCGTCGCGGCGATCGATCAGCGTGACCTTGTTCATCACCATCCTCTCGACGCGGAGAGCGGTCGCCCTGCTTGCGCGAGGCAACTGCTAGAGCCGCGCCGGTGCGTCGTCATTGAGCAGGCGCAGTCGCCGCCGCTGGCGTCGCTTCCGGGAGCGGCGGCGGAGGCGCGTCTGGTTCACCGCCGCCCATTTCGTGGACATAGTATGCCAGCGCGCGGATTGTGCCGGCGTCAAAACGCGCTTCCCACGCTGGCATGACCCCACCGCGGCCAAGTTCGACCTGACGGCGTATCTCCTCGCGGCTGCCGCCATAGACCCAGACATCGTCCAGGAGGCTCGGCGCGCCTTGAGTGCGGTCGCCCGCACCCGAAGGCCCGTGGCAAAGCGAACACTGCTCCTGGTACACAATGGCCCCGCGCGCCGCGGCGGCTGGGTCCGGCGAGAGGCGCTCACGCGCCGCGGAGACCGAGATCACGTACTCGGTGACGTCGCCGATCTGCGCCGCACTCAGAAGATTGTCGCGACCGTAGGCCGGCATTTGTGACATGCGCGTCTCTGGGTGATCCGAACGGATGCCGACGCGCAGAGTGCGCTCGATGTCGGCAAGCGTTCCGCCCCAAGTCCAAACGTCGTCGGCGAGCACCGGGAAACCAGGCGCGCCCGCGCCGCCGGCGCCGTGGCAAGTCCGGCAGTAATCGCCGAACACGGACGCCCCAGCGGCCCGCGCGAACTCCTGCAGATCGGGATCGGCGGCGATGTCGGTTACACTCGCTTGCCCCAGGCGCTCGAACATCGGCAATCGCGAGGCTTCCAGCTGTTGCACCTCGGCGCGGACATTGTCGCGATCCGACCAATTCAGAATGCCGGTGGTGTAACCGTTGGCCAAAGGCCAAGCCGGCATCAACACCCAGTAGACCACCGAAGCCAAAATCGTGGCGTAGAAGACATAAAGCCACCAGCGCGGCAACGGGGTGTCCAACTCCCTGAGCCCATCCCACTCGTGGCCGGTGGTCTCGGTCCCGCTGATCTCGTCGCGTTCACGCTTATCGGCCATTGTCATCCCCGTCGTCGAGTGGAGCGCGCGCGGCGCGCTCGAACGTGTCGCGATTGCTGGGCCACAGCGCATAGACGACGGCCGCGATGAAGCAGGCCATCAAAAGCCAGAGCCCCCAGGTCTGTGCGAATTGGTTGGCGGTTTGGTAGTCCATCTCGACCCCCTACCTGCGATTGCCAGGCGTGTCGGCCTGGTAGGTTTCGAAGTCCACGCCGGTACCCAGCATCTGAAGATACGCGATCAGCGCATCCATCTCGGTGACACGCGCGGGGTCGCCGTCGAAGTCACGCACGGCGACGCCGGGATAGCGCGCCTCGAAGTCCATCGCGTAATTGCCCATGGGCTCGGCCTGCGCGCGTGCATCGGCGGCGGCGTTGGCGACCTGCTCGTCAGTGTACGGCACGCGCAGCATGCGGTTGACGCGCAGGTGATCGCCCATCTGCTCGAAATCGATCTCGGTCTGAGTGAGGAACGCGTACGGCGGCATGACCGACTCCGGCACAACCGAGCGCGGATCGATCAAGTGGGCGCGGTGCCACTCGTCCGAATAGCGGCCGCCGACCCGCGCCAAGTCCGGCCCGGAGCGCTTCGACCCCCACTGGAACGGGTGATCGTACATGCTCTCCGCCGCAAGCGAATAATGGCCGTAGCGCTCCACCTCGTCGCGCAGTGGGCGGATCATCTGCGAGTGGCAGACATAACAGCCCTCTCGGATATAGATCCGCCGGCCCGCCAACTCGAGCGGCGTATAGGGTCGCACGCCCTGCACGCGCTCGATCGTCGACTCGATGAAGAAGAGCGGCGTGATTTGCACCAGGCCGCCGATCGAGACGACCACCAGGATGCCAATGATCAAGATGAGCGAGTGACGCTCGAACCACTTGTGAAAGGACCACATGATCTTCGCGCCCCCTTATTCAGCCGCTACAGCCGCCGCGGCGGGCACATCGCCCGCGCGTTCCGCCGCCGGTGCGTCGCCGCGCGCGGTGCGCCACAAATTGTAGACCATGACCAGCGAGCCGAGCAGGAACAGCGTCCCGCCGACAGCGCGGATGATGTAGTAGGGATGCATGGCCTCGACGGTTTCGACGAATGAGTATTCGAGGAAGCCGAACTCGTTATAGGCGCGCCACATCAGGCCCTGCATGATGCCGGCGACCCACATCGAGGTGATGTAGAGCACGATGCCGATGGTCGAGAGCCAGAAATGCCACTCGACCAACGCGAACGAGTGCAGGCGTTGGCGCTTCCAAAGCCACGTGGTGAGACAGTAAAGCGCGCCGAAAGAGACAAAGCCGACCCAGCCCAGGGCGCCCGAATGCACGTGGCCGATGGTCCAATCCGTGTAGTGCGACAAGGAATTGACGGCGCGGATCGACATCACCGGGCCTTCGAAGGTCGACATGCCGTAGAACGCGACCGACACCACCAGCATGCGCAGCACCGGATCGGTGCGCAGCTTGTCCCATGCGCCCGAGAGCGTCATCAGGCCGTTGATCATGCCGCCCCAGGACGGCATCCAGAGCATGATTGAGAACGTTGCGCCAAGGGTCTGCGCCCATTGCGGCAACGCCGTGTAGTGTAGGTGGTGCGGACCCGCCCAGATGTAGAGAAAGATCAGCGCCCAGAAGTGGATGATCGATAGCCTGTAGGAATAGACCGGGCGATCGGCCTGCTTCGGGATGAAGTAGTACATGATCCCGAGGAAGCCCGCGGTAAGGAAGAAACCCACCGCGTTGTGGCCATACCACCACTGCGTCAACGCATCCTGCACACCCGAGAACAGAGAATAGCTGAACCAACCGGCGAAACTCACCGGGATCGCCATGTTGTTGACGAGGTGCAACATCGCCACCGTCACGATGAACGCGAGGTAGAACCAATTGGCGACGTAAATGTGCTGTTCCTGCCGTTTCCAGATCGTGCCCAGGAACACCAGCAGATAGACGACCCACACCAGCGTCAGCCAGATGTCAGTGTACCAAGGCAACTCGGCGTATTCGCGTCCCTGCGTTACGCCAAGCAGATAACCCGTGCCGGCCAGCAGAATGACGAGCTGGAAACCCCAGAAAACGAACCAGGGCCAAAGCCCGCCGGCGAGCCGCGCCCGGCACGTGCGCTGCACCACATAGAAGCTGGTCGCGATGAGAACATTGCCGCCAAACGCGAAGATCACCGCGTTTGTATGCAGCGGCCGCAACCGGCCAAAATTCAGCCACCCGAACTCTTGGAAATAGAAGAGGCTCGGAAACGCCAGCTGGAACGCAATGATGACGCCGACCAAGAAACCGGCGACCCCCCAAAACATCGAGGCGAACACCCCCGCCTTGATCACGCCGTTCTCGTAGCGAGACGCCACGCTTTCTGCGCTCGGCCCGCGGCTGATGTGCAACACCAACATCGCGCTGCCGACCAGAAACGCGCCGAGCGCCGTCCACATCTGAATGGCGTAGGCGCGATCCGCCGCATGGGCGATGCCCCACAGGGCATAGAACGAACCCAACACCAGGATTGCCAAAATGGCGACGGCGTCGATCCGCCATTCTTGTTTCTTAACAGCCGCTGTCATGCGCCGCTCCCCAAACGGCGCTCGCCGCGCCGCCGCGATTCCAATGCAACCGGCGACGGAGCTAACAGCGGCCAACGTCTGCGCTTTTGATCGCGATCAACCGCCTGCCGCGTTGCACACGATATGGGCAACGTGTCGCGGGGAACTCTGAAATGAACTCAGCACGAACATTAGGCGCAGCAGCCCTTGGCTTGGCCGCTGCAATATGGCCTCTCGCTATATGCGCGATTGCGATTGCGAGCGCGATGCGTACACCGCTAGAGCGCGTGGCGCTGGCGTCCTGGTGCGGCTCGGCGCCGCAGCCAGCCGAACTCCTGGGTCATTGTGCGTTGTGCTGGGGCAGCAGCGCCGCGTTCCTCGCGGCCGCCATCGTGGTGTTGACCGCTAACCGCCAACCGGTTCGTCGCGCCGCAGCTTGATCAACGTCTCGCTGCCGCTCGCGGCTTGCAGCAGTTCCAGCGACTGGCCGCGCTGAATCCGCCGCTGCACTTGCGGAAGCACCACCAAGAAGCGTCGCTCGTCGGTGGCGGCAGCGTCGTTCGCGCACTCGCCGGCTTCTTCGCTGACAGCGCCAATCGCGATCATGCGTCCAAAATTGTCGAGTCGTGCGGTGAAGTTATTGCAGCCGGTGAAGCCGCTAATGGCCCCTGCCTCCGCGTCGATCTCCATCCAGATGTCGACCTCCTCGCCCAGCGAAGCCCCAGCGATCTCCTGCACTTGCCAGCGGCCCGTCATGTCTGCGGGCGCGTCGCTTTGTGGAGTGCAGCCGCCTAAAGCGACAAGCGTCGCGACGGCGGCAATGGCGGGAAGGCGCTTGGACATCATCGTCTCCGCAAACATCAGTGACTGAGCAACAACGGAACAGGCGCTTCGGCCAGCAACGCCCGCGTCACCCCGCCGAATAGGAATTCCTGCGCGCGCGAGTGGCCATAGGCGCCCAGGACCAGCGCGTCCGCCCCGATGGCTGCGACCTCGGCCAGAAGCGCATCTTCAACCTCGCGGCCCATGCTGTCGAGATTCCGCACGCTCACCTGAACATCGTGCTTGGCCAGGTGATGCGCCAATTCGTGGCCAGGCGCCTCGCCATGACCGGCTTCGTTGGGCTTGGCGTCCACCGTGGCGACGATCACCTCCTGCGCGCGCTGAAGAAGCGGCAGCGCCGCGCTCACGGCGCGCATCGCCTCGGCCTTGGCGTTCCAACCAATCACGAACCGCTCCCAGCGGCGTTCGCGCACGGGCGCCGCCGGCGTCAGCAACAACGGCCGTCCAGCGCGAAACAGAACTCTCTCGATCAACGCCTGGCGGGCGCGCTGATGCGCCTCGGCGCGCGCCATGACCACCAAATCGGCGACGCGCACGTGCGCCTCCGCGTGACCTTGATACACCGCGCCCTCGACTTGCACGTCGCGTACCTCAAAATCGTGCGGTCGCTTCTGCAGCCAATCCACCAACCGTTGGCGTTCCCGGGCGGCGGCGGAACGCGAGCCGGCTGCGATGTCCTCCAGCACCTCCGACAGAGTATGTGGCTCATCAGCATAGCTCGACGCCAAATGCACCGCGACAATGAGGGCGGTTGCACGCGTGCCGAACAGCGACGCGAGTTCGCCCGCCGCCACGAGCGCGGCCTCATCCTCCGCGAGCGAGATAACGGGTGCGATGATGTCCTTGTAGATCATAAGGCAACTCATTTGTCGGTGCGCGAGGTCATACGCAAGCTCAATTCGTGATCAGCAAGCGGCGAATGCTGCGAACGAGATCCCCGGCCAGCAACGGTTTCTCGACGATCTCCAGGTCAGCGGCGCGCGCACGCGCCCTGGTCGATCTGGACGGCGTAGTGGTGATAAGAATTACCGGCGCAACAACCCCCTGACGCCGCAACTCCTCGGCGAAATCAAGCCCCGACATTCCCGGCAATTTGAGATCAACAATGAGGCAGCTCCAGGTTTCTTCGGCAGCCGCCGCCAAGGCGCTTTCAGCGTCTCCGAATGCGGAAACCTGAAATCCAGCAATGTCGAGATCAAACGCCAACGCCGCGCGCAGCGGTGCATCATCATCGACGAGCGCCAGCACTGCGCGCTCTGTTCGGTTGGCGTTGAGCTGCAACATCGCTAAGTTCGCAGCTTGAACAATCGGCGGGCAAGCTGCTTTGATCCGGCTCAACCCGGGGGCGTGCGCAGCAGCGCCATGCGGACCAGGTCGGACAGCGTCTCAGCCTGCATTTTGGCCATCACATTGGCCCTGTAGATTTCGACCGTGCGCGGGCTAATCCCAAGGCGGCGCGCAGCTTCCTTGTTGGAGTCGCCGCCGGCGATGGCTTCGAAGACCTCGCGCTCGCGTTGCGTGAGATTGCGGTAGCGCTCGTCCACCGCAGCGCTCGCTCGAGATTTTGCGGCTTCGTCATCGACGCGAGCACAGGCGGCGCGGACCGCCCGCAGCAACACCTCGTCGGAGAAGGGCTTCTCCAAGAAGTCGACCACACCCGCTTTCATCGCTTCGACCGCGAGCGCGACGTCGGCATGGCCGGTGATCACCACTACCGGGTTCAGCACGCGGCGCGCCTTCAATTCGCGCACCAGATCGAGGCCGCTCATGCCGGGCATGCGCACGTCAGTGAGAATGCAGCCGCGATCGAGGGACGCACTGCCCGCCAACAAAGCGTCCGCCGACGCGTAGGTGCACGACTGTATCCCCGCGGAAGCGAGCAGAAAGGCTATCGACTCACGCATCGCCGCGTCATCGTCGACAATGTGCACAAGCGTGTCAGCCGGCATGGGCTACACCCTCTCCCGTTGTGCTTAGGCTGAACTTAAAGGCGGCGCCGCCGCCAGGGTTGGGCTCCACCCAGATGCGTCCGCCATGCGCTTCAACAATGGTCCGCGAGATCGATAGCCCCACGCCCATGCCATTGGGCTTGGTGGTCATGAACGGCTGAAACAGCTTGCCGGCCGCCTCCTCGCTGACGCCGGGGCCCGTGTCAGAGACGCCGACGACCACCCCGCTTTCGGCTTTACACGTGGTGACGACGAGCTCGCGGCGCGGTGACTGCTCCATCGCATCCATGGCGTTGCGGACGAGATTGATCACCACCTGCTGGATCGGCACGCGATCGACCATGACGCGATCGACGCTCTCGTCCATCTCATATCGCACCCGAACACCATGCTCCTTGGCGCCGACGAGCGCCAGCGCGCACGCCTCCCTCACGATCTTGGACAGCGACTCCACGCGCCTGTCACTGTCGCCGCGCGCCAGGAAATCGCGCAGCCGGCGGATGACTTCTCCCGCCCGCAATGTCTGCGCGTTCGCCTTGTCGAGAGCATCAAGCGCGCGCGGGTCGACCGTCTCTGACTGGCCGATCAGGCGCCGCGCGCCACTCAAGAAGTTGGCCGCTGCACTCAGGGGCTGGTTGAGTTCGTGCGCCAACGCCGACGCCATTTCGCCCATCGCGCTCAGACGCGACATGTGCATGAGGTCCGTTTGCAATTCCTGCAGGCGCGCTTCGCGCGCTTGTCGCTCGCTCAGGTCGCGGACGAAGCCGGTGAACAAACGACCTCGCTCCGACCGCACTTCGCCGACCGCGAGTTCCATCGGAAAGGTCGTTCCATCCTTTCGTTCGCCGACCACAATGCGGCCGATGCCGATAATCCTCCGCTCGCCGGTCTTGAGGTATCGCTGGACGTAACCGTCGTGCGCCTCTCGATATGGCGAGGGCATCAGCATGTTGATGTTGCGGCCGAACGCTTCCGAGGCCGTCCAGCCGAACATGCGTTCTGCGGCGGCGCTATAGGATTGGATAGCGCCCGCTTCATCGATGACGATCAATGCGTCGGGCGCCGTGTCGAAGATCGAACGCAGTTGCGCTTCGCGCTCCGCGAGTACCTTGGCCGCACGCTCGCCCATGAGGCGCTGATCCAACACCCATTGACCGGAGAACGAAATCGCGACGCCGGCTATCGCGAACATGGCAAGCACGGCGGCGCTGACGTGGCTGCTATTGAGCAACGCGAGCCAGAACAGTCCGAGGCAGGTTGCGGCCAGGCCGATCAGACGCCCTCCCAGCATCGCCGACCCGCAAACAATCGACGTGAACAGCACCAGCGCCAGCGATTCATCGAGCAGCGGCTCAAGCGCCCAGTCGAGGCCCGCCGCCAACACGCTGGCGAGCACAAGCAGCCCATATGCCCCGGCGCCGTCATAGCGCCGGGCAACACGGCCAAGGAGCGTGTGCAAAGCCTGCATCGAACCTCCTTAGCCTCGCCCGAGCCGCCGGCGAAAGCGCCGCGGCGCGCGGCGACGCCACAGCTACGGGAAAGCCCTTAAGCGCTTGTCCCGAATATCGAAGGGCCAATCATACTCCTAACCTCCCCTCAGCGAGGGAGATTGCCATGCGTGAGCTATGCGATGCCGGCGGGGGCCCTGGATCGGTGCATCCTTTTCCCGTCTCGGACGCGATTTCCTTGGGCGTAGGCGTTGTGCTGCAGGGCGTACGCAGGCGTTTTTCCCGCAATGAAGAGATTTTTGGCGAGGGTGAACCCTCTGACTACGTCTACCGCGTCGTGTCAGGCACTGTGCGTACGGTGCGCTTCAGCAACGATGGACGCCGCCAAATCCTTGCGTTTCATCTTCCAGGAGACGTCTTCGGCTTCGAGTCCGCGCCACGGCACGTGATGTCGGCGGAGGCGGTTTCCGATACGGAAGTCTCGTTGGTGCGCCGCTCGATGATCGAGAAGGCGGCTTCGGAGGACGTTGCGGCGGCCGGGGCGTTATTGTCGTTGGTCTCGCGCGACCTCGTCAGCGCCCAGCAGCATGCCTTGGTTCTCGGCCGCAAAGGCGCTGGCGAGCGGGTTGCGGCGTTCCTGCTGCAATTGGCCGATCGCGCCAAGGCGGGGGACGAGATCGACCTGCCCATGTCCCGCGCCGACATCGCGGATTATCTGGCGCTGACCATCGAGACCGTTTCGCGCGCCTTTACCCAGATGGAGCGCGATCGCGCCATTGCGCTCCCGAGTTCGCGCCATGTCGTGGTGCGCGACCGGTGTGCGCTGGAGCTGCTGGAAGCGGCGTAAGGTTTGACCACCGGGCGTTCCCCAGTGTAAGAGCGCCGCCACGCGCAAAGCGAAGCTTCGCGCTTTGACCGGCACAAGCGCGCCCTGCATTGCGCTGGAGGCTGGCGAAGCACCCCGCCCGACGTGATCGTCCGGCGGGGCAAGCGGCGTTGTGCGCATCGGAGTTGCGATGTTTGAGGCCCTTACAGAGCGCCTGACAGGCGTGTTCGACAAGCTCACCGGGCGCGGCGCGCTCAGTGAGGCGGATGTCGACGCCGCCTTACGCGAGGTGCGTGTGGCGCTTCTGGAAGCCGACGTGGCGCTGCCGGTGGTGAAAGATTTCATCGCCAAAGTGAAGCCGCAGGCGATTGGCGAGACCGTGGTCAAGTCGGTGAAGCCTGGCCAGCAGGTCATCAAGATCGTCCACGATGCCCTGATCGACATGCTCGGCGGCGATGCGCCGCCAGAGGGCCTGCGGGTTCACGGCGAACCGCCCAACGTGATCATGATGGCGGGCCTGCAAGGCTCCGGCAAAACCACCACCTCGGCCAAGCTGGCGCTCCGACTCACGAAGACCGACAAACGCCGCGTGCTGATGGCGTCGCTCGATACCCGCCGCCCGGCGGCGATGGAGCAACTCAGCACCCTCGGCAAGTCGATCGGCGTCGACGTCCTGCCGATCGTCCAGGGCCAACCTCCGGCGGAGATCGCCAAACGGGCGTTGACCGCGGCCCGGCTCGGCGGCCACGACGTGCTCATCCTCGACACGGCCGGTCGGACGACGCTCGACGAAGACATGATGACAGAGGCGGCGCTCGTCGCCTCCATCGCCAGGCCGAGCGAGATCCTGCTGGTGGCCGACAGCCTCACCGGCCAGGACGCGGTGGAAACGGCGCGCCGCTTCCATGAGCGACTGCCGTTGACCGGGCTGGTGCTGACCCGAACCGATGGCGACGGCCGCGGCGGCGCGGCGCTGTCGATGCGGGCGGTCACCGGCCTGCCGATCAAGTTCCTCGGGGCGGGAGAACGCCCGGACGCGCTCGAGCCGTTTGAGGCCCGTCGCGTGGCGGGCCGGATTCTCGGCCAGGGCGACATCGTCGGTCTGGTCGAAAAGGCCGCCGAACAAGTCGACCGCGCGGAAGCCGAGAAGATGGCGGCGAAGCTGGCCAAGGGCCGCTTCGACTTCGACGACATGGAAAAGCAGCTGAGCCAGTTGATCCAGCTCGGTGGCCTCAAGGGCGTGATGGGGATGTTGCCAGGCGTCGGCAAGATTAAGAACCAGCTCGACGAGGCCCAACTCGACGATCGCCAGCTCCGGCGTCAGATCGGCATTATCCGGTCGATGACCAGGGAGGAACGGCGCAAGCCCGACCTGCTCAATGGCCGCCGGCGGGCTCGCATCGCCCGCGGCGCCGGAGTGGAAGTGGTTGACGTCAATCGGCTTTTGAAGATGCACCGCAACATGGCGGACATGGCCAAGGCCATGGGCAAGGGCAAGATGCCGTTCGCCATGCCAGGCGGGCGCCCGTCGCCAGAGATGCTCAAGAACCTGGGCGCTGGCGCCCAGCTCCCCGGCCTTAACCCTTCGGGGGGACTGCCGGGCCTTCCCGGAAGCAACAAAAAAAGCTAAGAGTTCAAGGAGAAAGCAAAGACATGTCGCTGAAAATTCGCCTCGCCCGCGGCGGCGCCAAAAAGCGCCCATTCTACTCAATAGTGGTGGCCGACAGTCGCAGCCCCCGCGATGGGCGTTTCATAGAGAAGGTCGGCACTTACAATCCTATATTGAAAGCCGATGATCCCAACCGGGTCACGCTGAAGCTCGACCGAATTCAGGACTGGATGAAGAAGGGTGCTCTCCCGACTGATCGGGTCGCGCGCTTCCTCGACCAGGTCGGCGTGATGAAGCGCGAACCGCGCAGCAACCCCAGCAAGGCTCAGCCCGGCAAGAAGATGGCGGAACGCGCCGCTTCGCGCGCCGGCGGCGAGGCCGCATCGGAGGCGTAAGTAAACAAGTTGCCCGAAAAAAAATCAGTGCTTTCAAAACAAACCGCGAAACCCGCGGCGAAAGCGGCAGTCGCGAAGGCGACCGCGCCGGCGCAGCGCGCGCCCAAGAAAGAGGCGCCGAAAACGGTGAAGGCGAAAGCCGCACCCGCCAAGGCGGCGAAGCCCTCGCCCAAGCCTAGCCCGACGAAGTCCGCCAAACCGGCCAAGGCGCCGCCCGCCAAGGCCCCACCGATCAAGGCGGCTAAACCTGCGGCGCCGCCGGCTTCAAAAGCCAAGGCCCCCGCGCTCAAACCAGAGCCCAAGGCGAAGGCACCGCCGTCCAAGAAGGTCGAGAGTAAGCCCGCTGCGCCAGCAAAGAAGGCTGAGGCCAAGCCAGCGCCGACCGCCAAGCCGGCAACGCCGCCGAAGGTGAAGGTCGAGCACAAGGCCAACGGGGCCGATGCGAAGACTGCCGCAACGGCAGCTCCGAAGCCCGCAGCGACAGCCAAACCGGTTCCAGCGCCCAAGCCGCCTAAGCCCGCCAAGCCGGCGAAGGAGCCAAAGCCGCCCAAACTCGCACCCGTCGAAGCAGCGTTCGCCAAGCCGAGGCCGGCCAAGCCGCTGGCGGTAGCGGCCGGTCGCGCGCAACCGCTGGCGCGCACTTTGGCGACCCCGGTGGTGCGCTCCGCCCCGCGCCCGCTGGCGACACCTAAGCCAACCGCTACGCCCGAGCCCGAACTGGTCGGCGAACTCAAGCCTGTGCCCGCCTATAAGGGCAAGAGCGGCGCCAACAAAGGCATGGTCCTGGTCGGCGCCATCGCCGGGGCGTTCGGCGTCAAGGGCGAGGTCCGGCTGCGCGCTTTCACCGAAAAGAAGGAAGGCGTGATCTCGTACGGACCGCTTTACGGCGAAGACCAGAAGCTGCTGTTGCGGCCAAAGAACTGGCGCGAACTCAGGGACGGCGTCGCCGTCACCGCTCCGGAAGTGAAGTCGCGAGAGGACGCCGAAAAGATGCGCGGCCAAAAGCTCTATGTGCCGCGCGCCAATCTGCCATCGCCGGCCGAGGACGAATTCTACATCGTCGATCTTCTTGGCTGCCGCGCCGAAGCGCTCGACGGCAACGTCCTCGGCGAGATTTGCGCGGTGTGGAATTTCGGCGCCGGCGACATCATCGAGTATCGCCCGCCGAACGGTGGCCCGAACGTCCGCGTCACCTTCACCAAGGACACTGCACCGCTGGTCGATCTTGCCGGCAAGCGCGTCGTGCTGGACCCTCCGGCGCCGGAAGCGATCGAGAAATAAGGACGCTCTCTCAGGTGGGTTTGCAGGTAGGGTCTGCGAATGAACTTCGCCGCCTCGATCATCACGCTGTTCCCGGAAGCGTTTCCGGGGACGCTGGGACTCTCGCTGATCGGCAAAGCGTTACGGGACGGCTTGTGGTCGCTCCAGACACACGATCTGCGTCAGTTCGGCGTCGGCCCACACCGAAGCGTCGATGACACGCCAGCCGGCGGCGGCGCGGGCATGGTGATCCGCGCCGACGTCGCCGCGGCCGCAATCGACTCGATTTCAGCCGCGGGCCGGCCGCTGATCTATCTCTCGCCGCGTGGCGAGCCGTTTACGCAAGCGATAGCGCAAGACTGGGCAGCCGGCCCTGGGCTCGTCGTGTTCTGCGGGCGCTTCGAGGGATTGGATGAACGCGCGATCGAGGCGCGCGGCATGCGGGAGATCACCGTTGGCGACGCCGTGCTGGCCGGCGGCGAGGCGGCAGCACTGGTCGTTGTCGAAGCGTGCGTGCGCCTTCTGCCCGGCGTCTTGGGAAATCAAGGCTCGGTGACCGAGGAGTCGTTCGCGGACGGCCTGCTCGAGCATCCGCAGTACACGCGGCCGCGCGAATGGGAAGGCCGGGCGATCCCAGAAGTGCTCCTGTCAGGTGACCACGCGAGAATCGAGGCGTGGCGCAAAGCTGAAAGGCTGCGCATCACCGCCCAACGACGGCCCGATTTGCTGGCCAAGCGGAAGGAGTGATCCTCCGCTCTCTCTTCGTGCTCGCGCTCTGCGCCACCACCCCCGCCGCCGCTCAAACGACGACCTCGCCCGATCCGGCGATCCGCGCGCTGTCGGCGATCTGGCGTCCGATCGGCGCCAATGAAGCGGTGAACGCTGCGGCCGTCCTCACCGCCTGTGAGGGCGCGGTCGAGGAAATGGCTTCGATTGAGGCCGCACTGCCAGAGACAATCACGCCCGAAGCCCTCGCCCGCATCCGCGCGCCGCGCGGCCTGCTGGTCGTCCCGGCCGAAGAAGCCGGACGCGCCTACTTCTTCCCCGGCCCATCCACACCCTGGTTCACCAGCGGTTTGGCCGCGGTCGCGGCATTATCCGAGGCCGAGGGGCTGATCGGGGTCCGCGACGCAGGCAACCAGGATGTCGCGCTCCAGCTCGGCGCAGTCGGCGGACGACCTGTCCTTCGGGTGAGGGGACCTGATCGGGCTGTGCACACCTTCATCGGATGCGCGCGGGTTCCCGAATAGAGCCCCCTCGACAGGGCCGCGCGCTTCCCTTATACGCCCCGCTTTCCCGTGGTTTCCAGAAGGAAGCGCCGGCGATAAGCCCGTGCGCTCCGGTAGTGCTCATGAACCTGATCGACACGCTCGAGAAAGAAGAAGTCGCCCGCATCACCAAGGGCAAGACGGTGCCGTCCTTCGACCCGGGCGATACCTTGCGTGTGAACGTCAAGATCA
Source organism: Hyphomonadaceae bacterium (assembly GCA_019753175.1). Classification (GTDB taxonomy): domain Bacteria; phylum Pseudomonadota; class Alphaproteobacteria; order Caulobacterales; family Aquidulcibacteraceae; genus Vitreimonas. The sequence goes on from JAIELK010000019.1 coordinate 43,563, forward strand.
AGGAAGGCGACCGCGAGCGCGTTCAGGCTTACGAGGGCATCTGCATCGGCCGTTCCGGCGGTGGCCTCAACGCCAATTTCACCGTGCGCAAGATCAGCTTCGGCGAAGGCGTCGAGCGCGTGTTCCCGCTGTTCTCCCCGACGATCGATTCGATCGAAGTGGTTCGCCGCGGCAAGGTCCGCCGCGCGAAGCTGTATTATCTGCGCGATCGCCGCGGCAAGTCGGCGCGCATCGCCGAACGCGCGGGCGGCGCGCGCGAAGAGGATTTCGTCGGCGCCGAGGCCGACAGCGCCGAATGAGGCTGCGCGCGGCGGTGATCGCCGCGCTCTCTCTTGCCGCATGCGCGCCTGATCGTACGCCTCAGCAGCCATACACGATTGAAGGCTTCGGCTGGCTCGAAGGCTGTTGGCTGAGCCGCGATGGCGCTGTCGAGCGCTGGGAGCCGGCAGCCAGCGCGATGATGTCCGGCAGCAATCTCTACCCCCAAAGCGACGGCAGCCAGATTGCACTCACGCTCCAGATCGAGGCGGGGGCCGACGGCATCGTGTTTTCGTCGCGGTCGCCTGAAGGGGCCACGGCGCACTACACGCTCGCTTCCCGTGGTGAAGGCGAAGCGGCGTTCGAGAACGCCGATAACACGGGTCCGCAACGCATCGCCTATCGCCGAGACAACGGGGCGCTGGTCGTTGCCCTGTCAGAATCGCTCGATCCCGCCGCGCCGAGCTTCGTTACGCGCTACCAACCTTGCGCCAATGACACGATCGCGCCTTGACGGCGCTCTCCCCTCCCCGCACCTCTCAACCATGGCTGTAACAGCCCCTGCCCGCCCCAATGTCGAGTTCGTGACGCTCGGCTGCCGCCTCAACGCCTATGAGAGCGAAGCGATGCGCGCGTTGGCGAGCGAAGCGTCGCTCACCAACGCCGTCATCGTCAACACCTGCGCGGTGACGGGCGAAGCGGTGCGTCAGGCTCGCCAAGCGATTCGCCGTGCGCGCCGCGAGCGGCCGGACGCCGAGATCATCGTCACCGGCTGCGCCGCGCAAATCGATCCAGCCAGCTTCGCGGCGATGCCGGAAGTCAGCCGCGTCATCGGCAATGCGGAGAAAACACAGGCGGCAAGCTTCGCGCAGGGCGCCGAGCGGGTGCAGGTCGGCGACATTATGAGCGTGCGCGAACTGGCCCCGCACATGATCGACGCCTTCACCGAGCGCACGCGCGCCTACGTGCAGGTGCAGAACGGTTGCGATCACCGCTGCACGTTTTGCATCATCCCTTACGGACGCGGCAATTCACGCTCCGCGCCGGCCGGCGATGTGGTGGAGCAGGTTCGCCGGCTTGCCGACAATGGCGCACCTGAAGTGGTGCTCACCGGCGTCGATCTCACCTCTTGGGGCGGCGATCTGCCCAGCGCGCCGACGCTCGGCGCGCTGGTCGCGCGTGTTTTGAAGCACGCGCCCACCCTGCCCATGCTGCGCCTTTCTTCGCTGGACGCGATCGAAATGGACGCGCAACTGTTTGAGCTGGTGACGCAACACGAGCGCGTCGCGCCTTATCTGCATCTTTCGCTACAGCACGGCGACGATCTGATCCTGAAGCGCATGAAGCGCCGCCACTTGCGCGCCGAAGCGATCGCGCTGTGCGAGCGCTTGAAAGCCGCCCGACCCGCAATCGCGCTGGGGGCCGACCTTATCGCCGGCTTTCCCACCGAAACAGAATCGCAATTCGATAACGCACTGTCGTTGATCGACGCCTGCCAGCTGTCGTTTGTGCATGCGTTCCCGTTCAGCCCGCGCGAGGGCACGCCCGCTGCGCGCATGCCGCAACTCGACCGCCGCGTGGTGAAGGCGCGGGCCGCGCGCCTGCGCGTGGCGGGCCAGACCGCTCTTCTACGACACTTGCAGCGTTGGGTCGGACGCGAAGCGGAGGCGCTGGTCGAGCGAGATGGCTTCGCCCGTTTGCCGGATTTTACCGGTGTTTCCCTTGGAGCGCCGGCATTCTCGCCAGCCAGCAACGACGCTGGCAGTTCACGTGTCCGCCTCCGCTTTACCGCCCATGACGGCGCGCATCTCATCGGCGAGCCGGCATGATCTGGGGGCTGTTTAACAAGAACAAAAAGCCAGACGAGCAATCCCGTGAAGACCGCGAGGACAAGCGCGGCCTCTTTGATGGTCTGCGTAAGTCCTCCTCCAAGCTCGCCGACAGCTTCACCTCGGTGTTCAGCAAGGAGAAGCTCGACGCCGACGCGATGCAGGAGCTGGAGGAAGCGCTGATCGCTTCCGACATGGGCGCGCCGTCCGCGGCGCGCATCGCCGCCGCGCTTGCCGACCGCCGCTTCAGCAAGGAGAACGCCGCTGCCGAAGCGCGCGAAGCCCTGACCGAGGAAGTCGCGCGTATCCTGAAGCCACGCGAGGCGACGCTTGATCTCACGAACGGGCCAAAGCCGCGCATTGTGCTGGTGATCGGCGTCAACGGTTCGGGCAAGACCACCACCATCGGCAAACTGGCGAGGAAACTAACCGACGCCGGCGCCAAAGTCGTGATCGGCGCCGCCGACACCTTCCGCGCCGCTGCGATCGAGCAATTGCAGGTGTGGTCAGAGCGCGCCGGGGCCTCGTTCGTCGCCTCGACGCAAGGCGCGGACGCCGCCGGCGTCGCTTACGAGACGGTGGCGCGCGCCAAAGCCGAGAACGCCGACGTCGCCTTGATCGACACCGCCGGGCGCCTGCAGAACAAGTCCGAGCTGATGGCGGAGCTCGCGAAGATCGTGCGGGTGATGCGCAAGATCGACGAGGACGCGCCGCACGAGACGCTGCTGGTGCTCGACGCTACCGTCGGCCAGAACGCGATGAGCCAGGTCGAAAGCTTCCGCTCGGTGACTGAGATTACCGGCCTCGTGATGACCAAGCTCGACGGCACCGCCAAAGGCGGTGTGCTGGTGGCGCTGGCGCAGCGCCACGCCATCCCAATCCACTTCATCGGCGTCGGCGAAAAGGCGGAAGATTTGCAGCCGTTCGAGGCAGACAGCTTCGCGCGCGCGCTGGTGGGAGTGGATGCATAGAGGTGAGCGACCGCTTTTCGCCGGGAGCGGACGCCCGAGTCGATAATTGGCAACAAGAACCAGCCTGGTTAGGAAGTTCAATGCGCCCAGCCACCTTGGACGGAAATTGGGATCAGGCGTTTCGCGCCAGCCCCTATTGGCTTCGCTTCGAGTTGGGTGGCGAGGCTTTGAGCAACACCGATCAGCCTGTTCCGAGGTTCATTCAAGCGTTCCATCGAGCCCAGACCGTGGCGAACGGGCTGTTCGCGAGGTCGCCATCGCTCACCGCAATAATCGCAGTATCACCGGGGTCGGGACGCGACTTGTTCGCGCCAGCTACCAATGCGTTCGATGCATTAAACGCCTTGGGCTTCCGCGCCGCTTCGCCTTGGTGCGAGTGGTCGGCATCGCTTGATCCGGGTGATGACGATGGTGTCCCGCTCGACTGGCGCGCCATCGAACTCAACGCACCTACGATGCGCGACACACTGCTGTGGACGTCGATTGTCTATGAGATGCCGATCTCTCCGAAGGCGCCGGTCCTGTCATGGCTGATCGACTTTGAGGCTGGCGTGACGCTGCACGTCTATGACGACAGAGGGATGGACGTGCGCGCGATACATCGCGACGCAGTTGAGCCTCTTTACCGGCGTTTCGATGCTTGGTTGCTGGACTACGACCGCCCCAGGATGACTGCCGCTTTTGAATAGACGCGCCGCCGTGGCGACCGTCCGCAATGGGACAACTCCCGCCCTCACCCCCTCACCCTTATCGGCAGCGGCACGTTGCAGACATTGATCCGCCCCGTCGGCTGCAGGAACCACGCTTCGCGGCGCGTGCGGCGGCTGTCGATCAGCTCACGAAAGGTGGCGCTGTCGGTGCGCAGCGCTTCGAGCGGCACGCGCGCGCGCTCCGGCACTTCCGACGCCAACCGCAGCGAGCGGATCGGCGTGCGCTCCTGCGGGGTTTCGTAGAAGCCAAGCGGGCCCGTGCCGCGCGGCATCACCGAGAGCAACTCCATGCCCTGCAACACGCGCCCGACCACAGTCACATTGCGGTCGAGGTGACGCGGCGCCTGGCCGATGACGACATAAAGCTCGCCGCCGTTGCCGCTGTCGGGCGCGTCGCCGCGGCCGGCGCCGACCATGCCGTAGCAGTGCGCGAGCCACGTGCGCCCGTTCTGTCCGGCGACCGGGAAGCCGTTGGCGAAGCCGACCTCGCGCGCATAGCTGTCGGGATCGCGCAGGCGCGTAACAGCAACGCCGCGGCGGGCGCGGTCGTACTCACCGGCGAGCGTGCGCTGCGCTTCGCCGAGCGGCGCCGGATCGCCCTCATCGCGGCCCCATTGCACGACGTAATTGTCCTGGCTGCGCACGATGGCCGCACCGTCGAACCAGCGCGCGGCGATGAGCGCGCGGATGTTGGCGGCGTGGTTGGGCGCGTATTCCGGCGCTAACTCAATGATCACGCGGCCAGCCGGCAGCTCCATATAGAGCGTGTTTTCGGGCGGGACCGTGCGCCAGTCCGAAGCCGGGGACTGCTCCAGAATCTCCGCCATCGAACGCGGCGGCGTCTGCGCGGCGGCCGGCGCCGCCGTCCAGGCGACGAGCGCCGCCACGATCGCAAGATATCGCATCTGCACCCCCTCTGGGACTGGTCTGATCCGTGCACCGTGTCGTATCACAGGTTTATGGCTGCACCACCCTCCCGCGCCGTCCGCGCCGGCATCGGCTCGATCCTCACCGATCTCGGGCCGATCCTCGTCTTCATCGTCGCCTTCAACGTGCTGCAACGCATCGAAGCGACGAAGGACAATGCAATCTTCATCGCCACTGGATTGTTCATGGCGGCGACGGTCGCGGCGATCGCCTATTACAAGCTGAACAAAGGGAGCGTTCCACCGGTTCTGATTATCACCGGCGTCCTGGTGCTGGCGTTCGGCGGCCTGACGATCCTGTTGCGCGATCAGACTTTCATTCAGCTGAAGCCGACGATCGTAAATTTGTTCTATGTCGCAGCGATCCTTGGCTCGATGGCGTTTCGGCAAAACATCTGGAAGCTCTTGTTCGGCCACGCATTCGACTTGCCGGACCGCATCTGGAACATTCTGGCGCTGCGCTGGTGCGGCTTCTTCGTGTTCATGGCGCTGTTGAACGAATACATCCGGCACAATTTCTCGTTCGAGTTCTGGCTCAACACGCGGCCGCTGGTGATCTTCCCGCTGTTTTTCCTGTTCGCCGCGCTCAACACGCCGCTGGTGATGAAGCACAACCGCGAGGAAACCGAGCCAACGCCGCCGCCGGCGTCCTAATTCCATCGGTTTTGTGACTGATTTTCGCCTCGCTGGCGAACCAACCTCTTGTGCATGATTGAAGGCGCTGCTTACGGCGCTAAGGTCCGCCCGCTTTGGGAGCGGCTGATGGCTCGGTCAATGAAGGACGACGCTGAGGCCGACGGCTTCCGGCTGGGCGCTTCGCCCAGCCACCTTCTGCATCGCGCCGAGCAACTTGCGGCGGACCGCTTCGCGAGCCTCGTTGGCGACACGCTCACCCTGCGCCAGTTCGCGGTGCTGGCGGCGATCGCCGAAGCGCCCGGCTTGAGCCAAAGCGATCTGGTGCGATCAACCGGCATCGATCGCTCGACCTTGGCGGACATGGTCGGCCGCATGGAAAAGCGCGGCTGGATCGCGCGCACGGTTTCGCCGCTCGACGCGCGCGCGCACGCGGTAACTCTTGCCGCCACCGGCGCGACCTTGCTGGCCGCCGCCACCCGCCATGCGCGCGCCGCCGACGCCGCCATCCTGGACGCGCTGCCGCGCACCAAGCGGCGGACCTTCCTCAACATCCTCACGAAGCTCGCGAAGTTTGCCGACGAGAGCGCCGCGCGGGCCGAGCGCGAGGCGCGGCGTACAGCCAAACGCGAAGCGCGCGCTAAACTGGCCATGAAGAAGAAAACGAAACGCGGAGACGCGCGTAAACCGAGCGCTTAGCGCGGCTCCAGCGCCGGCAAAATCGTGCGCTCGACCACGTCAGGCGTGAGCGGCCCGCGATGCACGGCGCGGATGACGCCGTCACGATCCACGACGAATGTCTCGGGCGCACCCGTGACGCCGAGTTCCAGACCAAGCCGTCCGTCAGGGTCCATACCGACCACCGCAAACGGATCGCCCAGTTCGTCGAGGAAACGTTGCGTGTCTTCAGCCTCGTCTTTGTATGCCACGCCGACAATCGCGACGCCGCGCTCCTCCAACGCCATCAGCACTGGATGCTCGGCGCGGCAGGGCGTGCACCACGAGGCGAAGATGTTAATGATGTACGGGCGGCCCCGCATGGCGTCGCTGGTCACGAGATCGCCACCGCCAAGCCGCGTCACTGCATAGGTCGGCGCCGGCCTGTCGACCATGCCGCTGGCGAAGCTTTCGCGTTCGCCGCCGCGCAGCAGCAGGAATGCGGAAACCGCCACCAAAGCCGCGAGCGCGATCAACGGCAAAAAGGCGAGCACACGCTTCATGGCCGCTCCAGCTTCTGCGCTTCGCGCGCCCAATGCCGCGCACTGCGGAGCACGATAACAGTCAGAGCGACCAGCGCCACACCGGCAATCGCGTAAGACGCGAGCACGTAGGGCCAGCCGCCTTCGATCATGTCGCGCCGGCCCGCAGGCGCGCGCTCTCGACGCGGCGGCGCAAGATTGCGCTGCGCATGTTGAGCATGAGCAGCCCCACGAACAACGAGAGGAACGCGCCTGCCATGGTGAAGAGCGGGCCCATCATACTCGCATGAATGGCCGAGCCCTCGGCGCGCAAGATCGAAGCGGGCTGGTGCAGGGTGCTCCACCAATCGACCGAGAATTTGATGATCGGCAAGTTGATCAGACCGACGAGGCAGAGGATGGCGGCCAGGCGTGCGGCGCGGTCTTCGTCGTCGATCGCGTTCCAGAGCGCGATATAGCCGAGATAGATCACGAACAGCGCCAGCATCGAGGTGAGCCGCCCGTCCCACTCCCACCAGGTGCCCCAGGTCGGCGCTCCCCACAACGACCCGGTCACCAGACAGAGGCCGGCGAAGGTCGCGCCGATCGGCGCCGCCGCGCGCGCGGCGACATCGGCCAGCACATGGCGCCAAACCAAACCAATGAAACTCGCCGCGCCCATGAACGCATAGACGCCCATCGACCACCAAGCGGCCGGCACATGCAGGTACATGATGCGCACGGTCTCGCCCTGCTGGTAATCGGCCGGCGAGTAGATGAGCGCCCAAGGCAGCCCGATCGCAAACAGCAGCGCGGCCAGCGCCAGCGCCGTCGGCGCCGCCCAGGCCGACAGGGCCATGAAGCGCTGCGGGTTTGCGAAAGTGCTCAGCATCGAAGCGCTCAGATATCAGCTGTCGGCGGACTTGCCATTGTGTCCAATCACTCCGCCTGGAGACGCAACGCCGCAGCCGCGGCGATCGGGCCAAGGGCGGCGGCGCCCAAGGCGCATCCGGCCAGAATCGAAATCGCCGCCCCCACGTCCTCTCCCGAGGCGGCGGCGGCGCCGAAGATGATCGGCGGCGCGAAGAAGGGGAGCACGATCAGCGCAATCAGCACCCCGCCACGCCGCACGCCAGCGGTTACGGCGGCCCCGACGAGTCCCACGCCGATGAAGGCGGCTCCACCCAGCGCAAGGCTCGCCACGATCGTGGGCACGCGCTCGATCGGCGCCTGCAATGCGATTGCCGCGGGCGCCCCCGCCAGCGCGAGCGGCAGCGCCACCACGCACCAGAGTGCTGCACCCTTGGCCAGAACCAGCAGTTCCAGCGGCGCGGACGACAGCAGCATCTGATCGAGCGAGCCGTCTTCCAGATCGGCCTGGAACAAGCGTTCGAGCGTCGCCAGGATCGCCAGCGCGGCGGCGATCCAAACCAGTGGCGGACCGGCTGCTTCGAGGAGCGCGCGCTCAGGGCCCATCGCCAACGGCACCAGCATGGTGGCGCCCAGGAAATAGCCGAGCGGCGCCAGCGCGCCGCCGCCCGCCCACATCAACCCAAGCTCGCGCTTGAAGGTGGCGGCGAACGCGCTCATGCGCCTAGCCTCAGCGAGAATGTTGGCGCCGGACCCAGCGGCTCATGCACCGCCGCCAGCGTAACGCCACCGGCTGCGCAATGCGCTTCGATGGCGGTCGCGAGCACCTCGCGGCCTTGCGTGTCGAGCCCGGCAGCTGGTTCATCGAGCAGCCACACAGGGCGCGGCGCGATCAGCAAACGCGCCAGCGCCAGCCGCCGCGCCTGCCCTTGGCTCAACACGCGCGCGGGCAATTCCTCTTGTCGGGTGAGACCGACGCGCTCGACGACCTGCGCCGCATCCGCCGCAGACCCAAACAGCCCGGCCCAATAGCGGATGTGCTCGGCCACCGTGGCGGCGCCTTTCAGCGCGTTGAGATGCCCGACATAGTGCAGCGCGAGCGCCGGCTCCAAAGCGCCGTCGAACGCGATGCGCCCTGCGCGCGGTCGCACGAAGCCGGCGAGCGCGCGCAGGAGCGTGGTTTTGCCAGAACCATTGCCGCCGCGGATTTCGCCGAAAGCGCCCGGACGGGCTTCGAAGCTCAGAGCCTCAATCAACAGCCGTTCGCCGCGCGCCAGGGTCAGCCCCTCGACCCGCACCGCGATCGATTCCGAAAATGCATGGCCCGCGCCCATAATGCGGCCTAGGTTCTATTGAGGGTCGGCGTCAGCGCCAAGAGCGTTGGGAGAAGAGAGATGCGCAGTCTTTTCGCGGTTGCCGCGCTCGCGGTGATGCTAGCGGCATGCGGCCAAGACTCACAGGTCGCCACCGAGGAAGCGCCAGCGGCGATGATGGACGAGATGGGGGTCGTCGCGCCGATGGAGGCCGGGGAAAGCGCGCGCAGCCAAGCGGCCGATCAACCAGCGCAAGCCAGCGGCGGCGGTGCGCCAGCACAACCCTCTGCGCCAACCCCCGTCCTCTACCTCGCCTATTCCTATGCCATCGGCTTCGAGCTCCCAAGTCAGAACCTGATCGGCGTTATGGATTCCCATATCGAGGCCTGCCAGGCCGCGGGCCCGCGCCAGTGCCAGCTGATCGGCTCCAACCGCTCCGGTGATCCGGAAAGCTACCTCGAAGGCTATGTCTCGCTGCGGGGCGAGCCCGGCTGGCTGCGGACCTTCAGGGCCAATATGGAAGCGCAAGCCGACGCTGCCGGCGGTCGGATCGTTTCGCAAACGACCAATAGCGAAGACCTGACCCGCGCCATCGTCGACACCGAAGCGCGCCTGCGGGCGCAAACCGCACTGCGCGACCGGCTGCAGCGTCTGCTGGAGAGCCGTCCTGGCCGGCTCGCCGATCTGCTTGAAGTGGAACGCGAACTGGCGCGCGTCCAGGCCGACATCGACGCGGTGCAATCGAACCTCGCGGTCATGCGCACACGGGTGTCGATGTCCGAACTCAACCTTTCCTACCGCTCGGTCCCGCGATCGGTCGGCAGCGACACGTTCGAGCCGCTGCGCGACGCGCTCGCCAACTTCCTCCGCGTCGTGGTGATTGGCTTCGCCGCGATCATCACCATCGTCGCTGGGCTGCTGCCGTTCGCCATCGTGCTGATCCCGATCGTGTGGGGCTTGCTGCGCTGGCGCAAGGCGCGCGGCGGGCGCTTCTTTGGGCCGCGGGAGGCAACGCCAAGATCGGAGTGAAAGCGCGGAGCGCGCGTTGGCGGACGCGTGCATTGGCCCGGAGCTTTGCCCACTCGGATATTCCGAGGTAGGAAAGCCCATCATGGGATCAACAACATCAAAGCTGGTGGCGCTAGCGGCGCTTCTTCAGTTGCTGGTGGCGATCCCTGCGCTTACGAGCCCACCCGAGCCGGGAAGTTTTTCCGTGATGGGGATCGAGGGCGGGCCGATCACCCATTGGGCATTCAACACACAAACCGGACTATGGCCTGCGATCTACTTACTGGCCCTGGCAATCGGCCTGGAGGTTCTGCAACGTATCGCTCACGCGGTGGAACAGGCCGCTGTTAACGAGGAGCAATAGGATGCGTTTTACGTGGCGCAACAAGCTTGCCTATGTGCTCCTTGGCGTGGCGCTCTTGCACTACGTGTTGGGCGGCTTCGCGCTTCTCTCGAATCTGAATTGGATGCGGGGCGGTGGTGAGCTAACACGCGGCCAAGAGATTCAGATCATCATAGGATGGCTCACGGCGCCTGTTACAATCATCGCCTGGGCCGCTGTTGTCGAATATCTTTCACGCATAGCGGATGCGCTCCAGCGGCGCGGCTCCTAGTCTGCCGACGGACCTGGTCATCACGCCTGCGCCGGGCCGAAGCGAGATGTCTGAGCGTTTGCGCAAACACGGTGTTTCGCCCCCCTCTTATCCCCTCCCCTTGCGGGGAGAGGGTGCGCGATTCGACGACGCCGTCTCCGACGCCTGCTTCCAGTCGCCCCCACGGGCGACACACTCGCACGGCACATGTTGTACACCCTTTGCGATGCATTAGGTGTGTGTCAGCCACTGTAGCCACCCACTGCAGGACATCAAGGGCCTATTACCGAGGCGGCTCGGACAAAAACAGGCAGTTCAATCCAGTGCGGCGCTGACGCTTCAGCGCCCCAATACGCTTGAGAGGACGACCGGTATGCCCAACGCCAAAAGATTGAGCCAGTATGCGGCGCCGATTGCTGCCCGCCAAAAGCCCTTGATGGGCGGGTCTGATGAAAGCAGGCAATGCGTACCCAAGACGAATGAAGCCGCAAGGAGCACCACGGCGACTGTGGCCAAGTTACTCTCGCGCATTACGCCGCCAACAAACATCATTGTGACGAGAACAGAGGCGCCACCAGAGAACCAGATCACCTGCTTATCCACACGACCTCCGTGAACAACGAATAGCCCAACAGAAGGATCGCGGCACCAGTTAGCACGACGAATGACAGCGCCTGGAAGAGGTCTGCCGTCATAGTCAGGCTCCGCCATCTTGAGCCAAACTCAATCGCGACAAAGCTAACGCCCACGGACAATGGCAGTAACAGACTCGCCCAAGCGTCAGCGGCGAACACTAGCAAGAGGGTGAGCAGCGCGCCGCTGACCAAGCCCGCGAACAGCTTGCGTTGCTCATGCATTGGGTCACCATCCACGAGAAGTAAGACAATCACTGCTGGCGGCCAGGAACAACCCTATCTCACCAACACCGTCCCGTCGCCGCGATTAAGGGCGCCGCCGCTGCTTCAGACGGGCGTCGTTTTCCCGGCTGGTTTTGAATAACAATCATCGCACGCTCCTAAAGGGCTCCGCATCAGCCTATCCCGGCCAACGCCGCATTTGCACTGCCCGCGAACATCGCTACATAGAGCCCGCCGCGCGCCCGGTTTGAATCCGGATTTGGGGCGCTCCCCAACGCGTTTCGCATCGCTGTCGCAACAGAACCAGGATGCACGACCATGCCCTCCAAGAACTCCTTCAACGCCCGCAGTTCGTTCAGCGCAGGCGGCAAGACCTACGCCTATTTCGATCTCGCCAAAGCCTCGACGAACGGTCTCGGCGACATCTCCAGGCTGCCGCTTTCGCTCAAAGTGCTGCTCGAAAACTTGCTGCGCACCGAAGACGGCGTCGCGGTGAAGAAAGCCGACATCGCCGCCATGGCGGCCTGGCTCACCAACAAGGGCCGGACGGAGCAGGAAATCGCCTTCTCGCCCGCCCGCGTGCTGATGCAGGATTTCACCGGCGTGCCGGCGGTGGTGGACCTCGCCGCCATGCGCGACGCGGCCGCCAAGCTCGGCGCCGATCCAGAGCGCATCAATCCGCTCGTGCCGGTCGATCTCGTCATCGACCATTCGGTGATGGTCGATCATTTCGGCGCCGCCGGCGCCTTCAAGCAGAACGTCGACCTCGAATATCAGCGCAACGGCGAGCGCTATCAATTCCTGCGCTGGGGCGCCCAAGCGTTCCGCAATTTCCGCGTCGTGCCGCCCGGCACCGGCATCTGCCACCAGGTCAATCTCGAATATCTCGGCCAGAGCGTGTGGTCGCGCGACGAAGACGGCGAAACCATCGCCTATCCCGACACCGTGGTCGGCACCGATAGCCACACCACCATGATCAACGGCATTGGCGTTTTGGGCTGGGGCGTCGGTGGCATCGAAGCGGAGGCGGCGATGCTGGGGCAGCCGGTGTCGATGCTGATCCCGGAAGTGGTCGGCTTTCGCCTCACCGGGCGCATGCCGGAGGGCGCGACCGCCACCGACCTCGTGCTGACGGTGACGCAGATGCTGCGCAAGAAGGGCGTCGTCGGCAAGTTCGTGGAGTTTTTCGGCCCCGGGCTCGATGTGCTCTCGGTGGAGGACCGCGCCACCATCGCCAACATGGCCCCGGAATACGGCGCCACCTGCGGCTTCTTCCCGGTCGATCAGAAAACCATCGCGTATCTGCGCGCCACCGGCCGCGATCCCGCGCGACTCGCCTTGGTGGAAGCCTATTGCAAGGCGCAGGGCCTCTGGCGCAGCGACATCGATCCTGAGTTCACGGAGACGCTCGAGCTTTCGCTTGCTGACGTGCGTCCTTCGCTCGCCGGGCCGAAGCGTCCGCAAGATCGCGTCGTTCTGGGCGGCGTCGCCGATGGCTTCACCAAGACCATGACGGACGAGTTCAAGAAGGCGGCTGAACTGAAGAAGCGCGCCGCGGTTACGGGCGCTTCGCACGACATCGGCCACGGCGACGTCGTGATTGCCGCGATCACCTCTTGTACAAATACTTCGAACCCCTCGGTGCTAATCGCCGCTGGCCTGCTGGCGCGCAACGCGGTGGCGAAAGGGTTGAAGACAAAGCCGTGGGTCAAGACCTCGCTGGCGCCCGGCAGCCAGGTCGTCACCGATTATCTGGCCAAGGCTGGGCTCGACGACGACCTCAATGCGCTGGGCTTCAATCTGGTCGGCTATGGTTGCACGACGTGCATCGGCAATTCAGGCCCGTTGCCGCCGGCGATTTCCGCGTCGGTCGCGGAGAACGATCTCGTGGTCGCCTCGGTGCTCTCCGGCAACCGCAATTTCGAGGGCCGCGTCAACCAGGATGTGCGCGCAAACTATCTGGCTTCGCCGCCGCTGGTGGTCGCCTACGCGCTCGCTGGATCGGTGTATGCAAACCTCGAAACCGAGCCGCTCGGAAACGGCGGCGATGGCAAGCCTGTCTATCTGCGCGACATCTGGCCCACCAACGCGGAAATCGAAGCGGTGGTGCGCGCCTCGGTGACGCCGGAGATGTTCTCCTCGCGCTACGCCGACGTGTTCAAGGGCGATACCCACTGGCAAGCGATCAAGGTGTCGGGCGGACGCACGTACGAGTGGCCGGTTGGCTCAACCTACGTGAAGAACCCGCCCTATTTCGAAGGCATGAGCATGACGCCGGCGCCCATTACCGATGTGGCCGGTGCGGCGATCCTCGCTCTCTTCGGCGACTCGATCACCACCGACCACATCAGCCCGGCGGGATCGATCAAGAAGACGTCGCCCGCCGGCAAGTATCTGAGCGAGCATCAGGTGGCGTTCGCGGATTTCAACTCATACGGCGCGCGCCGCGGCAATCACGAAGTGATGATGCGCGGCACCTTCGCCAACATTCGCATCAAGAACGCCATGGTGAAAGACGCCAGCGGCGCGGCGATCGAAGCGCCGGACACCATCCACCAACCCTCTGGCGAGCGCATGGCGATGTACGATGCGGCCATGCGATACAAGAGCGAGGGACGCGACCTCGTTGTGTTCGCCGGCAAGGAATACGGCACGGGTTCGTCGCGCGACTGGGCGGCGAAAGGCACTCGCCTGCTAGGCGTGCGCGCTGTGATCGCAGAGAGCTTTGAGCGCATCCATCGCTCGAACCTGATCGGCATGGGTGTGGCGCCATTGCAGTTTCTCGATGGGCAATCCTGGGCGCAACTTGGGCTGACCGGCGTTGAGAGCGTCTCCATCGCGGGCATGGCGACGCTGCAGCCGCGTCAGCGCGTGAGACTCGACATCTCCCGCCCCGATGGACGCAGCGAGCACTTGGAGGCGCTGTGCCGGATCGATACCGAGAACGAGCTTGAGTACTATCGTAACGGGGGCATCCTCCATTATGTGCTGCGCGGCTTGGCAAAAGCCGGTTAGGGCCGTCCGTCACGGGGGTTTGATTAGAAACAGAGGGGGCGGACGAGACATGGTGTGGGCCATGATCGGCCGCTTCTTCACTATCCTGGTCCTTGCCCTGGCCTGGACCGCGAGCGCACATGCCCAGACGGAAGGGCGTCCCGCGCGCGTGGTGGTCGAGCTGTTCACAAGCCAGGGCTGTATTCAGTGTCCGCGCGCGAACCGCCTGCTGGGCGGCTTTTCACGCCAGGATGACGCCTTGGCGCTCACCTTCCCTGTCGGCATCTGGGATTATCTCGGCTGGCACGACACGCTGGCGCTGCCGGAGTTCTCCGAGCGTCATCGCTCTTATACGCGCGCCATGAGAGCGCGCCGCTCAACGCCGCAACTGGTGCTGAACGGCGCAACGCCGTTGAGCGCCTCGGATTGGGACGACGCTCGCGCCGTCTTTAACCACGCCCACGAGAGGGGCATGCCGGCGAGCGCGCCCACGCTGGCGCTGCGCCGCCAGCGCAACGGCCGCGTAACCGTGGAGGTCGGCGCAGGCCAGCGAGACGGCGCTCCCGCAGACGTCTGGCTTGCCGCCTATGACGGCGGCCCGATCACCGTGTTCGTGCGCGGCGGCGCCAACATCAATCGCAGCGTGCCGCACTACAATCTGGTGCGCCGCATCGACCGCATCGGCGTCTGGAGCGGCGAGCCCGCCACCCTTCAACGCGCGCGCTGCTCGCCGAAGTGCGCCGCCATCCTTCAGGAACCCGAAGGCGGCCCAATCCTGGCCGCCACCTTTATCGACTAGGGTCCCGCCGTGATCGTCGCCAAAGGCGGCGCCAGCGCGTCAGCCTCGCGCTGATCCAACGCATAAGCCCAGCTCGACACACGATTGTTCACGTCGAGGGCTGCCAGCTCGTGCTCGGGCGCCGCAGGCCGCGCCACCAATTTGAGCCACGCACGATCGGAGACGCGAATGATCTCAGCGTCGATAATGACCCCATCAAACGTCGACGCACGCACCCGCGCATTCGGCGTTCCCTGGATCGCCGGCGCCGTCTGCACATCGACAGGCGAGACGCTCGCAAGGCGCTCCGCCGTCGCGCTCACCAATGTCGGCGAGACGGCGCCCAGTGGCGGTGACACCACGCGCCAGGGCTGCTCGGCTGCGCCGCGTGCAAGCACGTAAGCACGGCCCTCGGCCGGCATGATTTCGATGCGCGCGAGCCGCTCGGGCGCGAGCGTCATGGGCTGCAAGTCCAGCCAAGCGGCGACGTCGCGTAAAGGCGGCAGCTCGCCCTCAGCGGCGAAGGTTTGGTCCTGATCGGGCCGACGCACATAAAGGCCGCCGGGCTCAACGCCGAGGATCAGGTTGACGAGTTGCGCGCCGCGACCGTCTTCGATCTGCACCAAAACGCCGCCGCCGCCCTGACGCGGATCGCCAACGCCGAGCCGCTCGTGATTTCCCGGGTCGCTGCTCATGCGCCGCGTGTAGCGAAGCGCCTGGATGCCCTGCGTGAATTGCGCGAGCCGCGCGGCGTTGACGGGATAGTCCCCGCGATCCCGCATGACCCAAACGCTCTCGGCCCCGCGTTCGATGCGCTCTATTCGATAGCTCGCTTCGGCACTCGTGACCTGGATCCGTTCGGCATTGTGGATCGTGCTCTCCAGTCCAGCCACGACCGGGCCGCCAGCGGTGTCGCTCCGCAGCATCCGGTTTTCGATCGCAGTGGTGACGGCCGCGACCGCGATCAACGCACCAGCGACAAGGAAGAGCGTAAGCACGCGCCGTTGGCGGCGCTCACCAATGGCGTTGCTCATGCCCGCGCCCTCCCGCGGCGTTGACGTCGCCAGAACAAGAACAAACCCGCCGCAGCCACGAGCAACGGCGCGAGCCAGACGTTGACGAATACGACGATCGCCTGCAGGCGATCGATGTCGCCGCGCAGCTCGCGCTCTGAGGCGCGCAACTCGCTTCGCACGTCGACCACGCGCTGCCGAAAACGCTCTATCTCGGCGCTTTCCTCTGAGGTGAGCTCGGCGCCAAGGTCGCCGGCGAAGAAGCCTGAGCCGCGTCCGCCCGCCTGAAGTTCCGCGAGCCGGGCCTCGGTCTCACGCAATTCTTGCTGCAATTCCTCCTGCCGACGCTGGATGCGACGGTCGGCATCCCGCTCCATGTCTTCAAGCAGCTCCATGCTCCGCGCCGAGGGTGCGCGTGAGCGCAGCGAAACGAGCGCGTCAGAGCCGCTCAACACATCGATCGCATTCAGCGCAAAGGCGCCGTTGTCCGCAGCGGCGCCGCCGGCGTTGGGGTCGATGTAGAAGTCGTCCGCCAGAAAGTCGCTGTCGGAGACAATTACCAGCTGAGCCGGTCGTTGCGATCGGGCCAGATGCTCGCGCGGCTGCGGCGCGGCCGCGGGCGATGTCGGCTGCTGTGGCTCCACCGCTTGAACGTCCGGCGCCGGCGCCGGATCGGGCGGGGGCGCACCATCGGGAAAGGCGGTCTGCAGCGGCCCGCTCAGCCGCAACGCAATCGTCTCGACGCGCCCGCCCGTGGCGGGCCACATCTGCTGAACGTCATATGGCGAAGGCTGCGCCAGCGCTTGCGCCGCCGGCATGCGCATCGTCTGCCCGCTGGTGCGCGCCAGCGCCACCGTTTCCACGTCGTCGCGCTCACTGACGCTGAGCCCGCCGGCCAATCCGAAGTACAGCCCCCTCGGCAACTGCGCCGTCATCAGGTCATCGCGATTGAGCTGATCAGCGGGCACGGCGAAGAAGAGCGGTTGCCGCATCCGGACCGGCTGCCCGGTGGGATCCTGCGCACCCACCTCAAGCGCATTCTCGGCGTCGAGCACGACGCTGGGCGTCATCGCCACGCCCCATTGCGACAGCAAGGGCTCGAGCGTGGAAGATGTCGGCGCCATACTGGCGGCCCCGAAAGGATCGAAGCTCCCCGCTTGCTGCGGTGTCGAGGCGGCGGGATCGAGCACAATGAAAGCGTGCCCGTTGCGCAGCACATACTGATCGATGGCGTAGAGCTGCTGTTGTGTCAGCGGCCCCGGATGAATGATCGCCAGCACATCAGCGTTCGGGATCTCGGTGAAGTCCGGCGCAAGCTTCGTAACCTCCATGAGGCGACCCAGCTCCGCCGCGAAAGCGGCGTACGCGCCGCCGCCGAACGCCGACATCGCTGGATCAATCGGCAGCGAGGTTATCAGCGCCACCTGCGTGCGCTCGGGGTTCTCAAGTTCGAACACCAGCCGGGTGATCTCGTATTCGAGGAACGGTTCTCGTTGCGGGTTGAGAAACGAGATAACGCGCCTGTCGTCGATGGCGTTCGCGCCCGCCAAACCGAAATATATCGCATCAGCCCCCTGAAACGGCCGAACGGGTTCGATCCCCGCTTCAACCGCAGCGTCTTCTTCCTCAGAGAACGCCTCTACATTCACTTCACGAACGCGGATGCGCCCGCGTGATCGCGCCTCGAACGCCTGCAGCATCTCACGCACACGCGCCGCATAGGCCTGCAGTTGCGGCACGGGCTGCGCCGCATCCCGCGCATAGTACAGCGTGAGTTCGAGCGGCTCGGAGAGGCCGTCCAAGGTTTGCTTGGTGCCTGGGCTGAGCGAATAGAGCTGGTTCTCGGTGAGATCGAGGCGCCACCCGCGCATCCACGAAGTGGCGACGACGTTCGCGGCGACGAAGCACAACAGCAGCGCCAGCGCGACGAGAATAGCGTAACGACGCGGGCTCATCGGATCAGCCTCCCCGCCGCGCATCGACCGCGAGCGCGGTAAAACTCAGGCACACCGCAATCAGGGTCGCGAAATAGAACACCGATCTGAACTCCACGACCCCGCGCTGGGCGGCATCGAAATGATGCAGTACTGAAAAACGCGCCAGCGCCTCGGCTGCGCCGCCGTCGATCACCCCAGCGAGGAAGTCGAGGACCAGCGGCAAACCGAGCGCCGTCACAAGAAAGGAGATCAGCACCGCCAGGACGAACGCGACGATCTGCGCCTGCGTCAGGGCAGACATCGCCGATCCGATGGCGATGTAAGCCCCCGCCATCAACAAGCTGGCAATGTACGCTGTCAGGATCGCGGCGTTGTCTGGGCTGCCGAGCACGTTGACGGTGATCCAGAGCGGCGTCGTCAGCAGCAGCGCCGCCGCGGCGACTGTCCACGCCGCCAAAAACTTGCCCAGCACCAACGACCATGTCGGACACGGCAGCGTCAGCAGCAATTCGAGCGCGCCGGAGCGGCTCTCTTCAGCCCAGAGACGCATGGCGATCGCAGGCAGGAACACCATGAAAATCCAGGGGTGGAAGCCGAAGAATGCGCTGAGGTCAGCGGTTCGCGCTTCGAAGAAGCCGCCGATTTGAAATGTGAACAGCCCGATCGAGAACAGGAACACCGCGGCGAACACGTAGGCCGTCGGCGTGGTGACATAGGACAGCAGCTCGCGGCGGTAGATCGCAAGCATGCTGGCAAGGCCGGGGCGCTTGGTTTTCATACGCGCTCCTCCTGGCGCGTCAGCGCCGCAAAGGCGCGTTCAAGATCCCCATGCTTTTCGATAAGCGCTTGCGGCGTCGCATCTGCGACGATTCGGCCCTGATCGATCACGATCGCCCGCGTGCACACTGCCTCCACCTCTTCCAGGCTGTGCGTCGAGATGATGAGCCCGCGCTCTTCACCGAGCTTCCGGATCAGGTCGCGCACGGCGTGGCGTTGGTTGGGATCGAGCCCGTCCGTGGGCTCGTCGAGAATAAGCAGCATGGGATCATGCAGCAGCGCCGCCGCGAGGCCGACGCGTCGACGATAGCCCTTGGACAGCGTGTCGATCGGCCGGTCGATGCTGTCGCCGAGCCGGGCATCCTGTGCGGCGCGGCGAACCGCATGTCGCGCCGCGGTCAGCGTCATGCCTCGCGCCTCCGCGACGAAGCGCAGAAAGCTCCATGGCGTCATCTCCCCGTAGAGAGGCGCGCCCTCCGGCAGATAGCCGACCCGCTCTTGCGCCCGCCGCCGCTCTTGCACGACATCAATGTTGAAAACCTTGATCGCCCCATCGTCCGGCTCAAGATAGCCGGCGATCATGCGCATGGTCGTCGTCTTGCCGGCGCCGTTAGGGCCTAAGAACCCCACGATTTCCCCGACATCGATGGAAAAGGTAACGCCGTCGACCGCGATGCGGCGCCCGAACGCCTTTCGCAGTCCGTCGACTTGCAACAGCATGTGGAGAACACCACCCCGGACCAAAAAACGAGCGCTGCTCTTAGGGTGATTTCCGGCGCTTTGCCACCCAAAACCGGGCTCAAAAGCGAATCGCCGCACGCGATTCCAGCACCTCTTTAGAGAGTGCTAAGAGCCTCCGTCGCCCAGGGCGCCAGCCACAAGACCAGTCGCGCATACGGCGCAATCAAACGCGCGCGCTTGAATCTACACGGCTTTCGCGTGCAATTTGCTATCCATGGTGAGAGTGAAGTGTGACCGGCCGAAGCGCGCACCCGGGGGGCTGGGGGGGCTGATGGATACCGGGAGCGGCAATTCTCCGGCCGGTCACAATGCTAAGCTTGCGCTTGCTTGCGGCGAGAGCAAGCAGAAAAGCAGGCGAAATGCCGACCTCATCCCATTTGTAATGATGGGTATGGTTGTGTTCGCAGTGCTTCCACAAGTTGTTCACAGTGCAACCGGGCGTCATGAACATGAGTTCAGGCAAAGTATTCTTTGAGCGCACTGAGTTCGACCGCTTGTTGCGCTTCTATGGCTACATGGTCGCCGCCGGCGAGTGGCGCGATTACGCGCTCGATGCTCTCGCCGATCGGGCCGTATTCAGCGTCTATCGACGCGCCAGCGAGGCCCCGCTCTATCAGATCGAGAAACGTCCGGGCGAAACCCAGAAGCAAGGCGCCTACAGCGTTCGGGCCATGGACGGGCGCGTGCTTCGCCGCGGCCACGACCTTGAGCGAGTCCTTGCGGTGTTGTGGCCGGCGCGCGTGCAGGCCGTGTCAGACTAACTAAAACGCCCCGGCTTTCGCCGGGGCGTTGGTTTAGCTCAGTTCCTCGCGCCCACCTATTCGCGCGACGACAGCAGCGTCAGGAAGAACCGGAACAGGTTCACGAAGGTGATGTAGAGGTTCAGCGCGCCAAACGTGGTCGCGACCGACATCGCCCGTTGATCGCCGCCGATGTCGTAGTACATGTACTTCAGCTGCTGGGTTTCCCAGGCGGTGATGCCGGAGAACAGCAGCACGCCGACGATGCTGATGATGAACGAGAAGTTCTCGATCGGCACGCCGGTGAAGGCGGCGAAACCGAAATTCACCAGCGAGGCGATCACCAGGCCCCACACGCCCATGATCAGGAACGTGCCCCAACCGGAGAGGTCCTTCTTGGTCGTGTAGCCCCACAGCGACAACGCGCCGAAGGTGGCCGATGTCACCAGGAACGCCTTGACAATGTCCATCATGCCGCCCGCGCGGCCGGCATACATCATCAGCGTCGCGCCGAGGCCGATGCCGATCAGGCCGACAATCGACCAATACAGCAGGTTCGCGCCCGTCGGCGACGGATTACGCATCGCGAACATCGAAATGAAGATCAGCGCCAGCGGGCCGAACATCACGACGTAGAGCATCGGCGTCATGAAGAAGAACTGCCGCAGCGGCTCGATCGCGACCGACGCATAGGCAAGGCCGGCCGAAACCGCCAAGCCGAGCGCCATCTTGTTATAAACGCCAAGCATGAAAGCCCGGAGCCCGGCGTCGACCGCCATGTCCGCGCGCCCGACCGGCGCGGAACGAGCGTGGGCGTGGTAGTCGCTCATTAACTCAACCCTCCTTGTCGCCTGAAAATCTAGTGCGACACTGCGTATATGGCTGCATCGCTGCGGCCTCGCAAGACGAACCGAAACATGGCGATGTTGCCGAAATGTGCCTGGAGCCCAGAAATAAATTTGCTAAATGAGCGCTATCGGTGCGGCGCTGGTCAAAACCCGGCTGCGGTACGAATCGCGCTAACAGCGCGGGCGGAGGATCAGCCGCTTGGTGGGTGACCAGGACGAGACCGGGCCGGGGCAAACGCCCGCGACGCCCACGGAGCCGGCGCAGTCGGCGGCTCCGGCTGAGCCGCCCCCCACAGGCGACGGCGAGATGGCGCGCGAGCACGGCGCGCCGGTGGAAGACCTGCCGCCGAACTACTTTCGCGCCGCCGGCGATCCGGTGGAGCCGGAGGACGCGCCCCCGCCGACGCGGCTGCAGCGCCTGAAAGCGCGCGCCGCCGAGTTCGCACGGCAGGCGCGCGCTGAGATAGAGCCCAAGTGGGTGGCGTTCGCGGGTGCGGCAAGGGGCTTTGGAATCGAACTCTGGCGCAGATTGCGCGGCATCAAGCACCCACGCAGCGTGCGTGAAGCGGCCGTCTGGAGCGGGTGGCTTGCCGCCCTTGCCGCAACCGCCGCCATTGGTTTCTTCTTCTTTGTCACCTGGGGCATGCCCTCCACCGACGACCTCTGGGAGGCCCGCCAAGGGCAAAGCATCACCTTCCTTGACCGCAACGGTCACGTCATTCTGCGCGAGGGCGCCCAGAATGCGCCGCCGGTAGAGTTGGCGTCGCTGCCGCCTTATGTGCCGCAAGCGTTCATCGCCATTGAGGACCGCCGTTTCTACCAGCACCTTGGCGTCGACTTCGAAGGCATGATGCGCGCGGGCGCGGAGAACATTCGCGCCGGCCGGGTTGTGCAGGGCGGCTCCACCATCACGCAACAGCTGGCGAAGAACCTGTTCCTCACCAACGAACGCTCCTGGCGGCGCAAGGCGCAAGAGATCATGCTGGCGTTCTGGCTGGAAAGCCGCTTCACCAAGGAAGAAATTCTCGCGCTCTATCTAAGCCGCGTGTACTTCGGCGCCGGCGCCTACGGCATCGAAGCGGCGGCGGAGCGCTACTTCGACCGCCCAGCGCGCGAACTCACGCTGTTGCAGGCGGCCATGCTAGCGGGCCTCGTGAAAGCGCCGTCGCGCTTGAATCCTGCAAACCAGGACATCGCCGCCGCCCGCGACCGGGCCGAGGTCGTGCTGAGCGAAATGGTGGCGCTCGAATTCATCAGTCCTGCTGAGCGCGAAGCGGCGCTCCAGGAGGAACTTCGAGTCAGCCGGCGAAACCCGGCCGGTGTCTTGAGCTATTACAGGGACTGGATCGATCCGCTGCTCAACGACGTGATTGGCCAGCAACGCGACGACTTCATCATCGAAACCACCATCGATATCGCGGCCCATCGCGCCGGCGCGGCTGCCGTCGAGGCCGTACTCGCCGAGCAAGGCGAAGCGCGCCGCGTCGGCCAAGCAGCGTTGGTCGCGGTTGATGACGAAGGCGGGGTTCGCGCGCTGATCGGCGGCCGTGACTATGACCAGAGCCAGTTCAATCGCGCCACCCAGGCCCGACGACAGCCCGGTTCGTCCTTCAAGTTCTTCATCTATCTCGCCGCGATGGAGAATGGGCTCACGCCGTGGAGCATACGCGAAGACGCACCCGTCACAATTTCGATCCCTGGACAGCCGGACTGGAGCCCTGGCAATTATGAAGATGAGTTCCACGGCGCCGTGTCGCTCACCAGCGCCTTTGCCAACTCGTTCAATATGGTGGCCATCCGCATCAACAACGAGGTCGGCGGCGATCGCGTGATCGATGCGGCGCGCCGCCTGGGCGTCGCCTCACCGCTGCACAATTACCATTCGCTGGCGCTTGGCGCACAAGAAGTGACGCTGCTCGAAATGGTGGCCGCATACGGCGCAATGGCGGCGGACGGATACCGCGTCGAGCCGCACGGCGTCACCCGCATCCGCCGCGCCAACAACGGCGAAACGATGTGGAGCTGGCGTCCTCAACACCGCGAACGCGTAATCGAGGAGCGGCCGTTCCGTTACATGAACATGCTCATGCGCCGCGTCGTCGATGCGGGCACCGGCACACGTGCGCGTATTCGCGGACGCGACGTCGGCGGCAAAACCGGCACCGGCAACGATTATCGCGATGCTTGGTTCGTCGGCTTCACCCCGGGCCTCGTCGCCGGCGTGTGGGTCGGGAACGACAATTTCACTACTACGGCGCGCGTCACAGGCGGCTCGCTGCCGGCCGACATCTGGGCCCGCTTCATGCCGGTCGCCCTGCGGGACACGCCGGTGGTCGCCATGGAGATGCCGCGCGACGAAGACTACGACGAGGGCTTGCCCGACCCCTCGCTGGAAGCCCTCACCGCGGTCGGCGCGCCGATCGGCGCAATAGTCGGACCGAAGCCGACGCCGCCGGACGACAATCAGGATCGCTCGTTGGACTTCGGCCCCGAGGGCTAACGGGCCAGGCCAACGGCGTGCAGCCCGCACCCGTGTTCCTGCAGCCAAACGCGGCCACGCTCGTAATCCCGAACGCAACAGCGCACGTGCCCCCAGAACCGGCGCGAATGGTTCATTTCCTTCAAGTGCGCCACTTCGTGCGCAGCGAGGTAGTCGAGCGCGAAAGGCGGCGCCAGCACGATGCGCCAGGCGAACGACAACACGCCCTCCACATTGCATGAGCCCCAGCGCGAGCGCAGTTCCTTCACTTGCAGACGCCGCGGGGTCACGCCGAGCGTGGCGGCATGCACCGCGACCCGCACGGCAAGATCTTGGCGCGCTTGATCCTTGAAGAAGCGCAAGAGCCGGGATTCGAAAAGCGCCGGATCGGGCGCAGGCGCAACGAGGCGCGGCACATCATCCGCCTCAATCCGCGGCGCGCCGCGCCCGTGCTCGTACATCAGCAGATGTGGAACCCCACGCAGCGGCACAACCGCGCCCGGAGCGAGCAGCACGCCCTGCGGCAGGCGCGCCAGCTCGCTTGCGATCCACCCGGCGCGCTCGGCGGCGAATTGCACGGCCTGTCTCAACGCCCGCCTCGACGGCGCCGTTGCAACGGCTTCGCGCCGCACGGGGTCGATGCGCACGGACACGCGCCGCGCGCGCCGGTTTACGACCAACTTCACCGCAACGCGGCGACCATCGATCGTTTCGACTTCGGTATGTGTTGGCGCGTCACGCGAATCGATACGCATGCGTGCAGAGTCTCATAGCGCCGTGCGCGCCCCAAGGCTTGCGCGCTGCCCGTGCGGAATCGAATCAATGGCTTTCGCCAACCAACCGCAGGCGTTGCCGCTGCAGCCGCGCGCGTGACGCCGCCGACTGAAATTCGCGCATGAAGCTCCGCACACGCGGATAAATCTCGGTGCGGAAGCGACGGCCGCTGAACACGCCGTAATGGCCGACGCCGGCCTGAATATAGTCTCGCTGCATGGCGTCTGGAATGTTGCTGCAAAGCGCGTGCGCCGCTTGCGTCTGGCCGATGCCGGAAATGTCGTCGTTTTCGCCTTCAATGGTCAGCAGCGCGGTGCGCGTGATCGCTTTCGGATCGACGCGCTCTCCGCGATGGAAAAATTCGCCGTTCGCGAGCGAATAGCGCTGAAACACGTCGACGAGCGTCTGCGTGTAAAATTCCTCGGTGAGATCCATGACCGCAAGATACTCGTCGTAGAACTCGCGATGCTTGTCAGCGCTGTCGCCATCGCCTTTGATCAGATTCTGAAAATAGGAGTGATGCGCGTCGACGTGGCGAGACAGGTTCATGCCCATAAAACTGGCGAGTTGCAGAAAGCCAGGATAAACGCGACGGAACGCGCCGGGATAAATGGCCGGCACGGTGTGGATCATGTTCTTCTGAAACCACTCGATGTCGCGCTGTTCAGCGAGCAGGTTGGGCGCCGTCGGCGACCTGCGCGCATCGATCGGCGAACCCATGATGGTCATGGTCGCCGGGGTGCAAGGATCGTCTTCTGCCGCCATCAGCGACACGGCCGCGAGCACGGCCGGGCCGGGTTGGCACACGGCGACGATGTGCGTGTCAGGCCCGAGCGCGCGCAGCATGCCCAGCAGGTGGTCGACATAGTCGTTGAGATCGAAGCGCCCGGCCAACAGCGGCGCCATTCGCGCATCATTCCAATCGGTGATGTAAACGTCGTGCTCAGGCAGAAAGGCCTCGACCGTGCTGCGCAGCAAGGTCGCGTAGTGGCCTGACATCGGCGCCGCCAACAGCACCGTTGGATCGGTCCGCTCGCCACGCGCCTCGCGAAGCGCACCGGGATCGCGCGCGAAGTGGATCATGTTGCACCAAGGCGTCGACCAAGCCACCGTCGGCGTGACCGGCACATCGATGCCCCCGACGCGAGTCGTCGGCAGCCGCCACTCTGGTTTCCGGTAGCGCCGCGTTACCGACTCGAACAAGTCGGACGCCGCCGCAGCAGCGCGCGCCATATCGGTGTTGGACAGCGGATTGAACGGCGAGCGCAGCACGCTGGCCTGCATCATCGCGGCGAAGCGCAACGGGGCCATAGACAAGTGGCCCAACTCATAGAGTGAATAAAGCATACCGCCTCTTCGCTGCACTGCAGCAGAACTCCCCAAGCCCTAAGGATAGTGCCGACCTCGCGCTTTCCAACAAGCTAATGTCGCTTGGCGGGCGAGTTTGGCGCCACTCCATTGACTTGACGTAGCGTCAGCGTGTGCTGCGCTCCAGTCCAGCGGCGATGCAGGCCGAAATGGCGGTGGGCCCGGTCGCGACCATGGGGCTGCGGGGGTCGGCGGGATCGGCGCGCTGCATAGTCGGAATGATGGCCACGGTGCGCCAGTTGCCGTCGACAATGTAGAGCAGCGAAGAGTGGTCGACATTGTAGACGTTTGCGGCATCCCCCGTCCGGGCGGGCGCGCTGGCGGCGTACACTTGGAACGCCCGCTTCGCCGCATCGATCTGAGTATCGGACCCAGTCAGCCCGACCAGTCCCGCCGGGAAGCCCGATGTCTGCACATAGGCGCGCATCACCTCTGGCGTGTCGCGCGCCGGGTCAACGCTGACCAGGATCGTCTGCACGTCATAGCCGCCGGGCTGCGCCAGAGCCTCGGCAAGGGTGTACATCGTCGCCGGACAGACGTCCGGGCAGTGCGTGAAGCCAAAATAAAGCGCAGCGGGGGTGCCGGCGAAGTCAGCTTCCGTGACGCGGGCGCCATTGCCGTCAACGAGGTCGATGGGGCCGCCTACGCCATCGGCGTTTTCGAGAATGCAATTGCCCGGCGGGGCCAGCGCCGCTTGTTTTTCGGGGCCCCCGCGTCCCACCAGCAGCAGCGCCGCCGCAGCCACCAGACCCGCTAGGCCGAGGGCCGGGATGATCGCGCCCGTAAGGGTTCGCCGGGGCTCTTGCACGGTGTCCTGCATTCAGGCGAGCTAGGCGCTCAGCACGACTTCGATCAAGGCGACGCAGGCGCGCAGGCGACGCCAAGTTGCATCTGTGTCATGAAACCGCCGCTGATGTCCGAGCCGTCGCCCCTTCCCAGTTTCTGGTCGGCCGAGAGCCGCATCCGGTTGCGGACACTGATCCTGCTTCGGTGGTTGGCGATCCTCGGCCAGACCGCCGCGGTCGTGCTGGTTCGGTTCGGACTGAACGTCGAGTTTCCAATCGAATGGGCTCTATTGCTGATCGCCGTGTCGGTGGCGCTTAATCTCGCGCTGGTCGCGACCCGTCGCTCGCAGGAACTGGCGCGGGAATGGGAAGCGGCCGCGCTGCTCGCGTACGATATCGTGCAACTCGCCGCGCTCTTGGCGCTCACCGGCGGGTTGCAGAATCCCTTCGTGTTTTTGTTCATCGCGCCCGTCGCGGTATCGGCGACGATCCTGCGTCCGACCATCACCGCCGTGCTGGCTACGCTCACGTTCGCATGCGTGGGCGTGATTTCGGTCTGGCGACTGCCTTTGCCGTGGCCGCACGGCTCGACCTTTGAAGTGCCGCAGCTCTACGAGTTGGGGATCGCGGCCGCCGTCCTCGTCGGCCTCGGCTTCACCAGCGTTTACGCCTGGCGCGTCGCAGCGGAAGAAGAAAGGCTCAACATCGCGCTCGCCGCGGTGCAAGCCGTGCTGGCGCGGGAGCAGACGCTCTCCGCGCTCGGCGGCCTTGCAGCGGCCGCGGCCCATGAACTTGGCACGCCGCTCGCCACTATTCATCTCGTGGCCAAGGAAATGGCGCGCGACTTGAAACCCGGCGACCCGCGCGCCGAAGACCTGCACTTGCTCGTCCAGCAAAGCGAGCGCTGCCGCGCCATCCTGGGTCAGCTCGCCGCCAACCGCGAGCAAAGCGACGTCATGATCCAGCGCGCCCCAGTCCAGGCATTGCTGGAGGAAATCGCGGAACCCCACCAGGGCCTCGGCCCTGACATCGTCATCACCTCCCAGGGCGAAGGCGCGCTCGATGTGCGACGGATGCCCGAAATCGTGCACGCGCTCGGCGGTATCGTGGAAAACGCCGTGGGCTTTGCCCGCTCACGGGTCGACATTGAAGCTCGGTGGGATGCCGATAAGGTAGAGGTGACGGTCCGCGATGACGGTCCCGGCTTCGCGCCCGCGATCCTGAGTCGTTTGGGCGAACCTTACCTGACCGAGCGCGACCGCGAAGGTATGGCCGGCGGCCTGGGACTCGGTTTCTTCATTTCGAAGACTCTGCTTGAACGCACCGGCGGCAAGCTCGACGTCCGCAATCGCCCACAGCCTGAACAGGGGGCGGTTGTCAGGACAGCTTGGCCGCGGGCGGCAATCGAAGCGCCAGCGCTTTGATCTTGCGAGAATTGCTCTACGTATGAGAGAAAAGAGAGAAACCATGACGCCTGCACCGTCAGAAGGCGAAAAATCGCTCCTCATTCTTGATGACGACGCCGCGTTTCGCACCCGACTGGCGCGCGCCTTGGAGCAGCGCGGCTTCGAGGTGACCGCTGTGGGCTCGGTCGCCGAAGCAACCGACGCCGCAGCGAAGGCGCCTCCCGCCTACGCCGTGCTCGATCTTCGTTTGGAGGATGGCTCCGGCCTGTCGGTCGTTGAAGCGCTGAACAAACATCGCGACGATTGCCGCGTGGTGATGCTGACGGGCTATGGCGCCATCGCCACCGCGGTCGCCGCGGTTAAGGCCGGCGCTATCGACTATCTTGCCAAGCCGGCCGACCCCGAGGACATCGTCAAGGCTTTGCTGGCTTCGCCCGACGACCGGCCAGAGCCCCCGGACAACCCAATGTCCGCCGACCGCATCCGCTGGGAGCACATCCAACGGGTCTATGAGCTTTGCGGCCACAACGTCTCGGAGACCGCGCGCCGTCTGAACATGCACCGGCGCACATTGCAGCGCATTTTGGCGAAACGCGCGCCGCGTTAGCCGGCTTTCGACATCGCTGCCTGTGCGTGCTAAGCGCCCGACGCCATGACGAACGCCCAATCCCCGTTCCTGCGCGAGGTGATCGCGCGGGGGCAGTTCCACCAATGCACTGACCTCGAAGGCTTGGACCAAACCGCGATGGCGGGCGTCATTGGCTATATCGGCTTCGACATGACCGCGCCTTCGCTTCATGTCGGAAACCTCACCCAGATCATGTTCCTGCGCCGATTGCAGCGCGCGGGCGGAAAACCCATCGTGCTGCTCGGTGGAGGAACGACGCGCGTCGGCGACCCCTCCGGCAAGGAGGAAATGCGCCAGCTCTTGAGCGAGGAGCAAATCGTCGCGAACACCGCTTCTATCCGCGGCACGTTCGAGAAGTTCTTGAGCTTCGGTGCAGGCAAGAGCGACGCGATCCTGGTCGACAACGCCGAGTGGCTGCTGTCACTCAATTATCTCGACTTCCTGCGCACGGTCGGCCGTCACATGTCGGTCAACCGCATGCTCGCCATGGACTCGGTGCGTCTGCGGCTCGAACGCGAACAGCCGATGAGCTTCATCGAGTTCAACTACATGGTCTTGCAGGCCTATGACTTCGTCGAGCTGCACCGCCGCTACGGCTGTAAGCTGCAGATGGGCGGCTCGGATCAGTGGGGCAACATCGTCAACGGCGTCGAATTGGGCCGCCGGATGGACGGCGCAGAGCTGTTCGGCTTGACGCAACCGCTCATCACCACGGCGTCCGGCGCGAAGATGGGCAAGACGGCGCAAGGCGCTGTCTGGCTCAACGCCGACATGCTAAGCCCGTACGAATACTGGCAGTACTGGCGCAACGCCGAGGACGCCGATATCGGACGTTTCCTCAAAATCTTCACCGATCTGCCGCTTGAAGAGATCGCCCGCCTTGAAGCGCTCAAGGGCGCCGAGATCAACGACGCGAAGAAGGTGCTCGCCACTGAAGCCACCGTGTTGCTGCATGGGCGCGAGCACGCGCTCCGAGCCGAGGAAGCGGCGCGCGCGACGTTCGAACAGGGCGCGCTCTCGGCGAACCTGCCGACATACCCAGTCTCCGCCCAAGAGTTCTCGCAGGGATTGCGTGTCACCGCCGCGCTTGTCCGCGCCGAACTCGTCGCGTCCAATGGGGAAGCCAAGCGCCAGATCGCGCAAAGCTCCATACGGGTGAACGACGAATTGGTGGCCGACGAAATGGCGACGCTCTCGTCTGCGCATGTCCGCGATGGCGTGATCAAGCTTTCGCTTGGCAAGAAGAAGCATGCGCTGCTGCGCGTGCAGTGATCACGGCAGCGCCGCTTGCTCCCGCTCGGCCGGGGCCAGCGCGCCTTGCTGTCCGCCCGCGGCCGGCTGCTCCGGCGGCGTCGCCTGCGGCTGACGCTCAGGGATCGGCTCAAAAATCCGCCGCAAAATGCCAGGCGTCAGCGCCGACACCGGATTGACGCCGACGCGGGGCGACTCTGCCGGTCCGTTGATCGAGTAGGTCATGCCGAACACGCCCTCGCCGCGCCGCGACACGATCAGATTGCCGAGCAACGGGATCTCGCCGAGCATCGATAGATTAAGCGTTGGCGACGGCGCCACCACGCCGTCCACATCGAGATCGTTGCGTTCGATGTTGTAAGCGCCAGAAGCCGTGAGACCGAGCGATGGTCCGCGCATCGAGCCCTCGGTGAAGGAGAGCCTATCGTTGGCGTAGGCCATTTGCGCCTCCATCACCGAGAAACCGATGCCGTCGCCATTCAGCATCTCCACCAAGCCGGTGAGCGAACCAGCCGACGACAGCAACCGCGCCATCGCCGGCAGCCGCACGACCTCGAAGCCTTCCATGCGCACGCTGAAGGTCGCCGACGATGGCGGCCCCAACCGCCAGACGCCATCCGCGCTGGCCCGTCCCCCGACCACATTCTCGGAACCGGTCAAAGCCGCCACAGCGAAGCCGGCATTGTCAGAGCGGAAGCGGATACGGCCTTGCGGGTCTTCGCTCCGAGGACCGAGCGCCAGCGAGAAGCCGCCATTGCCCGGCGTACGCCCGTCCACGATGAGGGTCGCCAACGCGCCCCGTTGCGTCGACATCGTCACACGCGCGTCGCTTAACGTGGCGTCGCCTCGCATCTTGAGCCGATCAACGATAACGGTGGCGCGGAGCGGCGGCGCAACGCTCGCTGCTGTTTGCGGCTGAGCGGCCTGGCCCGCTTCACTGTCCATGAAGGGCGCAGCATCGAATAAAGCGCCGCGCACGGCCACGTCGAGACCGCCGTCCGCGGCGCGAACCGCGTTGACGCGCGCATCCGAGCGGCCTTCGATCACAAGCCGGGGGAAGTCCGCCTCGACAATGCGCTGATCACGCGCCAGCACCACGCGTCCTTGCGCCAACAAACCGGCGCCGCGCGCATCGATGTCGGTAAAGGCCAGGCCGCCATCGCGTTGGCGTTCAACAGCAAAACGAGCCGAAGCCGGCGCGCCCGCCCGTTTCGTCCAAAACGACCAGGGCGACTCCACCGCCGCCGCCGTGAGATCGAGGTCGACACGCGCGTTATCGACATCGAAGCCGCGACCGCGCCCGGTCACCGTGACGCCGATGCGGCCCCGCGCGTGGCGTGCAATAGCGTAGCCGAGCCGTTCCAGATCGTTGGCGTCGAAATCGCCTGCTATCGTGTACTCGGAGTACCCAGCGCGGGCGCCGCGGCTGAGAGTCTCGGTCCAACGCACCTGCTCCAGCCGCGATTCACCGGCGCGTATCGGCCCGCTGACGGTCACCGCACGCTGATCGCCGCGCACGGACAATTGACCCTGAGAAACCGCGACACGCCGCGTGCTCATGTTGCCGGCGAAATCCCGGATGGCGCCGTCGACGCGAAAGCGCCAATCCTCGCGCGGCACTTCCGACAGCATCGGCCGCTGAATCGTGAGATTGAAGCTTCCCCTGCCGCTCGCGCTCGCGATGTCGACAGGAATGCTCTCGCGCATGCCGATCGGCTCTTGCGCCAGAAGTTCAAGCAGATTGCGCGCATCGCCATCGACGCGCGCCGTGATCGTCGCCATCGCCCCGCGCGGCTTCAGACGCGGCAGCTCCAAGCGCGCGTCGGCAACCGTGAGATTGTTGATCCGCGCGTTGGGCGCGTTCAGCACGAAACTGTTACCGCGCAGAACCGCCGAGCCCCGCACATCGGTTACCGGCGACATTGTCTGGACGAAACGGAAAACCCCGCCTTCGACATTAAAATGAACGTCGACCGCCTCTTGCCGGTACACTCCGGCGGCGACGTCTTGTGGGCGAATATCCAGGCGAACCTGTGTGTCAGTGACGCGGCCCGCTTCCAGGGCGCGCGCCACGTAGGAGCGAGCCG
Organism: Hyphomonadaceae bacterium; assembly: GCA_019753175.1. GTDB lineage: Bacteria > Pseudomonadota > Alphaproteobacteria > Caulobacterales > Aquidulcibacteraceae > Vitreimonas. Next base: position 75,315 of record JAIELK010000019.1, read on the forward strand.
CTTCGCCGAGCCCGATCGGCCACATCGCAATCGCCGCCGTGGCGTCGACGGGTCCCGTGACGGCGCCGACGAGTTCGACGCCCGGGTGTAGTCTGCGCTCGTCGCCGGCTTCGCCCCAATAGAGCCGTCCGGTGGCGTCCAGCACGCCATCGCCGATGCGGGCGCGAATTCGACTGAACCGGATCGAGCGCTCGGCGCTCACGATCGCGCCAGCGATATCCACTTGCGCCAGCGACACCGGACGCGGAAAGGCGCTCGGCACTTCGAGCGTCATCGACGGCAGCGCGATGCTGAAATTCGCGGGTTCATTGGGCGCGGCGCGCAGGATCGCCGAGACGTCACGCACCCGGAGTTCCCCGCGGATCCGCGTGCGGTCTCCGCCCAGCGCCAACTCGTCGATGATGAGTTCGTCGCTGGCTACGTCGTACCGGCCGCTGAAGCGTCCGCCGTCGATGCTCACGCGCTCGCCGGCCATCTCAACAGACCCGCGCCCAAGCACCGCTTCGCCTTCGAATCGATTGACGCCCGCGCGCCGGTCGAGGCCGATGGAAACAGTCGCGGACAACGGAGCGTCGAGACCCGCGAAAGGCCCAAGCGCAGCCGGCGAAAGCAATGCCCGCGGCTGAACGTTTTCAGCGCCGAACTCGACGATCGCGGCGCTGAAGCGGGTGTCGGTTGTGATGCGAAGATTTGCTGGCGCTGCGCCGTCGGCGCCTTCGAGCAACGCGTTGGCCGCCAGTTCAAGGGATCGGCCGCTGCGCTCCAATTCGAAATTCGCGCCGTGCGCGGTCCAACGTCCGCCGCCGCCCTGATCGATAATCGTCAGATCTGCATCGCGCACCGACAGCCCGCGTAAACCGCCGCCAGCGCCCACCGGACGGAAGGTTGCCGCCATGCTGTCGAGAATACGCACGACGCGCTGCTCAAGCGTCTCGTTCGGCGGCGGCGGGGGTATGATGATATCGGGCGGCGCGCCTTCCGGGCCAAACGCCACATGGACGGCGCCATCGATACGGCGGGTAAACGTCAACGCGCCACCGGTAAACTCGGCGCGCTCAAGCCGGATGCGGCCGACGAGCAAGGGCAACACCGAAACCTCGATGCGCGCCTCGTCGGAACGGGAAAGCACGCCACCCCGACCGTCTTCGAACGTCACGTCGACCGCGCGCAATTCGAGCGCCCCGCGCGGCGCCCAAGCGAGTTCCACACGGTCCAGACCAACAGGGCGGCCCTCACGCGCCGCGCTGAATTCCTGCTGCATTTGCGCGCGCAGGAATCCGAGTTCGATCGGGCCCTGGGAGAGCCGCCACCAAGCTATTCCTGCGCCGATCGCGATCGCCGCGACCAGACCCAGGACAATCTCGACCATGATTAGCGTCGAGCGGCGTATCATCGCCTCACCTTCCGACGCCCCGCCGCGTTATCTAGCGCGCACGGGCATGCTAACGCAAAGGCCGTTTGCTGTCGGCCCGGCGACACTTCGGAGGCGTCAATGAAGCAACTCAAACCCGGCGACCCCGCACCCCCGTTCGATCTGCCAACGGCCGGGGGCGGTCGCGTTAGCTTGGCCGACCTCAAGGGCAAGCGCGTCGTCCTCTACTTCTACCCGAAGGACGACACCCCCGGATGTACTCAACAAGCCCTAAACTTCACTGAAGCTCTGGACGATTTTGCGGCTGCGAACGCGGCCGTTGTGGGCGTTTCGCGCGACACCCCCGCGAAGCATGACAAGTTCGCCGCTAAGCACGGGTTGTCGATCCTTCTCGCGTCGGACGAGAGCGGGGCGGTTTGCGAGGCCTATGGCGTCTGGGTCGAAAAGAAGCTCTACGGGCGCACGTCGATGGGGATCGAGAGGTCCACCTTCCTCATCGACGCGAGGGGTCGAATCAACCGCATCTGGCGCAAGGTCAAAGTGGCAGGCCATGTGGCCGAGGTGCTGGAATCCGTTAACGCGCGGCGCTGATTTGTCCCGATAATTTCGCCATCGACCACGTTTCGTTCACACGTTTCCGGAACAATACCGGGCTGATCGCTGAAATTCTCGTAAACAGCACAGCGGGGCTGTTGCAATTCACGGAGCTTTCAGGTTGGATCACGACGCGGACGGGGCTAACGTAAAGTAGTCAGCTAGTTAGTGGGCGGTGGCGGACATGAGCCAGTTCGGATCGCGAGCTCGAGCGTTTTTCGATCGCATCTTTCCTGAGCGGCAGATTTATCATCGCAGCGGCGGCACCGTGCGATACGTCTCGCTGTCTCCCAGCAAGCAGGCCATGCTGGCGCTCGGCGCAGTGGGTTTAGCCGGCTGGTGCGTATACGCGACCGGCAGCACCCTGGTTGAAGGGTCTGGGGCAAGCGCCACCAACGCTGAGATTGAGCGCGAACGGGCAAAGTACGACCGCTGGTTGAATGAGTCCCGCGCGCAGGCCGCCGCCTCCCAGGCGCTGCTGGAAGAGCGCACCCGCCAGTTCGACCGCGCCACCCAGGAGTTTGAGGCTCGCCACGAGGTTCTTCGCTCGCTGCTCGAATACGCCGGCGGCAACAGTATTCAATTGGCGGCCACCCGCCCGATCGAGCGCGACGGCGCTCGTATCATCATGGCCGCGTCCATTGATGAGGCCGAGCCGCGCCAATCGCGCGTTGTCTCCAACGACGCCTACCGCGTGACTACGGTGGGCTTCCGCGCCCGCGCTGAGCAGCTTGAGGTCGACCAAGAACAGACCCTCTCCGAGCTGGAAGACCAGGTCGTCGAGCGCAGCGAGTCGGTTCGCGGTGTTCTGCGGCTGACCGGGGTCAGCATGGCATCCGTGTCCGATGACGACGCCGCCCCGCTGGTGCCCCAGGATTTCGTGGCCTACCTCCGTGATAGCGGGCTCAATCCGGCTTTCGCTGATCGTGTCGCCCAGGTTGCGGCTCGGGTGACCGAGTCCCGCCGCCTCAGCGACATCGCCAACGCCACTCCGCTCGCGCCCCCCGTCGCGGTCGATTATCGCGAAACTTCTGGCTACGGCCAGCGCATCGATCCCTTCAACGGGCGTCCGGCCTTCCACTCGGGCCTCGACCTTGCCGCCTTTGAGCGCGCGCCGGTGGTTGCCACCTCGCCCGGAACCGTTGTTTTCGCCGGTCCGCGCGCTGGGTACGGCTACACGGTGGAGATCGATCACGGACACGGCTTCCGTACCCGCTACGCGCACCTTCGCGACATCCATGTGGACCGCGGGGACGAGGTCGCCATCGGCCAGCGCATCGGCTCGATGGGCAGCACCGGTCGCAGCACCGCCACACATTTGCATTACGAGGTCTGGTTCCGCGGTCGCGCGGTGGATCCCGTTAACTTCTTAAGGGCAGGACGGCATGTTCACGAACAAGGGTAGACCAGATTCTCCAATGCCGTCGTCGACACCGGATCCCATGACCCCAGCCCCGCGCAGACAGACCGGCCGAGCCGGGATCGCCTCCATCATCGCCAACGGTGTCAAGATCACGGGCACGATCGATGCGGACGGCGCGGAAATCCAGGTCGATGGTGAGGTGGAAGGCAATGTCCGTGGCGGCTCCCTGACGGTCGGCGATACCGGCATGGTCAAGGGCGACGTCATTAGCGAAAGCGTAACCGTTCACGGCCGGGTTGAAGGCTCGGTGCGCGCGCGCAAGGTCATGCTCGCCCGCAATGCGCATGTGATCGGCGACATTGTCCATCAATCTTTGTCTGTTGAAATGGGCGCCGTATTCGAAGGCCAGTGCCGCTACCTGCAGGACCCGCTGTCCGGGACCGCAGCGGCGTCGCCCGCCCCGGCCGCAAGCGCCGCGCCGCAGCCGCAGCGCAGCTTCGGCTCGGTGTTCGGCGAGCCGGGCGGCATGGGCGTGGTCGTCACGGGCACGTCCGGTTGAGCAAGTTTTGGGTTGGAATAAGCACTTAAGGCCCGGCTTACCGCCGGGCCTTTTTCTTTTGCGCGCCTACTCGATATCCGCCACCTGGGTCTCACCCGCGCCGCTGACGCGAGCGGCAAGCGAAGCGGCCATGAACCGATCGAGGTCGCCATCGAGCACGCCCTGGGTGTCAGAGGTTTCGACGCCGGTGCGCAGGTCTTTGACCATCTGATACGGTTGCAGCACGTAGGAACGGATCTGCCGCCCCCAGCCGATTTCCGTCTTGGTGTCTTCAAGCGCCTGCGCCGCAGCCTCGCGCTTCTGCAGCTCAGCTTCGTAGAGGCGCGCGCGCAGCATGTCCCACGCCGCGGCGCGGTTCTTGTGCTGACTGCGCTCGGATTGGCAGGCAACGACGATGCCGGTCGGGATGTGCGTGAGTCGCACAGCCGAATCGGTCTTGTTGACGTGCTGACCGCCAGCGCCTGACGATCGGTAAGTGTCAGTGCGCACGTCTTTCTCGTTGATCTCAATGTCAATCGAGTCGTCAATCTTCGGATACACCCACACGCTGGCGAACGAGGTATGGCGGCGTGCGTTGGAATCGTAAGGGCTGATGCGCACCAGACGATGAACGCCCGCTTCCGTCTTCAGCCAGCCATACGCGTTCTCGCCTTGCACCAGGATCGTCGCTGATTTGATGCCGGCCGTATCGCCGCCCTGCTCCTCCAGAAAATCAACCTTGAAGCCGCGCGCGTTGGCCCAGCGCGTGTACATCCGGAGCAGCATCTCCGCCCAGTCCTGGCTCTCCGTGCCGCCGGCGCCGGAGTTGAACTCAATGTAGGCGTCGTTGCCGTCCGCCTCTCCCGATAGCAACGCTTCGAGTTCCGCCTTTGCAGCGCGTTCTTGCACGCTTCTGAGGGTGGATTGCGCCTCGGCGATCAGGCTTTCGTCGCCCTCCGCTTCAGCCATTTCCGCCAGCTCGACGCTATCTCTGAGGTCGCGCTCGAGCATGGTGATGGCGCCCATCGATGCGTCAAGCTTGTTGCGCTCGCGCATGAGCTTTTGCGCTTTCTCAGGATCGTTCCAGAAGTCTGGACGCTCGGAGAGCGCCGTCAGTTCATCGAGACGGACTTGAGCGCGGTCCCAGTCAAAGACGCCTCCGCAGCAAGGCGACCGCGGATTCGATCTGTTCAGCGAGAGCAGCAATTTCGGCGCGCATGGGGTTTCCTTACCAATGGCGGAGTGCGACCAGGAATTAGAAAGGCGCGCTTGGGTTCTCAAGCCCCATTCGCCACCCACGACTCGCCATTCGCCTAGTAAAGCCCGCCAAGGTCTTCCGATTGTTGTTCTTCCTGTTGCGTTCGCGGGCGATCGCTCTCGCTGGGGCCAAAGACGCTTGACAACCCGGTCAGCACGCGCGGATCGATCGGGTCGGTGCCGCCAAACACGAACGGCGAGGACGCCACGTCGCGAGAAGGTTCGGTGTCCGGTCGAAACGCCTCCAGCACGGTTTGTGTCGTCGTTCCGCTCGGCAGCAGACCGGTCTGATAGTCGATCCGAACCAAGCGCACGCCGGCCGGAATGCGAAACGGCGTCGGCTGCGAGTTGCGCAGCGCCGCGCGCATGAAGTCGCGGAAGATCGGCGCGGCGATCCGGCCGCCGGTTTCTGCTTCACCCATGTCGCGCGGCGTGTCGAAGCCGGCCCAGACGCCGACAACGAGATCCGGCGAATAGCCGATGAACCATGCATCCTTGTAGTCGTTGGTGGTGCCAGTCTTGCCGCCCAGCGGAAATCCGAGTTCGGCGATGCTCGTGCCGGTGCCGCGCTGGACGACGCCTTCGGTCATCGAGACGATCTGATACGCCGTAATCGGATCGAGCACCTGCTGACGGGTGTCGGGCAGGCTCGGCGGCGCCTGGCGGCGCCATTCGGCCTGGCACTCCGCGCATTCGCGCTGATCGCGCCGGAACACCGAACGCCCGGTGCGATCTTGAATACGATCGATGATGATCGGCTGCACCCACCGTCCGCCATTGACGAACATGCCGTAAGCCGTGGTCAGGCGCATCAAGCTGGTTTCGCCCGCGCCCAACGCCAACGCGAACACAGCTTGCGTGTTGTCGCCATAGACGCCGAGCCGGCGACCGTAATCCAGCACGCGGTCAGCGCCCATCTCATAGGCAACACGCGCGGTCATAGCGTTCCGCGACATCTCCAACCCGCGGCGGAGCGTCGTCGGCCCATAATACTCGCGCGTGTAGTTTTCCGGCGACCAATTTGTGCCGTCGCCCGCCTCGATCGCCAGCGGCCCGTCGTCGATGAGAGTCGCCGGTGTCAGCCCATAATCGAGCGCCGCCGCGTAAACGATCGGCTTGAACGCCGAGCCCGGCTGACGCATCGCCTGCGTCGCTCGGTTGAGGCCGCTGGCTTCGTTGAACGAATAGCCGCCGACCATCGCCAGAACACGGCCCGTGTGCGGATCCATCGCCACCAGCGCGCCTTGGATCTCCGGCACCTGCTTCAGCGCGTAACCGCCATTCGAACTGCGCTGCGCATAAACTATGGCGCCCGCCCTCAACGCACGTCCGCGCTCGCGACGCGCGCCCTGCGCCGCCCATTGCGCGTCGTTGTTGGAAAGACGTCCGGTCTGACCGTTTTCATCGGTGAGCGTTACCGCGCCGTCCGCGACGCGTGTGACCATGGCTCGCACCCAACTCGACAGTTGCGGCGGACGCGCGGCTTCGCGCAGCTGCGCCTGCACATCGCCAGCCGCGTCGCCTGCTGCAATCGGCCCACGCCAATCATGGCGACGATCGTACTCCTCCAGGCCAGCGCGCAGAGCGCGCGCCGCGGCAAGCTGAAGGCGCGTGTCAATAGTGGAGCGAATTGAAAGTCCGCCGCGCAGCAGCGCATCGGCGCCGTATTGCTCCTGCACCTGGCGGCGCACTTCTTCGACGAAGTGAGACGCAGCAACGTACTCGTCGCCCGCAAGACGATCTTGCGTCACCAGCTCGGCCGCGCGCGCCTCAGTTGCCTGCTGTTCAGTAATGTACTCGCGTTCGAGCATGCGCCCGATCGCGTAATTGCGCCGATCGAGGGCGCGTTCGAGGTGGCGCGGCACTTGATAGTTCGCCGGCCCCTTCGGCAGAATGGCCAGATAAGCGGCCTCAGCGACAGTGAGCTCCGCCAAAGGTTTGTCGAAATAATTGAGCGAAGCCGCAGCGACGCCATAGGCTCGGTTGCCGAGATAGATCTGGTTCAGGTAAAGTTCGAGGATGCGATCCTTGTCGAGCACGCGCTCGATGCGCTGCGCCATCAAACCCTCGCGGAACTTGGTGTAGAGCGCGCAGAACAGGCCGCCGATGCCGCCTTCGCACTCCGCCGCTCGGCCAGTGAGCATGTTGCCGGCCACCTGCTGCGTGATGGTCGACGCGCCTTCGAGGCGGCGCCCGCTCAGTACGTTGCCGACGTTCGACAACATCGCCCGTGCCAAGCCGGCGTAATCGATGCCCGAGTGTTCGAAGAAGCGGGCGTCTTCCACCGCAACGAATGCATTCTTCACGTGGTCGGGCATCTGCTCGATCGGCACGAACACCCGCTGTTCTTCAGCGAATTCCGCGACCAGCGCGCCGTCGCCCGCGTGTACGCGGCTGGTGACTGGCGGCTGATAATCCTGAAGCTCTTCCAGGCTCGGCAGCCCTTGCAACGCAGCGATCAGAAAGCCGCCCACGGCCAGAACGCCGACACCGGCCAGCACCACCAGGCCCGTGAGAACGCGCCGCCAGATCGGGCCCTTCGAGGAGGGCCCTCCGCCGCTGCTGCGATCTTCGTAATCGCCGTCCCAACCGCGCCCGTATGAGCCGAAAGAGTCGTCGTCTCGCATTCCGCCCCGCTTTTCCGCGCGTGCTCTTGGAAGCCACGGCCCTCGCCCCGCAATGGGGCGCGATTAAGGCCGAGGCCGCCGCCACTCTAGAACCTCTTCATGGGCCAGAAACAGCGCGGTTTTTAGGCGCGCGCCGCGTAGAGCTGCGGACCAGCGAAGTAGGCTTCCACAGCTTGCGCCATCGCTTCGGCCAGGTTTTCCCGCGCGCGCGGGTCGGATAGGCGACGCTCGTCGGTCGGATTACTCAGGAACCCGGTCTCAACCAGCACCGCTGGAACGTCCGGGGCCAGCAGCACGTAGAAGCCGGCGCTGCGATGGGTGTTGCGCAGCAACGGCGCAACCTGGGCCACGCGCGGGATCAGGGTCTGCGCGAACTGGGCCGAGCGATTGGTCGTTTCGCGCTGGTAAAGATCGACCAGAATGTCGTGCGCCAGTCCCGAACGCGGGGCGTCGCCGAGGTCGATATCCCAGTTCTGCGCTGTCATCATGGTCTGCGCGCGGTCCGCGCCACGCTCCGAGATCGTATAAACGGATGCGCCGTGCGCCTCCCGATTGGCGTGGGAGTCCGCATGAAGCGAAATGAACAGGTCCGCATTTTGGGCGCGGGCAAATCGGACGCGCTCTTCGAGCGGAACAAACTGATCGGCGTCGCGGGTAAGCGCCACGCGGTAGCGGCCGCGCGCTTCCAGCGCCGTGCGCAGCTGTAGGGCCGCGTCCAAGACCACGTCCTTCTCGCGTACGCCAGTCGCGCCGATGGCGCCCGGATCCCGGCCGCCATGACCGGCGTCGACAACAATGGTGCGGCGCGGCGCATCGCGCCCGAGATATTCCCGCTGCGGCGAGACAACGGCCGGGGATGCCGGGGCCAAATCGAAGCTAAGCTCCGTGCGTCCAGCGAGTTCCTGCCGCACCACTTCGCCGGGTGCGCTCAAATCCAGCACGATACGGCCAGCGCCATCGGGTCGCTGCGCGTAGCGATAGCGCCGCACAAACCCCGCCCCAGGACCCTGGCCACTCGAACCGCCGGCAAGATCAAGTCGCGTGTTAGCCAAATCGACAACGAAACGATCTGGGGTTTCGAGGAAGAAGGCATTCACCGCCGCGCGACGGTCCATCGCAAGCAAGAGGCGCGCGCCGTCGCCTTCCGGCTGCAGCAGCACGCCGCGCAAGGCGGCGGGAACGCTGGCATGCGCGAAACCGCTCAACGCAACGCCGCCAAGCGTCGTCGCGCCGAACAGCACGAGGGAACGGCGGTTTACCTTCATCGCCTCAAGCTTTACCAGCATCGGCTTGCTATCGAGTTGAAAAGGAAGGTGAAAGGTGCGTTAACGCTACGGCGCCGCAGTGCTATGATGGCGCTCAGCGACAAACCAGCCGGTGGGAGAGCCATGTATCGTCTGCTGCTTCTGCTCTGTTTTGCCCTGTGTCCCACCGCAGGGCTCGCCCAGGGCTTCGCGGGCTCCGCGGCGACCGCTTCTCAGGAGTTGCGGGCCATGTGCACCGCCGATGACGGTGCGCTCTGGGGCGTCCGCCTATGCGGGCCGTTGATTGTCGTAGACCCCGCGACGCGCGCGGTCTGGGCCACCCAAGCGGACGCGGAAGGCGTGCTGCAACCCGGCAGCGACGACGGCGGCTGGACTGGCACTCTGCCGGCGGGTGTGACCGTCGCCAATACCGCCGTCGATTGGGGGGGCGTGAGATGGATCATGGTGCTCGCCCCACTCCCCGAACAGGCCGAAGAGCGGCGCGTACTGGTTGCGCATGAAGCCTGGCACCGTATCCAATCCGACATCGGCCTGCCCGCGCAGCCGGCCGACGCCGCCCATCTCGACACCGAAGAGGGCCGAAGGCTGCTACGGCTCGAAATGAGAGCGCTGTCGACCGCCCTGCTTTCGAACGGGCGCGCCCGCCGGGGCGCCGTTCGAGATGCGCTCCAGTTTAGGGCCTTCCGGATTTCGCGCTTCCCCGGCGCGGCGGCAGCGGAGGCATCGCTGGACCGGAACGAGGGGTTGGCTGCCTACACAGGCGTCAAGCTCGGCGCTGCCGCAACTCCTGACCTCTCAGCCGCACGCATCCTCGGCGATTTCGATCGCAATGACTCGTTCCCGCGCACGTACGCCTACGCCACCGGGCCCGCTTACGGCTTGCTCTTGGACGCCGCCAACCCGAATTGGCGCAGAACTCTGGGTGGTTATGCTCCGGCCGACCTGCTTGCCCAGTTCGCGCGGCCCGAACGGGCCACCGCGGCGAGCATTCGCGTGATCTCCGAACGCTATTCCGGCGGCGCGATCGCCGCCGAGGAGCGCGCCCGCGCAGAGCGCCAGGAGGCGCGGATCGACGCGCTTCGCCAGCGGTTCTCCGGCGCCCGGATCGAGATTCCTTTGCGACAGGCGCAAATGGAGTTCGATCCAAACCAGATTGTCCCCATCGAGGGGCTCGGCAATTACTACCAACGCGTAACGCTCCGTGACGCATGGGGCGAGCTTGCCGCCATCGATGGCGCAGTCATCTCGTCTGACTTTTCGCGCTTGATTGCCGCTGCGCCGGCACCGAGCGGGCTCTCCGGCCCCGGCTGGACTCTGACTTTGTTATCGGGATACCGTATTGATGGGCCTGACAGCGCGGGGGTCAGCCGGGTCTCTCCTGCCACTGGAACCAATTGACTCGCCGCGCCCCTAAGCGGCTTCCTTTTCTCAACGAATTCATGCAAAGGTCCCCCATCGCCCGTACGGTCGTCAGGGAAACCGTCCCTGCCCGTCCGGCGCGCTCCTGCGACGACAGGCGTCAAGCCCCGCGGGCGGCGGTTCCCACGGAGAGCCGCGCCCGGTTTTGAGGCGATGACGACCTTAGCCTTTAGCGGGGGCGCTCAGCCGCCTTTGGGGCGGCATGGGAGTCCGCCATGATCCTGATCAGGGATCATCATTCTGTTCACCCCTTTCGTCGCCCCGCCGACCGGGAAGCGGCTGCATCCGCACGCCCAGGCGCACGTGCGCGCGACGCCTACGGAGCCTTCTTAAATGGCCAAGAAAATGCTGATCGACGCCGCCCACCCGGAAGAGACCCGGGTGGCGGTGCTCGACGGAAACCGCGTTGAAGATTTCGATTTCGAGGTTCAGTCCAGAAAGCAGCTCAGAGGCAATATCTACCTGGCCAAGGTGACGCGCGTGGAGCCGTCGCTGCAAGCGGCCTTCGTTGAGTATGGCGGCAACCGCCACGGCTTCCTCGCCTTCTCGGAAATCCACCCCGACTATTACGCCATCCCGACGGCCGATCAGGAGAAGATCAAGGCCGAGCTGGCGGAAGCGGAAGCCAGCGCTGCGCTTGACGACGAGGAGGAAGACGAAGGCGCGGCCGAAGAGCGCCGCCGCCGTGTTCTGACGCGCCGGTATAAAATCCAAGAAGTCATCCGCCGCCGCCAAATCATGCTGATCCAGGTGGTGAAGGAAGAACGCGGCAATAAAGGCGCCGCGCTCACCACCTATCTCTCCCTTGCGGGCCGCTACTGCGTGCTGATGCCAAACACCGGCCGAGGCGGCGGCATCTCGCGCAAGATCACCCAAGCCACCGACCGCAAGCGGCTGAAGAAGGTCGCGTCTGAACTCGAAGTCCCGCAAGGCATGGGGCTGATCGTGCGCACCGCCGGCGCCAAGCGGACGAAGACAGAGATCAAGCGCGACTACGAGTACTTGATGCGCGCCTGGGAGACCATCCGCGACGATACGCTGAAATCTATCGCGCCAGCGCTGATCTACGAGGAGAGCTCGCTGGTGAAGCGCGCCATCCGCGATCTTTACGACAAAGACGTCGACGAAGTGATCGTCGATGGCGAAGACGCCTACAAGGAGGCGAAGGACTTCGTCCGCATGCTCATGCCTTCGCACGCCAAGCGCGTGCACTTGTGGAAGGACCCCACTCCGATCTTCGCCAAGCACGGCGTCGAGAAGCAGTTGGAGTCGATCTATTCGCCGATCGTGCACCTGAAGAGCGGCGGCTACATCGTCATCAACCAGGCTGAAGCGCTGGTGGCGATCGACGTCAATTCGGGCCGCGCCACCCGCGAGCGCAATATCGAGCAGACGGCGCTCAAGACCAATCTTGAAGCCGCCGACGAAGCGGCGCGGCAGATGCGACTGCGCGATCTGGCCGGTCTGATCGTCATCGACTTCATCGACATGGAGGAGAACAAGAACGATCGCTCCGTCGAAAAGCGGATGAAGGAAAATCTCCGCTTTGACCGCGCGCGCGTGCAAATGGGAAAGATTTCCGGCTTTGGCTTGCTGGAATTGTCGCGACAGCGCCGCCGCACCGGCGTGCTCGAGGGAACGAGCCACGTCTGTCCACACTGCCAAGGCGCGGGTCGCGTGCGCTCGATCGAGTCCGCCGCCCTGGCGTTGTTGCGCGCCTTGGATGAGGCGTGCGCCAAACAAAAGCATCGAAGCGTCGAGGCGCGCACCGCACCCGATGTCGCGCTCTATCTGCTGAATGAGAAGCGCGACGCGCTGGCGGCGATCGAAGATGCGCGCCACGTGCGGCTGCGCGTACTGGCCGCGCCGGGCATGAACGCCGGCGACTTCGAGATCAATATCGGCCCCGATCTGAGTGAAGAAGAGGCTCTTGAGGTCGAAGAAGCGGCCGCAGCCCGCGGCTCGCGCCGGCCGCCAGTCCAGGAAGAAATCGAGACCGACGTCGAGGAAGAGGCTGAAGTCGAGGCGGACGAAGAGGACGCCGCCATCGCTAGCACGGTCGACGCTGATGGCGACCGGCGCGGACGCAGGCGCAGAGGCCGGCGCGGCGGCCGCCGCCGGCGGGAAGACGAAGACGTCTCCGAAGTCGTGGCCGATGGCGGCGAAGAGGAAACGCCGGCGCCCAAAATGCAGTCTGAGCGCGCCGACCGCGGCGGCAGAGCCGGTAAGCGCCGGCGCCGCGGCCGTGGCCGTGGCCGGCGCGTGTATGAAGTCGACGGCGGCGAATGGCTGGACTTCGTCGGATCCGATCTGAAGCACCTGTCGCCACGGCCTGAACGGCCATTGCGCGAGAATGCGCCTCAGCCGGCGCCGGAAGAAGCGGAAGCGCCAGAGGAAGCGCCCGCGCCCACGCGGGTAGAGGTGGCGCCCGTGAGAACGGCGGAACCGGTGATGCCGGCGTTGGCGGCAGTCGCATCAAACGACGATGCGCCCCTGCCGGTCTCGGCCTTGGCGTCCGCAGCGACCGAATCCGCAACGCTCTACGAACCCGACCAAGAACGACGTGAGAAGTTCTTCATGCGCCTCTCGCGCTGGGCGAAGAAGGGCGAGTAAGTTCGACGCGTCGTATAGCCTTGTTGCCGCCCAAAAGCGGCGCTTCAACAAAGGCTGCTCGAACGCACGAAGGAGCGGTCATGACCGCATCGGCTCTGAGATCTCTTGTCGCCCGCGCAGCGACGGCGTTTGCCGCCGCCGCGATGCTGATGCTGTGCGCTGCGCCCGCGGCCTTCGCGCAAGGCTTGATTCGCGACGCCGAGATCGAGGACACGCTGCGCGCCTACACCAATCCGCTGCTCGAGGCCGCAGGGCTCAACCCGAACGACGTCGACATCTACATCGTCAACGACCCGTCGATTAACGCGTTCGTTTCCGGCGGCCAGAACATATTTGTCCATACCGGCCTCATCTTGGCTGCGGACGAACCGAACGAACTGATCGGCGTGCTCGCACATGAAACAGGTCACATTTCTGGCGGCCACTTGGCTCGATCACGCGAAGCGATGAACCGGTCAATGACGCCGATGCTGATTTCGATCGGACTTGGCGTGCTTGCAATCGCGGCGGGCGCACCCGATGCAGGCGCAGCGCTGATCTCGGGCTCGCAGGCATTCGGGATGGCGAACTTCGTGCAGCACACCCAAGCGCAGGAGAGCGCCGCCGACCAGGCCGCCGTTGAGTACTTGGAGGCAACCGGCCAATCCGGACGCGGGCTCATCAGCTTCTTCAACGAGAACATCCGTCCGTACGAATTCATGGTTCGCCGCGCGCCGCCGTGGATGATGACGCACCCCTTCTCCTCCGACCGGGTTGAATCGCTGCGCCGCCGCGTCGAAGGCGGCGCTCACTTGGGCGCAACGGATTCGCCGGAGAATATTCGCCGCTTCCAGTTCATGCAGGCCAAGCTTGTCGGCTTCATACAAAGCCAAGGGCAAACGCTCGCACGCTATCCGGTTAGCGATCGTTCCGCGCCCGCGCGCTACGCGCGCGCTGTTGCCTATTATCGCGTCTCGGACTTGCCGCGTGCGCGCGCGGAGCTTGAGTCGCTGATCGCCGAGGAGCCGGGCAACCCATACTACCAGGAACTCATGGGGCAGATTTTGTTCGAGAACGGCCGGGCTGAGGAATCGATCGCCTACCACCAACGGTCGATCGAACTGGCGCCTGGCCAACCCTTGCTCGAGATCAACTTGGCGCGGGCGTTGAACGCCGCGCGCGGCCGCTCGGGCGCAGGCGAAGCGGTCGCGCTTCTGCAGCGAGCGGTCGCCCGCGAACCCGACAACGCCTTCGCTTGGCGCGAATTGGCCCAGTCTCGTGATCTCCTCGGCGAAGAGGCCTTGGCCCAACTCGCCTCCGCGGAACAAAACTTCGCCATGGGCGACTATGCCGCCGCTGTCAGCTTTGCCGAGCGCGCACGGCGCACGTTGCCGCGCAACACCCCATCCTTCCAGCGCGCCAACGACATCGTCTTGTTCGCCGGCAACGAAATGCGCGAACGCGCCGCCCGCGAAAACGGGCGCCGCGGCTTGAGCATCACGCACTAAGCGGAGGCATCATCGTGGTTGCACACATCGCGCGAGCTTGTCTTTGCGCCATAGCGGCGTTGTTCATGCTGCCGCCGCCGGCGGCGGCGCAAACATTCAATGCGCAGGAACAAGCCGAAATTCGCGCGGTCGTCCGCGAGTATCTCGTGAACAATCCCGACGTGCTGCGCGAAGCCTTGGAAGCGCTGCAAGAGCGCGCCGAAGGCGAGCGCTGGCAACGGATGAAGTCCGACCCCCGCGACTTCTCCATCGGCCCGGCCGACGCGCCGATCGTGATCGTCGAGTTTTTCGACTATCGCTGCGGGTTCTGTCATGCGGCGCTCGAGTGGGTGAGCGACATTGCCCGCACCCGCAATGACGTGCGCATCGTGTTGAAGGAATTTCCCATCCTCAGCGAGGAGTCGATGGAGGCGGCGCGCGCGGCGATCGCTTCGATGCCGCAAGGCCGCTACTGGGCGTTCCATCGCGCGCTAATGGAATTCCGCGGCGAGCTGACCTCGGCGAGGATCGATGAGATCGCACGCCAGTCCGGCATTGACGTTCCTCGCATGCGCCGCGCCATGAATGACCCGAATGTCATCCGACTGCTTGAGGACAACCGCGCACTCGCGATCGACATGAACAACCAGGCGACGCCTCTGTTCGTGATCAATGGCGAGCCAATAGCCGGTTTCGACCCGGAGCGGTTGAATGCGCGTTTGCGCGCGGTCACGCGCGAAGTGCGCCAGGCGCAACGTTAGAGACGCCCGGTCGCTGCGGCGGCGACAAGTCGGAGCTGACGGCGAAGCAACGGGACCGCTCGCTGCCCACGGCTGAACGCGCGTAAGTAAAGAGGCGTGAGGCACAACTGCCCCAATGCCGGGAACAGCGAGGAAGGCAGAGCCGGCGCCCCGCGCGCTTCAGCGTAGGCGTTGCGCGTGCGCAGCAGCCCTTGCGCCGCGTCGCCCGGCAGCAAGCTCGCGCGCCCCGCAAGGAAGCACTCAACGTAGCCCCAGGCGCGCGCCGCTGTGCGGACGAATGCATCGTCGAGTTGCGCGCGTGCGTCGGCCGCAGCCGCAGCGATCCTGATGATCGGAACATGACTTCGCTCGATCAGCGCGTCGGCGTCGTCCCAGCACGCAAGAGCGGGCGCAATCCACGCAGCGGTCGCCTCAATCAACCGGGGCCAGACATCCGGCAGGGTGGACGCATGGCGCGCATACGCGCTCAGCGCAGGGTGCTGCTCTGCTTGTTCACCGGCGTGGAGCGCCGCCAATGCGTCGCGCCACCAGGCGAGACGGATAGCGCCGAGGTTCGCCTCTTTCACCAGCCAAGGAATGCGCGCGATCTCGTGCGCTACCGCGTAAACGGCGACCAGCCGCTCGCGCGCCGGGGGCGGCGCGAAGCGGCTGGCCAGCCATCGGTCCTCGTCGACGCGACGAACGAGGGACTCGAGTTCGTTCAGAACAATGTGCTCGCGCCCGTCATCGCCACCAACATAGGCACGGAAAGCAACGTGTTGGTGCGGGAGAACAGCATCGCTGTCTTGGCGTGGCCGGCCTTCACGTCCGCGGCGAGATCGGGGAATTTGTTGTCGATGTTCAGCGCGCGCTGTTGGTTCGGCCAGATCACGAACCAGACATTGATGAACATGACGATCGCGAGCCACATGCCGATGCCAATGAAAATGTGCTTCGGCACGGCAAAGGCCGGATCGTCGGCGGCGCCGAAGGTCAGCGCTTGCACCAGATAGCCTTGATTGATCGCCAGCAAGAGGCCGGTGATCAGCGTCAGCATGGCGCCCCATCGGAACCAGAAGAGCGCCGCCGGCGCGATCACCTTACCGATCGCCGGCTTTTGCTCGTCGGGGATCTTCGGCATGTTCGGGATCTGGGTGAAATTGAAATAGTAGAGGTGGCCGATCCACATGATGCCGACGAGCACATGGCTCCAGCGCAGCGCCGCCTCCCAGAATGCGGTATCGCCGAACGAATAGCCCCCGACGGGCATCGCAAAGTAGATGAGAAACAGCACGCCGACCGCAAGCGCGGTCCACGCGACGTACCGAATGTTTGCCAAGAACGCAGCCATGCCCTCTTCCTCCCGGCGCCGCCGCTCTCAGGGAGCGGTTTGCGGCGTCACCCGTGTTTCACCTTCCCGGCCCCGCTTAACTCCCCAAATGAGAATCGCGGGCGCCGCCACATAAAGCGACGAATAAGTGCCGACAATAATGCCGAAAATCATCGCGATCGCGAAGCCCTCAAGCGCTTCGCCGCCAAAATAGTATAGGCCCACAAGGGCGAACAGCGCTGTCGAACCCGTGATGATCGTGCGCGAGAGTGTCTCGTTCAGCGACAAATCCACCAACTCGGGCAGGGGCATTTTCTTGTATTTGCGGAGGTTCTCGCGCAACCGGTCGTACACAACGACAGTGTCGTTGATCGAGTAGCCGATGATGGTCAGCAAGGCGGCGATGATGGTGAGGTTGAATTCCAAACGAAAGATCGAGAACAGGCCAAGCGTGAGGATCACGTCGTGCAACAGCGCCATGATGGCGCCCGCGCCGAACTGCCACTCGAACCGAAACCAGATGTAGATCAGCATCAGCAGCATCGCCAGACCCAGGGCGATCAGGCCGCCGGAGAACAGCTCCTCTGAGACGCGCCCGCTCACAACGTCCACATTGATGATGCGCGCGCCATCGCCGATCTGAGGCAACGCACTGCGCAATTCCTCGACCACTTGCGAGCCGCCTTCTGTGGCCTCGAAATTGATGATCGCGCAGTAGGGCGGGGAATCCGTGGGCCTGCAGGCCGTGCCCTGCACCTCCACACCCCCCTCCTGGAGACGGCCGCCAAGAGCACGCAAGTCGCCGAGGTCGATTGGCGAAGGCGATTCGATCAGAATGGAGCTACCGCCCCGGAAGTCGATACCGAGGTCAAAGCCATGCTCCATGATCGAGCCGATCCGCGCCAACGGGCTGCCCTCGCTCTCCTGGTAGATCGCGACCGGATTTTCCCGGAGTCCGCCCGTGAACATCGAGACTAGCGACGCCCCGACCGCAGCGATCGAGAAAGAGGCGGCGAAGACGGCGAACTTCACGTAGGTGAAGTTCGTCTTCTTCGGCAGCAGACGGATCAGCGGCCACCAGGACATGGTCGTTTCCTAAATCGGCAAAGTCTTTGGGCGGCTCCAGCGGAACCACCAGGCGACAAGAATCTGCGTCACCAGCACGGCGGTGAACACCGAGGTGATGACGCCAATGGAAAGCGTCCAGGCGAAGCCGCGCACCGGCCCTGCGCCGAACTGGAAGAGGATCATCGCCGCGAGAATTGTTGTGAGGTTGGCGTCGATGATGGTGATCATCGCGCGGTTAAATCCCGCGTCTATCGCCAAGGCGGGACCTCGGCCCGCCTGCGCCTCCTCGCGCATTCTTTCATAGATGAGCACATTGGCGTCAACGGCCATTGCGATGGTGAGGATCAAGCCGGCGATGCCGGGAAGCGTCAGGGCGGCACCGATCAGCGACATGGCTGCGATGATCAGCACGCCATTCACCACCAAGGCCACGCACGCGAAGATGCCGAAAAGACCGTACGCGAGCAGCATGAAGCCCACCGTCACGGCCACGGCGACAAGAGACGCAACAGCGCCAGAGTCGATGGCATCCTGCCCGAGGCTCGCGCTCACCGTGCGTTCGTCGATGATGTTGAGCGGCGCCGGCAACGCGCCCGCGTTCAGCATCACCGCCAACTCGCGCGCGCTTTCGAGCGTGAAATTGCCCGAGATCTGGCCTGACCCGCCGCAGATCGGCTCGTTTATGGTGGGCGCCGTCAGCACCTGGTTGTCGAGCAGAATGGCGAAGCGGTCTCCCGTGAAGTCGCGGGTGATGCGGCAGAATATCCGCGCGCCCTCGCTGTCGAGTTGGAAGCTCAGCACCCACTCGCCGGTTTGCGCATCGGTTGAGGGGCTTGCCCGCACCAAGCGCTCGCCCGTGAACCGCGGCCGGCGCTCCACTACATCGGCGCGGTCACCGACTCCGGGATAGGGCTGCACGACCATCGCGCCGGGCGGAGTCAGGCCGCTCGCAGCTTCTTCCGGGCTGACTTCGCGCACCATGTGAAAGGTCATCAGCGCGGTCTGGCCGATGCGATCCTTGAGTTGCTCCGGGTTTGAAACGCCGGGCGCTTGCACCACGATCCGCTGATCGCCCTGGCGTTGGATCGAGACTTCGCTGGTGCCGGTAGGGTCGATGCGGCGTCGGATGACTTCGATCGATTGCTGCGCGGCCTGGCGGCTCAAGTCGCGCAAATAGACCGGCGTCGGCCGCGCTTCGATCAGGCCGTCTTCGCCTTCGGACAGCGTGTAGATATCGGTGGCGCCCGTCACGCGCGAGCGCGTGACGTCACGCAGCGCCTCGCGCGCCTGTTCCATTTGCGTCGCATCCACGAGGCGGATGCGCGCAGCGTCGCCGACGACCCCGCGCCCGGTGTAGCGGATCTCCGCTTCGCGCAGCCGCGACGCCATCTGGTCGGCGACATTGTCGAGATACTGGCGGCGGAGCGTCTCGACATCGACTTCCAGCAGCAATTGCGAGCCGCCCTGCAAGTCGAGACCCAGATTGATCCCCTGCTTCGGCATGAAGTCCGGCCAGCTCTCGCGTGTCCGCTCGGAGATGAAATTGGGCAGCGCCCACACTATCCCCAGCACCGCGACCACGGCGACAAGGATGATCCGCCAACGCGCGACTTGCAGCATCAGCGCTAGCTCGCAGGCTTGGAATCGTTGGCTGGCGCGGGATCGGTCTTCGAGCGCACTTCGGCGATCGTTCCCCGCACCACGCGCACGTCAACGTTCGGCGCGAGTTCGACGCGCACCTCGTCATCGGCCACCGACTTGATCTTGCCGATAAAGCCGCCCGACGTCACCACCACGTCCCCGCGCTTCAGGTCCGCGACCATCTGCAGGTGGCGCTTGCGCGCCTGCTGCTGCGGACGGATCAGCAGAAAATAAAACACCACAAACACCAGCAGCAGCGGCAGCAGCTGCATGAACACGCCGGCCATCGGGTCGCCGCCAGCGGGCGCGGCCGCAGCATAAGCAGGAGAAATGAACATTGAGCCTCGCAAGATACGGCGCGGAAGCCGCTTTCGGCGCGGAACGCCCTTTCGGCCCCCGCCCCGCGAAGGCCGGGACTATATCGCCGGTCGCCGCCTTTTCAATCCGATGACAGCGCCTGTCTTGGGGTGTTTGGCCGCAGCGTCAATCCAATCCAAGCAGCGGCGCGGGGTCAACCGCCGACGCCCCCTGGCGCACCTGAAACAGGAGCCGCGCCCCACCATCGGAGCGTGGCCCGAGTTCCGCGATCGCGCCGCCCGCACGGACGCGCTCGCCCACGCGCACCAGGAGACGCTGATTGTAGCCATAGGCGGTGACGTAATTGTCGGCGTGCCGGATCAGCACCAGCGCGCCATAGGCCGGTAGATCATCGCCGGCATAGACCACCTCACCGTCGGCGGCGGCGCGTACGGTCTCGCCGACGCGACCGCTAATCTCGATCCCATCGCGCCGCTCACCACCCGGTTGCGCGCCGAAGCGGGAGATGACGCCGCCCTCGACCGGCATGCGAAACCGCCCGCTGCGCGTTGGTCGCGGCGGCGCTTCGCTGGCTGGCGCGAGCGCCGCTGACGCGGACCCCGCTGTTGCAGGCAGCGCGATGCGATCACCCCGACGCGGTTGGTGGGAGTCAGGCAGCCGATTGAACAGAAGCAGCGACCGCCGGTCCATGCTGTAGCGATCGGCGATCGTCGCCATGGTTTCGCCGCGCGTGACAGTGTGGATACGCGGACGCGGCAGCTGGACGGCGCGTCCCGGGATCAGCGCATACGGCGGTTCGAGGCCATTGTGCGCGATCAGCGCCAACAGCGGAATCTGGTAGCGCGTCGCGATGTCGTGCAGCGACTCACCCTCGGCGACGCGGTGCGTGCGCGGAAGGCGTGTCGGATGGTAGGGCTGCACCTCTTCGGGGCGCAGCGCATAGGCGGCCAGCGCGGTGTCCTGACCCGCCACGGCGCTGGGGATCGTTTGCGTGCCGCTCGGCGCGCGTGCGCCGCCATACGCAATCGGCGCCGGCTGCGTCGAAGCACAACCAGCCGCCAGCACCGCAGCCAGAAGCAGCGCACGCGCCATTCGCGCAGTGTCGCCTGGAATCGGCGCGACACGCAATTCAGCCGTCGTCGGATTCCTCAGCAGGCGGGTTGACCGCTCCGCTCTCTAACGGCGCCAGCTTGATGGGGCCGAGGTCTTCTCGCTCTCCGTTCCGATACCGAACCAAGCGCTGTGTGTCGGCGTCGCCGACCGGCGCCAACAGCACGCCGTCCGGCTTCAATTGTGCAAGCAGCGCGTCTGGTAACTCGGCCACGGCGGCGTTGAGAACGATGCGGTCATACGGCGCGTCGTCCTCCCAACCTCCGGCGCCATCGGCGGTATGCGCGAACACGCGCATCAGCCGCGCCATGCCAAAGCGACCGCGCGCATCCGCGATCAAATCGCTCCAGCGATCCAAGGTCACCACTTTGTAGGCCAGCGACGCAATCACGGCGGCCTGGAAGCCCGAGCCAGTCCCGACTTCGAGGATCGTCTCGCGCTCTTGCGGCTGCAGCGCAGTGAGTACGCGCCCAATCACCGAAGGCTTCGTCATCATCTGGCCGTGCGCGAGCGGGAGTGCGACATCGTCAAGTGCGAGCGCGGAGAGATGCGCCGGTGCGTACTGCTCGCGCGGCGTCCGTTCGAGCGCGGACAGAATGCGCGCGTCGGTGACCCCAGCCTGGCGCATCTCCAGCACAAAACGCATCAGTCGCGCGGGATCGCTCATCGGGGCAAACGGCGGATGGCGAGTGGCGCGTGGCGATCTGGGCAGTTGTTCGAACGCGGCTCCATTCGCCATTCCCTATTCGCTATTCGCTTGTTTCGGCGGCGCACCGCCCAGCACGCCCCTGAGCGACGCCACCGTCTCCATGTGCGTCAAATCGATGTGCAGCGGCGTCACCGAAATGCGGCCCTCATAGATGGCGCGCAAATCCGTGCCTTCGGGTGGATTCGACAGCTTGCCGTGGAAACCAAGCCAGAAGTACGAGCCGCCGCGCAGATCGGTGCGACGGTCGGCGTAGATGATGTGCTGGTCGCGTCGCCCTTGCGTCGTCGTTTCCACGGCCTGCACCTCCTCCGGCAGCACATCCGGGAAGTTCACGTTCATCAGCACGTCTTTCGGCCAACCATGTTTCAGCAGCTGGCCGACGACGCCTGGTCCATAAGTCTCCGCTGTCTCCCACGGGATCGGTGCTTCTTCACCGCGAAAGCCGCGCGCCTGGCTGAGCGCGATCGCGGGAATGCCAAGCTGCATGCCCTGCATGGCGCCGGCGATGGTGCCGGAGAAGGTCACGTCTTCGGCGATGTTCTGGCCGCGATTGACCCCTGAGAGCACAAGGTCGGGCGCACCACCTTCGATCAGGTGCTCGACACCGAGCAGCACGCAGTCGGTCGGCGTGCCGGAGATGGCGAAACGCTTTGGCCCTGCCTGGCGCGCCCGGATCGGCGCCGTCAGCGTCAGCGCGCGCGAAGCGCCCGACTGCTCACTCTCGGGCGCGATGACCCAAACGTCGTCGCTGAACTGCCGCGCGATCTTCTCCAACACCGCAAGGCCGGTGGCGTGGATGCCGTCGTCATTGGTGCAGAGGATGCGCATGGAAGCGCCCGCTTAGCGCGGGGGGCGCTCGCTGTCACGCCGGTGCTATTTCCAGGCGCCGATGATCGCGCCGCCGACCGCTGCGGTGGCGAACTGGTGCAGCGTGTCGATCGCGAACACCGTCTCGCCGCCCGCTGGCGAGTAAACGTAGCCGTAGAACACCACCGCGACCATGAAGAAGAGCGCCATCAACAGGCCGGTCTCGGCGCCGCCCCACCAACCGGGCTTGTTGCGCCACTTGATGACGAGCGACAGGCCGATGGCGATCAGGAACGGAATGATGAAGCCGAGCGGCATCTTGCTCATGCCGCTTTGGAGTTCTGCTTCGCTCCAGCCGGTCGCCGCGACCCAAGTCGCCTCGAAGATCACGCCGTAGAACACAAACCCGATCAAATAGATCGCGACGGCCGCAACCAGGATCGCGAGCGCATTGTGGCCCATCACCTTCATAACTTCCTCCCTCAGCGGCCTTTGCGGCCGCCCCTATGGAGATCAGTTTATCAGAGTCCCGGGCAAGGCCAGCGCTTTGCGACTAGCGGCAGTCGAGCGCCCAGATGTCATAGGTGGGATGGTCGAGCGCGCTGAGGCTTGGGCTCGAAGCGAACAGCCAGCCATGAAAGACCTCGCGCCGTGGGCTTTCCTGGCCTTCGCGCGCGGGCGGCTGGTCGAACACCTCGACATAAATCCGCACTTCCGGCGTCTCTTCCGGCGCGCTCTTGGAACATGCACGCGCGATCACCTCTAGCGAACCCACGCGCGCAGGACGGCCGATCGTGAGGGTGTAATCGCTAGCGTGTCCAGTCACCTTGTCGAGACCGCGAATAACGGCGCGCTGCGCGAATGCGGGCGTCGTGACCGCTACCAGAAAGGCGATGGTTGTGACGAAAGTGCGGATCATGGGGCGCTCGCCTCATTCGGCGCGCCGCTTTGTCCCTGGTTTTGCGTGAAGCTCGCCAGCAAGGTCAGGAAGTCCACGGCCGGTTGTGTGTTTGGTATCTCCGAGCCGGGAGCAAGAACATCAAATCCTGTCGGTTCGATGGCAATGAATGCCCCACCCAACAGACCGTCCGTGGCGATGCGGGCCGTAGAATCGGCCCCGATTTGCACGCCATCCGCCACTGTGAGGGTGAGCTCGGCCATGTACGTCTGCGGATCGAGCCTGATCTCGCGCACGACGCCGACCTTGACGCCAGAGACCCGGACATCCGAACCGACGGCGATGCTGCCCACGTTCTGGAATCTGGCTTTCAACTCGTAGCCGCCGGGCCCAGTGCTGCCGGCATGGCTTGCCGCAAACGCGAAGAAAACACCTGCAACGACCACGACGATGGCGCCGACGATGGTCTCGCCCCAGCGCTCCCAATTCATGGCGTCTGCTCCGGTGTCCAGGCTTGGTAGTCGGAGGTGGCGGCCGCACGCTGACCGCCCCGTGCGAGCGACCCCTTCGGTCGATAAGCGCGCACGGTGCCGGTCATGTTCGGCACATGCGCCTTCTCCCAGGGTTGGCGCTTCAGCGGCTGCTCGGTCGGCGGTGCATCGACGATGTAATGCAGCCAAGCGTGCCAGTCGGGCGGCACCCGAGACGCTTCGGCCAGTCCGTTGTAAATCACGTAACGGCGCTTGCGGCCCTCGATGCTCGGGCGGCGCTCTTCGAAATAGCGGTTGCCTTGCTCATCGCGTCCGACCAGCGACGCGCGGCGGCCAATGTCGAACAGCGCCCCAGCGCTCGCCCCATTCCACCAAGTAAAAAGCCACTTGAACATCGTGAGCCTGATTCCGCGACCGCCAATCACCCGCCTCGGCGGCGCGAATATGGCGAACGAGCCGTGGCCCGTCTAGTGCAGCTGCGAAACAATATCTTGGGATAAATAGTGCATCCGCACCACAAGATGTTGATGCGTGCGCGAAGCATCCCTACTCTGTGGCGGTTCCAGTGGAGGCCCGCATGGCCGGGGATGAAGCCAACGACATCGATAACGCGGACAGCGTGGCGCTAGACGCGCCCGAAGCCTGGTCGCCGGCGATGGCCCAGGCCGCAGCCGACGCGGGCCTCGTGCTGGAAACGGCGACTGGGCCGAGCATCCGAGCAGCGATCGTCCGGCTCGCGGTGAAGCTCGCGGAGTGTGCTGACGACCCCGGCCTGGCGGGCACCCTCGGGGAGCATTTGGCGGCCGGCCGGATTGGCTTTGACCCACCGCTGATTAGCGCGACCATGCACGGGGGAGCGTCAGCTGCGTCGGCCGCCCTCATGGCGTGGCCCGACACCCGCCCGCTTGAAATGGCGGCCTTGGCTGAAGCGCAAGCGCACCTTGCCTCCGGTGTGCGGCTTGGCATTGCGGGCACGCCATCTTCCGCTGCGCTCGACGCGCTCGACGCCGCCGCGCGCCTGCTGGATCCTGACGGACGCGCTGGCGCCGCCGTCCTGGTGCGCTCACCGGACGACACCTTGGCGGCGGATGAGGTCGCACGCACGCGCGCCACTGTCGCGCTCACCGCAGGAGCGCGCACATTGGATGCAGCGCTTGCCGAACTCGCCATCGAAGCGGTGCGCAGCGGCCTGAACCCGGATAATGGCGGCGTGCGCCGCAAGGCCGCCATCGCGCGTCTGGCCGGCGCGCCTGACGCCGACATTGTCGCCGCGCTCTCGGGGAGCGTGTCACGCTCCGCATACAATGCTGCTCTCGATGCGGGCGCAGCCGCCCATCGCACCCGCATTTGTATCGCCACCGTGCAACCAAGCGCGCACGCGCGCTCGGCGCCGTTGCACGCCGCGATCGATCCCACCGGCGCTGCCGCGGGCGATGCGCCCTGTAGCGTGATCGCTGCGTCGATAGCGCTGCCGCGCTTTCACGCCTCAGTGTTCGACAGCGAGGCGTTGAGCGAGACGGTGCGCTTGCTCGCTCGCACACTGGATGCCGCGCCCGTCAGCGGTCCTCGCGCGATCGTCATTCGTCTTGAGGGACTTGGCGCGCTGCTCATGCGCACGGGTCTAGCTTACGACAGCGACGCCGCGCGCAGGCACGCCGCTTCGATCGCGGCCACCGCGCAAACGGCGCTGCGCAACGCCAAAACACGGGCTAAGGCGACGATCGTGTTCGCCAGCGACGTCGCCAGCGCGCGTCGCCTAGGGCTGTCGGCGACAAGTCTTGCGCCGCTGCCAAGCGCGGTCGCTTTCGGCGAGCGCTCAGGGGGAGGCTTTGGCCACCTGCTTAGCGCTGATGCGCGCTGCGGTCTTGCCGCTCTGGGGTACAGCGATGACGCCATTGCCGCGATCGCCAAGCATGTCGAAGGGCGCCGTACGCTCAAGGGCGCGCCGGGTGTAAACCTCGAACGCTTGGAAAAACTCGGCCTTACCGAGCCCGCGCTCGAAGCCATCGAGGAAGCCGCGGCCGACGCCTTTAACTTGCGCGCGGCGGTGCATCCGCTGGTGATTGGGCGCGAGCTTTGCGAAGATGTCTTGAAACTGCCCTCCGATGTCGCGACCGGCAAACGAGGCGACCTCTTGATGACGCTAGGCTTCAGCGCCGACGATGTCGCGGCTGCGGAAGCCTATTGTATGGGCGCAGCCGACCTGAACGGCGCCTCAGCGCTGAAACCCGAACACGCTGCGGTGTTCGCGAACGCCGACGACATCGCGCCTGACGCCCTTATCGCTATGGCGGCCGCGCTCAAACCTCACGCGCGCACGACGCTGCGCCTGACGCTTGGCGTCGAGGCCAGCAAGCGCCGCGACGCTCTGCTCGTCGCAGCGCGCGATGCAGGGGCGGCGTTGATCCAGATCGAGGCTACCGCGCCGCCGATCTCGCTCTCGCTCGCGTCGCTGGACGAAGAACCGCCGGCCCCTGTGTCGCCGACTGCCCCTGCGCTGATAGCGGACGCGCCCAGCCCCCCGCAGCGCCGCCGCCTGCCCGATCGCCGCAAGGGCTACATCCAGAAGTCGACGGTTGGCGGCCACAAAGTGTATCTGCACACCGGCGAATATGACGACGGCGCGCTCGGCGAGATCTTCATCGACCTGCACAAGGAAGGCGCGGCCTTCCGCTCGCTGATGAACAATTTCGCGATTTCGATCTCTATTGGCCTGCAATATGGGGTGCCGCTCGAAGATTACTGCGACGCGTTCCTGTTCACGCGGTTTGAACCGGCCGGCGAAGTAAAGGGCAACGAAACCATTCGCCACGCCACCTCGATCCTGGACTACATCTTCCGCGAATTGGCGGTGAGCTATCTCGGTCGCGCCGATCTCGCGCAGATGGATCCCTTCGACGCGCGCGGCGATGGATTGTCGAAGCGCGCCATCGACGCCGAGAGCGCCATGCGACTTATTTCGCGTGGCTTCTCACGCGGCGCTGCGCCCGACAACTTGGTTGTGCTCCGTCCCAAGACGGTCGCAGAGAGCATACAGGAACGGCGCGAGGTGAAAACGCCACGCGCGACGACCTCCGTTTATCGCAACGAACCCTGCAGCGCATGCGGTCATTTCACTGTGCAACAGGACGGCGCCTGCGCTGCCTGCGGCGCGAAGGGACAAGCCAAGGGCGGCTGAGCATCGAGCGGCTCATTCCACCTTCCACGTCACGGCGGCGTCCCATCTCGGCGCGGCGGCGTAACGCCCTGCGTCGAGATCGCGCCAAACGTTGCCGTGCAGCGATTTCGCGGCCGGGGCATACGGCTCGCTTGACGTTGTCGGCTGCACGTAGCGCCCTAACCTCTCGTATTCGGCAATCGTGAGCCGCGCTGACGCGCTGGCTCCGCGTTGTTGTCGGGGTGCTGCACAAACTTTACCACCTGAAGAATATTCGATTCCAGCCTGCAGCCTGGCGTCGAACCACTCAGCTGTTCAACCCGCCACGTCCCGATGACGCGCTCGATCGCCCTGCTGAACGCATGCGAGCCTGCCTGCGCGGCAACCTCGTGATGAGCGATCTGGCCATCTGCGCCGATTCGAAAGAACAGAACCACCGTCGCGACTTCGGTAGATCGCGGGTACTCAGGCATCCGGCCCGGTGCAACGCGAATTAGACATCGCGGCCGGGTCAGATCGAGAGGCCGCCCGAGTTCGCGAAGCCCGTCCGCATCACCCTGCGCCTCTGCAGACGAAGGCGGCACTTCCAGTCCGTCCGCCGATAGCTTCGATTCTAGAGCATGCCGCCAGGCGAGCGCTTCAGCATACGTGCGCTGTGCGAGTGTCAGCTGCAAAGTCGGCGATTCAATCTGCGACATGGGGCGAAGTGTGCGCTCGGCCTGGCTCAATAACGCATGCGCCGCATGCGCTTCGCCTTCATCGATCCGACTGCCATCCGCCAGTTCCGCCAGGATGATCGACACGGCCTCCAATGTTCGCGCCCGTGCAAGCCCGTACTCTTCACCAAGTTCTGAACCAGCGGGGTTTGCGCCGGCAAGCGCCCAAGCACGACGCGATGTCGCAAACTCCCGCCTGGACAGCGACCAGTTCCCAAGTTGAATCGCCGCCGCATAAAGATCGTGCTCTGGGAACGCTTGCGTCTCGCTGAAGAGCAATTCCTCCATACGTCTCGCCGCCGCTTCACCAGCAGGCGAGTCCGAAGCCGCCCCGAGCGTGGCGCGCATGAGGATAAGTTCAGTGTAGGCGGCATCCACGCTTTGGGCGCCGGCGCGTGCAAGATCCCAGGCGCGCTGCGCCGCTGGCTGAGCCAAGCTGGGGCGTCCCGCTTGGAGCTCGGCTGAGGCGAGATTGAGCGCAAGAACCGCTGTACGCCCTCCGCCGCCGTCCCGAGTCTCTGACGCCGACAACGCAGCACGCGCTTCAACAACCGCAGTGTCGATATCTCCGCGCTCCAGCGCCGCCACATAGGCGCGATAGTGCTGCATCACAGTATTAGTTTGAGCGGGGGCGTCCGCTACCCAACAAACGGCGAACAGAACCACAACGGCGAATAACCAACGCATGGACGGCTCCACCCAAGTGCGGCTTTATGTACCGCACAAGCATGAACGCCGCAACCAAGGGTATGTACGCCGGTTCTCTCCCTAATCCAGCACGCGAATATGCAGCTCCTTCAGCTGCTTCGCCGTCACTTCGCCCGGCGCGTTCATCATCAGGTCTTGCGCTTGCTGATTGAACGGGAACACGATCACTTCGCGGATGTTGTCGACGCCGGCGAGCAGCATGACGATGCGGTCGACCCCGGGCGCGGAGCCTCCGTGCGGGGGCGCGCCGAAGCGGAAAGCGTTGAGCATGCCGCCGAACTTTTCCTCCACCACCTCGCGGCCATAACCGGCGATCTCGAACGCCTTGATCATGATCTCGGGCTTGTGGTTGCGGATCGCGCCGGAGGACAGCTCCACGCCGTTGCAGACAATGTCGTACTGGAAGGCGGTGATCTTCTCGATGGTCGCGCGGTCGCCCGCATCGAGCTTCAGAAACGCCTCGTGATCGTAGTTCGGCATCGAGAACGGGTTGTGCGAGAAGTCGATCTTCTTTTCTTCCTCACTCCATTCGTACATCGGGAAATCGACGATCCAGCAGAACGCGAACTGGTCCTTGTCGGCGAGGTTCAGCTCATCGGCGACCTTGTTGCGCGCGAGGCCGGCGAATTTGTAGAACACGCTAGGATCGCCGGCGACGAAAAACGCGGCGTCGCCGACCTTCAAGCCAAGCTGATCGCGCAGCGCGTTCGCTTTTTCCGCGCCGATATTCTTGGCGATGGGCCCGGCGCCGCCTTCTTCGCCCTCGCGCCAGAAAATGTAGCCGAGCCCCGGTTGGCCTTCGCTTTGCGCCCATGAGTTCATCTTATCGCAAAACGCGCGCGAGCCGCCGTTCGGCGCCGGCACGGCCCACACCGCCGCGCCCGGCTTTTCCAGAATGCGCGCGAACAACCCAAAGCCGCCGCC
Organism: Hyphomonadaceae bacterium; assembly: GCA_019753175.1. Lineage (GTDB taxonomy): Bacteria > Pseudomonadota > Alphaproteobacteria > Caulobacterales > Aquidulcibacteraceae > Vitreimonas. The sequence continues at coordinate 104,446 of JAIELK010000019.1, forward strand.
GCGGAAATGGTCGCTGACATCTTGCAACACCAACGGGTTGCGCAGATCGGGTTTATCGGAGCCGTACTTGGCGATGCTCTCAGCGTACGGAATGCGCGGAAACGAACCCGCCTTGGTGACGCGCTTGCCCGCGCCGAATTCCTCGAACACGCCGGCGAGCACGGGCTCAATCGCGTTAAACACGTCTTCCTGGGTGACGAAGCTCATCTCGAAATCAAGCTGATAAAACTCGCCGGGGCTGCGATCAGCGCGGGCGTCCTCGTCGCGGAAGCAGGGCGCGATCTGAAAATATTTGTCGAAGCCCGCCACCATCAAGAGCTGTTTGAATTGCTGCGGGGCCTGCGGCAGCGCGTAGAATTTCCCCGGGTGCAGCCGCGACGGCACCAGAAAATCGCGCGCACCTTCGGGGCTCGACGCAGTCAGGATCGGGGTTTGAAATTCTGTGAAGCCCTGCGCGATCATGCGTCGGCGCAAACTCGCGATCACTTGGCTGCGCAAGAGAATGCTCTTGTGCAGCTTCTCGCGGCGCAAATCCAGAAACCGATATTTGAGCCGAATGTCCTCGGGATAGTCCGGCTCGCCGAACACCGGCAGCGGCAATTCCTCGGCTGCGCCCAGCACTTCCAGCGCATTCGCCTGCACTTCGATGCCGCCGGTGGGCAAGTTTGGGTTCACCGTTTCCGTGGTGCGCTCGACCACTTTGCCGTCAATGCGGATCACACTCTCGGCGCGCAGACGCTCCGCCGCCGCGAACGCTGCGCTCGACGGCGCAATAACGATTTGCGTCAGCCCAAAATTGTCGCGCAGGTCGATGAAGAGCAGCCCGCCATGGTCGCGCTTGCGATGCACCCAGCCAGACAAACGCACCGACGCGCCGGCATCGGCGGGGCGAAGCTGCCCACAAGTGTGGGTGCGGTAGGCGTGCATTTTGAGCTCCAGACTGAAGCGCGGGGTAGCGCATGGGCGCGCCCTGCTTGTCAAGGCAGGGCGCCGCATAGCATCGTTCCGCCATGACGCAGACAGTTCGCATTGGCGGCGCTGGCGGGTTTTTGGGCGACAGCTCCACCGCCGCGCCGCAGCTTTTGCCGCATGTCGACTATTTGGTGCTGGATTATCTGGCCGAGGCGACGCTGTCGCTGATCGGGCGGGCGCAGCGCAAGAACCCGGCGGCGGGCTATGCCGGGGATTTCACGGAATGGGTGTGGAGGGACAATCTGCGCGACCTCAAAGCGCGCGGCGTTAGAATCGTCACCAATGCCGGAGCGCTCGATCCGCGCGCGTGCCGGGCGCGCATGCAGACGATTGCCGCCGAAGCCGGGCTTTCGTTCAAGATCGCCATCGTTGAGGGCGACGATCTGCGTCCGCGCCTGGGCGAACTTACCGGCGCGCGCGAGATCGATACCGGTGCGCCCTATCCGCAAGCGTCCGAAGTGCTGTCCGCCAATGCCTATTTCGGCGCGCAGCCGATTGTTGCAGCACTTGCGGCGGGCGCCGATGTGGTCATCACCGGGCGCGTCGTCGATTCCGCGCTGGCGCTGGCGCCGCTGGCATACGAATTCGGCTGGCGCTTCGATGAATATGACAAGCTCGCCATGGGCTCGCTGTGCGGACACGTGCTTGAATGCGGCGCGCAGGCGACGGGCGGGCTGTTCACCGATTGGGAACAGGTGCCCGATTGGGCCCATATCGGCTATCCGATCGCCACCTGCGACGCCGATGGCGGCTTCGTCATCAGCAAACCGCCGAACACGGGCGGGCTGGTGTCGCCGGCCACGGTGGCCGAGCAGATCGTGTACGAAATCGGCGACCCGCAATCCTATGCGCTGCCGGACGTGATTTGCGACTTCTCGCATGTGCGCGTCGAAGCGCTCGACGGCGAGCGCGTGCGCGTGAGCGGGGCCAGAGGCCGCGCGCCGAGCGGGCTCTACAAGGTGTGCACCACCTATCAGGACGGCTGGCGCCTGATTGCTCTGGCGCCGGTGGTGGGACGCGATGCGGCGCGCAAAGCCGTGCGCCAGGCCGAGGCGGTGCTGACCCGCGTCGAGGAAATGCTGCGGGCGAAAAACATCGCCCCGTTCCGCGCCAAGCGCATCGAGCCGCTCGGCGCGGAAACCACCTATGGCGCACAGGCGCGCACGGGGAACACGCGCGAGATCGCGTGCAGGATCGGCGTCGAGCACGACGATCCGGACGCGTTCCGCTATCTGATGCGCGAGATCGAAAGCCCGGCGACCTCAATGTCGGTGGGCACAACAGGCTGGTTCGGCGCGCGCCCTGCGCCCGCGCCGGTGATGCGGGTGTTCTCAAGCATGATCGAACGCGCGCGCGTCCCCGCTTTCGTTGATCTTGACGGCGCGCGCAGCGAGCATGCGCCGTTGGCGACCTCCGGGTCTTCGCCGCCTGAGCCCATCCCCGCCGGCGAGGGCGCCGAGCCCGATCCGGCCTGGCCGCGCGCGCCGCTGATCGCCCTCGCCTGGGCGCGCTCCGGCGACAAGGGCGACGCCTTCAATATCGGCGTGATCGCGCGCCATCCCGAGTTCTTGCCCTACATCCGCGCCGCACTGAGCGAAGACGCGGTCAAGGCTTTCTTCGCGCACGAATTCGAAGGCGCCGCCGCGCCCTCGGTGACGCGCTACGAATTGCCCGGACTGAACGGGCTCAACTTCCACCTGAAGCAAAGCCTCGGCGGCGGGCAGATGGGAACCCTGCGCCTCGACGCGCTCGCCAAAGGCAAGGCGCAGCAACTGCTGGATTTCGAGGTGCCCGTACTGCCGGAGGTTCTCGCCCGGCTACCGTCTAAGCACTGAAACCGTGGTGGGCGCGACAGGGATTGAACCTGTGACCCCTCGCGTGTGAAGCGAGTGCTCTCCCGCTGAGCTACGCGCCCGGTAGGCCGGTGACGGCCCAGGTCCGAAGGGCGCGGACCATGATGTGCCGCCTCGCCTGCGTCAAGGCGGGTTGACGGCGCCCCACGAAACTGCGCAATTGCGAACCGTTCGCAACTACGGAGAGCCACTCTGATTCCGCCCCTTAGCCGCCGGAGCTTCGCGCTCGGCGCATCGGCAGCCGCGCTGGCTGCCTGTATGCAGCCAAACGACGCCCAAGTCGTGAACGTCTACTCGGCGCGCCACTACGATGCCGACCGGCGTCTGTACGCCGCGTTCGAGGACGCGACTGGCGTGGCGGTGCGGGTGCTGCCGGCCAATGCCGAGCAATTGCTGGAGCGGCTGCGCGTCGAGGGTGACGCCACCGAGGCTGATCTCATCGTCGCCGCCGACGCCGGCAATCTCTGGCGCATGAAGGAAGCCGGTCTGCTGCGAAACACGACCACGCCGGCGCTCGAACAAGGCGTGCCGGCGCGCTTGCGCGACCCCAACGGCGCCTATTGGGGGTTCAGCAAACGCGCGCGCGTCATCATCTACCGCAAGGATGCGGTGCAGCCGGAGGAAGTCGCCTCGTTCGACGACCTGGCGCGCCCGCGCTTTCGCAGCCAGATCGTCGCGCGCAGCTCCACCAACGTGTATCAGCTTTCGATGCTCGCCGCGCGCATCGAGCGGCTCGGGCCCGATAATGCGCGCGCCTGGGCAAGCGGGGTGCGCGCCAATTTTGCGCGCGATCCGCGCGGCAATGACACCGACCAGATCAAGGCGGTCGCCGCCGGCGAGGCGCAGGCGACACTCTGCAACCACTATTATTTTTTCCGACTGATGCGCTCGGAAGACGGCGCCGATCGCGAAGCTGTGTCGAAGGTCGGGTTGATCTTGCCGGACCAAGCGGGTGCGGGAACACACGTCAACATCTCTGGCGCTGGCGTCGCCACGCATGCGAAGCGGCCGGAGCGCGCGGTGCAATTGCTGGAATACTTGGTAAGCGATGCGGCGCAAGCGCTGCTGGCGCCGCTCAATGACGAGTTTCCGATCCGTCCCGGCGTGCCGGCCGCGCCTGAATTGGCCGCGCTCGGCGCCTTCAAGGAAGAAGAGGTTGCGCTTGACGCGCTCGGTCGGCGTCAAGCCGAAGCAGCGCGCATTTATGAGGAAGCCGGCTGGCGGTGACCGCGCTCGACCCGACGACCGCTTCGCTCGAAAGCGCAACGCCCCAGTCTGTGGCGCGAGCGCGCCGCTTGAAACTACGCTTGGACGGCGTAACGGCGGGCGCGGCGATCGCTGCGATCATCTGTGCGGCGCCAGCGTTCGCCGTTTTGGTTCTGGCCCTATGGCCGAGCGACAACGCCGCCGCGTTCGGCGGCGCGCTGCTGCGCGACGGCGCCGTCGGCACACTGCTGCTGGTCGTGTTCGGCGGCGGCGGCGCCATAGCACTCGGCGCCATCGCGGCCTGGCTCGTCGCCGCGTGCGCGTTTCCGGGGCGAAGGCTGTTGGCGTGGCTGCTGGTGCTGCCGCTTGCCGCGCCGTCCTACGTGCTTGCTTACGCTTACGCCGGCATGACCTGGGCGGGTGGCGCGAGCCCCGTTGCGTTGACCGGGATCCCAGGTGCGGCATTTGTCTATGCGGTCGGACTCTATCCTTATGTCTATCTCGCCGCCTCTGCTGCGTTTGCGCGACGATCATCGTCCGCTATCGAAGCGGCGCGCACGCTTGGCGCCAAGCCGCTGGATGTGTTCTGGCGCGCGGCGCTGCCGCTGGCGCGTCCGGCAATCGCCGCGGGCGGCGCGCTGGCGCTGATGGAAATCGCCGCCGACTACGGCGCGGCGCATCACTTCGGACTGACGACTCTCTCAACGGCCGTGTTCCGCGCCTGGTACGCGCACGGCGAGCCGCAGGCGGCGCTGCAGATTGCAAGCGCGTTGCTGGCGGCGGCGCTGGTGCTGCTGTGGATCGAGCGCAGCGCGCGCGGACGCGCATCCTACGCCGGCGGCTTGACGCGCGCGCACGACACCGGCCGCTACGCCCTCTCGCCGGTTGCGGGGATCGCCGCCGCGAGCTTCTGCACGGGGTTGGTGGTGTTTGGCGCGGCGCTGCCATTGGCGTGGCTCGCACGCTTGGCGCTCTTGCACGGCCAAGTCGAAGACATACTCGAACCTTTGGGCAATTCTATCCTCTTGGCCATGGGCGGCGCGGCCGTGACGCTCGTGTTCGCGACAATCATCGCGGTGGTCGCGCGACGCGCCGGCGCTATCGGACGCATCGGCGCTTACGCCGCTGGGCTGGGTTACGCCGCACCCGGCGCGGTGATCGCGCTCGGCGCGCTGGCGCTGTTCGGCCTCGCCCGAGACGCGGGCTGGATTAGCGGCCTCAGCGCCGCGCTCGCGCTGACCGCGCTTGTCTGGGCTTATGCGGCGCGCTTCGCCGCAGCCGGCGTGCAACCCATCGACGCAGGCCTTACGCGGCTCTCTAAGGGCATCGACGCCGCCGCACGCACGCTGGGCGCCAATGCTTGGCGGCGCCTTGCTCGCATCGATGCGCCGATCGCCGCGCCCAGCCTCGCCGCTGCGGGCCTCATTCTGTTCGTGGAAATACTCAAGGAGCTGCCGGCGACTCTGATCCTGCGTCCGTTCGATTTCGACACGCTTGCTGTGCGCGCGTACGCCTATGCAAGCGACGAACGCCTGCTCGAAGCGGCTGCGCCGGCGCTGCTGATTTTCGTGGCGGGTTTGCTACCTATGCTGCTGCTCACACGCGGCGTGCTCAAGAGCGCGCGATGAGCGACATCGTGATCCGAGATGTTCGCCGCTGCTACGGCCTCGCGCACGCGCTGGATGGCGTGAGCTTCACGGCGGACGCCGGCAAGGTTCTTGCGTTGCTTGGGCCCTCCGGCTCCGGCAAATCGACGGTCCTGCGTCTCATAGCGGGACTGGAGCCCGTCGACGCCGGGAGCATTCGCGTCGGCGACGAACTGCTTTCTTCGCCGCAGCACACCCTGCCGGCGGAGGCGCGCCGCATCGGCGTGGTGTTCCAGGACTATGCGCTGTTCCCGCACTTGACCGCTGCGGAAAACGTGGCGTTCGGACTTGCGGGCCTGCCACGCACGGAGCGCGAGCAAAGCGCGCTAAATTGGTTGGATCGGGTCGGACTGAAACGACGCGCCGGCGCTTACCCGCACGAGCTGTCGGGGGGCGAACAACAACGGGTGGCGCTGGCGCGAGCGCTGGCGCCAACGCCGCGCGCGGTGCTGCTTGACGAACCCTTCTCCGGGCTCGACAGCGTGCTGCGCGCAGAGCTACGCGACGCGACGTTGCAAACGCTGGCGGAAGCAAAGATCACCACGCTGTTCGTAACCCACGACGCCGAGGACGCGCTGCAGGCGGCCGACAAGCTGGTGCTGTTGAAGGCTGGGCGCGTGTTGCAGGAGGCGGCGCCACGCCACGCCTACGACGCGCCCGCTTCGCTTGAGGTCGCAGCAGCGCTCGGCCCGATCAACGTGTTCGCTGGACGCGTGCTGAACGGGGCGGCAGCAACGCCGTTCGGCACTGTGTTCACTCCACACTTGCCCGAGGGTGCGCCGGTTCAAGTTGCAGTGCGCGCCGAAGCCCTCCGCCTCACACCAGGCTCACAGGCGCGCGTGTTGAGCGTACGACCGCACGGCGCGCACGACCTCGTGCGAATCGAAGCGAACGGCGGGGCATGGCGCGTGTTGACACCGGCGCGAACGCCCTTGGGGGAGCGTGTTGACGTGACGCTCGATCCAGCGGGCGCCTTTGTTTTCCAAGCAGATTAGGTCGCGCCTTGCTTGCGCTTTTGCCCGTTTTCGGCAAGCACGCGCGCAATCACTTCGGCAGAGTTGTCGTCGCGAACGCGCCGGGCCCGAGCCTCCTCCGGGCTTTCTGCTTCGCGCGGCCGGTCGGGCGCCTCCATCGTCCCAGGCTTGCGCAGCGTGAAACGGCGGCGTTCGAGCCGGCGCTGCGTCAAGAGCGTCATGCGTGCGCGCCAAGCTTCGACTTCCCAGGCAAGCTCACGCGCGGTGAGAACGTCGAGGTCGCCAGCATCGGCGAGCCGCTCGCTCAAACGCTTGAAGCCGTCCTTGGCGGCGGTCAGGAAGGGCTCGGTGAGATCGTCATCGGCTTCAATCGAGAAACCAACATCAATGAAGAACTGCCGCAGGTCGCCGTGTGCGCGGATGTGCGGCTCGGCGAACGACGACGCGAAAGCCGTAGCGAGCGCCCGCGTCGGTAGGCCGGTATAGGACTCGACCAGCGCACAGGCGCCCGGCTTCAAAGACTTCATGAGCTGCTGAACCAAGTGCGGCGGATAACTGCAATAGGCGAAGTCATCCACACTCAGGATCGCGTCGAAACGGTTCGGCGTGAACACATGCGCTTCAAGATCGATGCGAGTCACGCTCACCTTGGCGTCGAGCTTCGAGGTAGCCACGCCGCGCCTGAGCGCGTCGATGGTCTCCTCGCGCCACTCGAACGCCTCGATGCGCCCTGGATGCGCCCGCGCAATCACCTTGATCGGCCCGACGACGCCGGGGCCGAGCAACGCGAGCACGCCATCGGGCGTCAAGCCTGTAGCGGCGGGATCGAACGCATCGGTTTCCAGAATCGGCCGCACATGATCGTCGCCCCAGAGCAAGGACAGTGCTGCGAGTCGAGGCGGCAGTTCGAAGGGTGGTGCATCGAAGAGGGCGTCGTCAGCGCCCTCGGTGCGGTCGTTGGCGGCGACGAGCTGCGCTTCAATCTCGGCCGCCGCGGCGGTTTCGTCGAACGCCTCGCCTTCCCACCAAGCGGCGAAGCGCGCGCGCATCAGCGCGAGCTTTCGCTTGTCGAGCAGGGTCTTGAGGGCGACGGCCATGGCCCCGCCAGCTTAAGCGAATCCCGTTAACGATTTGCTTGGGCGGGCGGAATGAGCGGCGGGGCCTGCGATGGCAGGGGCGCGGTGGGGTCCTCCAGGAACGCCAGAATATCGGCGAAGACCACCTCGCGCTGCGTGTCTCGTAAGAGCCAATGGAAGCCGTTCTCGTAAAGTGCGGTGCGCGCGCTTGCAGGCAAGCGGCGCGCGGCGGTTTCAGCCGAACGGCGCGGAATGATGTCGTCACGCGCGCCAACCAGGAACAACACGTCGCCGGTGAGATTTGGCGCGCGGGCGGTGGCGCGCTCCATCAGGGTGACAAGGCCGTAAACGGCGTCGATGCGGGTAGACCAGATCATGTTTGGATCGCGCGAGGCGCGGATGAGCGCTTCGCGATTATCCGTCGACACGCGCGGGCGCATGTTGCGGGTCGGCTTCACCGGCTGCCACGGGAAGGTGTGCGCACTGACCCAGAGCGTCAGCGCGTAGGCGTCGGGCAGCGTCGACCAACCCCAAACGCCGGGCGCCACCAGCAACACGCGATCGACCGCGGGGGCGTTCTCGGCGCCTAGCGTCGCCATTACCGTCGCCGCGCCCATGCTGTCGCCCATAACGGCGATGCGTGCGCCGGGGTGCGCGCGGCGCGCCACCACGACGGCAGTGCGTAGATCCTCGGTGATCAGCCGCTCGCCGCCCCAAACGCCGCGCCGCGGCGAACGGCCGAAGCCGCGCGCGTCATAGGCGTAAAGGGCGACGCCGCGCTCTGCGAACCACGGACCGGCGAGATAGAACGCATTGGCGTAATCGTTCATGCCGTGCAGCGCGACGATCACCGTAGAAGGCTGTCGCCCGTCCGGCGGCAGCCAGGCAGAGAGCCCGAGCGCGGTCCCGTCGAACGACACAAATCGCTCGCCGGCGGCATCGAAGTGCGGGCCGACAAAATCCGAAAGCGGGCTTCGCGCGCGCTGTACGGTTGGCACGCACGCGGCGAGCGCGAGCGCAGCGAGGCACATCAGCACACGTCCCCATTTCGGCATGATGCTCATGGCTTCAGCACCTCCCCCACCCGACGCCGCAGCGCCGGGACTAGCTCGGTTTCGAACCACCGATTTCGCTTGAGCCAAGCGCTATTGCGCCACGAGGGATGGGGCAAGGGCACAATCGTTGGCGGATAGCCGCGCCAGCCTTTCACTGTCTCCGACACTGTCAGCTTCACCGCATCCTTCAGATGGTAGCGCTGTGCATAATGGCCGACGAGCAGCGTCAAACGCACGTTCGTCAGAAGGGGCAGCAGGCGCGGACGCCACATCGGTGCACACTCCGGCCGCGGCGGGAGATCGGCGCCGTTCACCGTGCCAGGGTAGCAGAAGCCCATCGCCGCGACGGCGACGTTGCGTTTGTCGTAGAAACGGGCGCGATCGATGCCCATCCACTCGCGCAGCCGGTCGCCGGAGGGATCGTTCCAGGGAACGCCGGTTTCGTGCACGCGCCGGCCCGGCGCCTGCCCTACGATCAGGATGCGTGCGTCGGCCTGCACCCACACCACCGGGCGCGGTTCGTGCGGCAACCGCTCGGCACAATGCCTGCAGGCCCGGATTGCGTCGACTACCGCCTCCAAACTGTCCATGGCGGCGATGCTTTGCGATGACCGCCCGGGGCCGTCCAGACCCTATGCGCCGCATTCGCTGCATTCTGAGAGGCCCGTTCAAGTTGCGCTCAGGAGGCGCGCGCTAATCATCGACCCATGAAGCGCGATGAGGGCGCGTCAGGAACTGGGAGCACCACAATGAACCGTATCGTTACCGCCACAGCCGCTTTCGCCGCGATGGCCTGCTTTGCCCTCGAAGCGTCGGCGCAAAACCGCACCGTCGTCAGCCAGTGGGGCCGTGACAATGGCGCCGCCTCGGTGCAGCAAGGCCGAGATAACCGCGCCAATATCGACCAGAGTGGCCGCAGCCACTACGCGCGCGCCATCCAAGACGGCCGCCGCAACTTCCTGCGGATGCAGCAAGGCGGTACGCGCAACGAGGCCGTGACCGAGCAATATGGCGACGACAACCTCGCCGTCACCGGTCAAGATGGGCGTCGCCTGAACTCGCGCATCTATCAGTCTGGCTACGGCAACGTCGCCGGCGTCGCGCAGATTGGCAACGGCAGCCGCGCCACGACCGACCAGGTCGGCGTCGACAACACCTCGGCGATCATCCAGGTCGGCAACAATCAGAACGCCAATGTCACTCAGCGCGGCACCGGCAACATCACCGTCGTTGTGCAAGGCGAGTAACGTCCACGAGCCTTGTGTTGCGGAAGGGCGCCCCTCCCCCCAGCGCCCTTCCGCTCTTTTTCCTCAAATGGAGGTTACGATGAACAAAATCGTCCTCGCCGTGGCGGCTCTCGTCGCCGCAACCGCTTGCGGCGCTGCAGCGCGTAGCGAACAAGCCTCGCCTCTCGCATCCACCGCCGCGGCCGCTGCTTACAGCGTTGAAGCGACACCAGCCGAGGCGCCCGTGCAGGTGACAGTCGCACCGATAGAGTGCGCCATTCGCACCGTCCGCACCGCCGACGGCGTGCGCTTCGATGCGATCGCCGACGGCTTTGCGCCAATCTCCGGGCAATACGAGTTCGTGCTGACCAAAACCGATGCGGCCGGCTCGTCCGACATTGTCCAAGGCGGTGATTTCAGTCTGGCGCCAGGCCAGCGTGAAATGCTCGGTAGCGCTGAACTCAGCTTGGATCGCGGCGCACGCTATCGCGCCCGCTTGGTGCTGAGCGACGCCGAGGGCGAACTCTGCCGCAGCGTGCGGCGCTCATAGGCACGCGCTGCGTCGCTCCCGGATTGGTCGCGTAAGCGCCCAGTCCGGGAATGGGTGGGTGATCGCGTCTCGCCATGAACGCATCGCTGTGCTTGAAGCTCCCCCAGGGGGAGCATCATGCGTTGGATCGGACTCGGCCTCGTCATCGCCCTGATCGCCGGCCTGCTGGTGGGTTGTTCCACCATGCTGCCCGTGGTGAAACTCGATCCCGCGCAAGCGCCGCCCGCGCCGCCCTCTGTGCTGGGCGCATACGGCCCCGACCCGGAAGTCACCAGTATCGAAGACTGGGAAACGCGGCGCGCGCCGTTGTTGCGCCGGGCGTTTGCCGAACACGTGTACGGCCCATACCCGCAACACGTCGCGCCGGCGCGGTTGATTCTCAGCGAGCCAGTTGGCGTCCCGGAACTCGATGCACTGGCGATGGTGGAGCAATGGAGTGTCGGTGTCGGCAGCGAAGATCGCCCCTTGCACTTCAACATGCTTGTGGTGCTGCCGCGCAGCGATCGGCCAGTTCCGCTCGTCATCATGCAGACCTTCTGCGGCAATCGCGCCGCTCTCCGCGACCCGCCCGACACCGTAGCCGGGCCGCTGACCCCCGCATTTCCGGCCTGTGACGATCGCTGGATGTTTCCGCTGATCGAAGGTGTGTTTGGCCGCTACATCAACGGCCCGCCGTTCGAGGACTTGCTGGAACGCGGTTACGGCGTCGCCTTGTACTATGCCGGCGATATCGTCGCAGACGAGCCTGAAGTCGCGCGCGGCAACCTTGCGCAGCTCTATGGCGATGAGGCCGAGAACGCCGGGGCCATCGCCGCTTGGGCGTGGCTGTACAGCCAAGCGTACGATGTGCTCGCAGCCGACGCCCGCGTCGATGCGGGTCGGGTCGCGATCTGGGGTCATTCGCGCAACGGCAAATCTGCACTGCTTGCGGGCGCCATGGATCGCAGGTTTGCCGCCATCATATCGCATCAGTCCGGTCGTGGCGGCGCTTCACTCAATCGCAGCGACGCGGGTGAAGGCGCCACCGGCATGATGGAAGAATATCCGCACTGGTTCCCGCCTGCCTACGTGCGAGCGACCGACAGCCACGCGATGCTCGATCAGCATCAACTCATCGCGCTGATCGCGCCGCGACCGCTATTGCTGGGAAATGCGACACGCGACGCCTGGGCTGATCCGCTCGGCGCTTGGGTCGCAGCGCAAGCCGCCGACCAGGTGTACGATCTCTATGGCGTCGAAGGCTTGGCCGGCACGGACATGCGCGCCCCCAACCACGCGGGGCGTATCGCCTTCTACGCCCGTTCGGGCCTGCATGGCGTCTCGACCGCGGATTGGCGGGTATTTCTCGACTTTTTGGACGCGCATTTGGATCGGTGAGACTCTTTGTCGAGAACGTGCGCGGCGCCCAGTCGGGGGCTCACCGACTCGCGAAATACAAAAACTCTTGGTTCCCGTCGCCGCCGAGAATGGGCGATGCAATTGCATCGACGCGTGTGAAGCCGTGAAGCCCATCGAGCGCAGCAATTGCAGCTTCCGCCGCTTCACGCGCACGCGTCTCGCTTAACACGCCGCCCTTGCGCGCGCCTGGCCCTGCCTCGAACTGAGGCTTGATCAGCGCGATCAGCTCGGCCTGAGGCGAGGCAAGCGACAGCGGAACATCAAGCGCCTTGGCCGCCCCGATGAAGCTTACGTCGCATACGATCAGAGACGGCAGGTCAGGGACATGATCACGCGTCAGCGCCCGCGCATCGGTGCGTTCCAACATCACGACACGGGGATCGTCGCGCAAAGAGGGATGCATCTGGCCGTGGCCGACATCAACGGCGTAGACGCGATTTGCCCCGCGGTTCAGGAGCACCTCCGTAAAGCCGCCGGTCGAGGCGCCGATGTCGAGACACGTGCGTCCGCCAGGGTCGACGCCAAAAACATCGAGCGCGTGCGCCAGCTTCACGCCGCCGCGCGACACCCAGGGATGCGGCGGCGCCACCTCCAGCGATGCCTCTGCGTCGACGAGATCGGACGCGCGTGCGACGACCGCGCCGTTCGCTCGCACGCCGCCAGCGGCGATCGCCGCCTGCGCCTTGGCGCGGCTTTCGACCAGCCCCTTCGTAAGCAGCAGCAAATCGGCGCGCATCCTCGTCATGGGGCTCGCTCTGACCGGTCCCTGCCGCGAAGGCAAGCGCTTGCTCTCACCGGCAATTGGCCGCAAATGACGGGACAAACACATAAGGGGAAGCGCATGAACGAAGGGCTCTCGCGTCGGGCGTTGATGGCAACAAGCGCCGCCGCCGCCGGGCTGGCCGCCGCCTGCCAGCCGCGCGGCGATTCTAGCGATGCTTTGGGCGCGCTCGACGCGACGGGCGTCGCCGCCGCGGTCCGTGCTGGCGACATCACCGCGATTGAAGCGCTCGAAGCGGCGATTGCGCGCGCTGAGCGGGTCAATGGCGAACTCAACTTCATCGCCGCGCCGACTTACGATGACGCGCGCGAGCGTGCGGCGCAGACACTGGCGGGGCCCTTTGCCGGCGTGCCCACCCTAATCAAGGACCTGATGCCGGTTGTCGGCCAACCCACGCGCTATGGCTGCCGCGCCTTCGCCAACAATATCGCCGACGCGCAGCCGCCTTTCATGGACGCCGTGCTCGCATCGGGCCTGGTGTCCTTCGGCAAGTCGACGACGCCGGAGTTTGGGCTGACGGCGACAACCGAACCCCTGCTCGGCGGCGCCACCAAGAACCCATGGGACGTGACGCGCTCGTGCGGCGGCTCGTCAGGGGGTGCGGCTGTCGCCGTGGCGGCGCGAGTCGTGCCGATGGCGCATGCCAGCGATGGCGGCGGCTCGATCCGCATCCCGGCATCATGCAACGCCGTGTTCGGGCTCAAACCATCGCGTAATCGCACCCAGCCGGTGCCAGGCGATACGGAAGCCCTGCCGATCTCTGTCAATGGGTGCGTCAGCCTGAGCGTGCGCGACAGCGCCGCGTTTCTCGCGGTGGTGGAACGCAGCGGCGATGGCGCGGCGTTCGCACCGGTCGGCGTGGTCGAAGGACCGAACACGCAGCGCCTGCGCATCGCGCTCAACGTGCCCGATTTCCGCGGCCGCGAACCCGATCCGGAAGTCCGCGCCGCGACCGAAGCTGCGGCGGAGCTCTGCCGTTCGCTTGGCCACGACGTGCGGGAAGCGCGGCCGGACCTCGACGGCGAGCAATTCTCGCGCGACTTCATCCTGCTCTGGGCCGAAGGCGCAGCGCAGGTGGTCAGCTTGGTGCAGGCGAACGCGGGCGGCGCGCCGCTCGACCAATTGCTGGAGCCGCTGACACTCGACTTGGCGCGCCATTACCAAGAGCAAGGGCCGCAAGCGCTCGCTGCCGCGATCCGCCGCTTGCGCGACGTGGAAGCACGCTATGCGGCGTTTTTCAGCGATGTCGACGTGCTGCTTTCCCCCGTGGTGTCGAAGCCGCCGCTGCCGCTGGGCGAAATTGCGCCGACGCTGGGCATGGCCGAAGGCTTCGCGCGGGTGACCGATTATGTGGGCTACACGCCGCTGCAGAATGTTGCCGGCGCGCCGGCGATGAGCGTGCCGCTTGGCTGGTCGCAGGGCGGGCTGCCGATTGGCATCCAGTTCGCCGCCGCGCCCGGTCGCGAACGCATGCTGCTGGAGCTGGCCTACGAGTTGGAGCGGGCCCAGCCGTGGGCCGGTCGGGCTCCATCGGTTCGCGCCGCATGAACCGCCTCCACACTCCCGCCCTCATTGCTGGGTAGCGCACACCCATGGTGTTACGCGTCATCGGATGCGCTCTTTTGGCCGCCGGTCTGCTGACCGCGCCCGCGCTTGCACAGCAACAACAACCCGCTGCACCGCCGCAACAGCGGGGCGAGGAATGGTATCGCGGCCAGCTGGTCGAGCTGTCCGAAATTCTAGGCGGCGCGCACTATCTGCGGATCCTTTGCGAGGGCCGCGACAACCAGCGCTGGCGCAATTACATGCGCGGCGTGATCGACCGCGAACAGCGTTACAACGCGCTCTTGGTCGAAGGTTTCAACCGCGGCTATCGCACCGAAGAAGCGCGCTTTCCCGTCTGCGACATCACCACCCAGCAGATGGAGGCAGAGCTGCGCGCGCGCGGCCTGCGCGTCGCGCAAGCCTTGAGCGCCAGATACGCGGAGTGATGATGAGCGATTTGAAGCACCGGGCGCTCGAACTAATTATCAATGCTTGGGAACAGGCTTTGGCCGAAGGCGCGGCGCCTGAAGAGGTGGCGTCGGTGTCGATCTACGCCGCGCTCGCCGACATGGTCGACCGCTTTGGCGAAACGCCGGTGGCGGAGTTCTGCACGACATTGCCCGAGCGCGTGCGCGCTGGTGAGTTCACGTTGCGGACGCCCGCCCCTTAGATCGCGCCGCCCAAATCTGTTCCAGCCAATCACGCGGCGGCATGCCGTCTTCGTGCATGTCGGCGCGCGACAAGAATAGATGTCGCGCAATCTCGGCCTGGCGCTCAATGTTGTAGTGCGTGAGCTTCAGCCCAAGCTCAGCCTTGTAGCGATACGCCTTTCGTCCCAGCGCGCTGAGTTTGCTCGCTGCCAGCACCACGCCGCGCTCAGCCTGCCAGACATGCATGAGCTCGTGCACAAACCAACCCTGCTCGTCTAGGTCAGTGTCCGCAAAGTCGCGCGCGGCGCGCCAGCGTGAGAACCAGATCGTGCGCCCGAGCGGCACCATGGCGGCGAAGGTCAAGGGCGGCCCTTGCGCCACCCGCACGCGCGGCCAGTCGATCTCATCGTCGAACACGCCACGGCCGAGCGCGACTTCGCCATCTGTCAGAGGGCGTCGCTCCCAAAGCGTCATGCGGTTGCGGCCATGCATACGTGCAATATGGCCGCGCGAGGGGGACGAAAAAAGAGCGGCCCGGCGGGGGGCGCCGGGCCGCTCGAGCGGCGCGCGCTGGGGACGCGCGACCTGGAGGAAGTCAGGGCGTGCGGTCGATCTCGTATTCGCCGGTCTGGGTGCGGGTCTCGCCGTTGCGCCCAGTGACGGAGCGATTGATAACGCCGGTTCCGTCTCCATTGCCGATACGCTCATAATCGATCGAGCGGGTCGTGCCGTCGGCATAGGTAATGTCGCGCTCGCGGATCGCGCTGTTTTCGGTGCGGGTGCGCGAAGCGTCCCAGCTGGTCTGCCCGCCGTTGCGGTTGGTGACGAGGCCCTGCGACGTACAAGTTCCTGCGTCGCAGCTTCCGGTCGAGGCGCGGGTGATCGACGTGCCGTCCTCAAACGTCGCTGACGAGTTGACGCTACGCACGCCGTCTTCGCGGGAGATATTGCGCTGATAATCGATCTGGCCGTGATTGCTGGTGTTGATGTCGCCGGTCAGCGTGCGGCCGTTCTCGGTGCGGGTGCGGGTGAAGTCGCCGGTCTGCACGCGCGTTTCGCCGTTGCGGCCGGTGACCTCGCGGCTGGCGGAGTACGTGCCCCGCCCGGTGCGCAGCACATCGGTGTCGAGCGTGCGCTGCGTGCCGTCGTTGAAGATGGTGGTGCGGTCGCGGGTGTAGACGCCCTCCCGGCGATTCCAGTTCTGCTCGTCATGCACGGTGCGCTGGCCGCCATTCGGCCCTGTAATCGTCGCGTCGCGCGTGCGCTGGCCGCGTTGGCGCACGGTCGAGGCTTCGCCCTGATAGGTTCCGCGCGCAGTCTCGACCGAGCCGCGGGCGCGGCGTTCGCGCGCATCGGCGTCGCCTGCAATAGCGACGACCGGCAACGCGATCAAAGCAACGGCCGCCAACGCGGCCAGTTTTGTGGTTCTTGACATGACGTCCCTCGTGTTCGTTCCCTTGCCCCCAGACAAACGGGCGTCTCGCCAAATCCCGTCGCGACAATTTGCATGAATTGCCGTAAACCATGCGCATGGATGCGCCCTTCGAAGTGATCGTCGGCCGGATCGAGACGCTCGCGCTCGACGCCATCGTCAACGCCGCCAATCGCCAGCTGGCGCCAGGGACGGGCGTCGACGGCGCCATCCGCGCGGCGGCGGGCGCCGAGCTCACCGAGCACACCTCTAAGCTGGCGCCGCTGGACGACGGCGGCGTGGTGCTGACACCGGGCTTTGCGCTGCCGGCGCGCCACATCATTCACACCGCCGCGCCGGTGTGGTCGGAGGGTGAGGAAGGCGCGAAGGTCGCGGGGCTGGCGCGCTGCTATATGGGCGCGATCAAGCTCGCGCACGAGCATGCTCTCGCCTCGATAGCGTTTCCGTGCCTGGGCACCGGCAATTTCGGCTGGCCGCGCGGCTTTGCTTGCGCGATCGCAATTGCGTCATGCGAACAAGCGCTGACGGAAGCGGCGGGCGTGACGCGCGTGGTGTTCTGCTGCTTTACGGAAGCGGATGCGGAGTTGTACCGGAAGGGGTTCGGGTGAGACGCCAGTCGGCTTCTGAAGCGGACATGGCGGTCTCGATGGTAAAGGGGTTGCATGAACGCCGAGACCAAAATTCCAGTCCGGCTTACGGATGCGGAAGTTCTCTTGCTCAGTGCGATAGCCAACATGCCGCCTGCGCTTGCGAGGTTGTCCCGCGAAGCCGCTCCGCAAGGTCGCGAACTCGCGCTCACCCTTGATGAAATTGATGATATAGTGGAGCGGCTACGCGATGAAGTCGTTCATTCGGGTTTTGATGCTGATTACGCGCTCAACGCGCGTGGTCGCATTCTTGAAGGTCTGGCCGACAGACTATTCTCGCACTTCTTGATGTCGAGACCGCAACAAGGCTGATGTCTGTTCCCGGCGATACACAGAAAAAGCTGCGATTTCACCTAGCGTTGTCCCCTACCCCGCGACGCACCCAAATCGCCACTCCAGCGTCTCTCCCGCATGGAACGGCACGATCTCGGCGCCCGCCGCGCCGATGCGTGCCGGCACGGCTTGCGGCGCGCGTTCGAGCGTGATGCGTTGCTCGTTGAGCGGCAGGCCATAGAAGCGCGGGCCGAACTCCGAGGCGAAAGCTTCAAGCCGGTCGAGCGCGCCCTCTTCCTCGAACACCTTGGCGTAGCTCTCGAGTGCATGCGGCGCGTTGAAAATACCGGCGCAGCCGCAGGCCGATTCCTTGGCGCCGATCGCGTGCGGCGCTGAGTCCGTGCCGAGGAAAAATTTCGGCGAACCCGACACCGCGGCCTTGCGCAGCGCCAGGCGATGATGCTCGCGCTTCGCCACCGGCAGACAATAGAAGTGCGGACGGATGCCGCCCTCGAACATGGCGTTGCGATTGAAGTCGAGGTGATGCGGCGTGATCGTCGCCGCCAATGTGGCCGGGCCCTCGCCCAAGAAGGCGGCGGCTTCCGCCGTGGTGATGTGCTCCAGCACGATCTTGAGCGCGGGGAAGTCGGCGATCAGCCTCGACAGGATGCGCTCGATGAACACGGCTTCGCGGTCGAAAATGTCGACGTGTTTGTCCGTCACCTCGCCGTGCAGCAGAAGCGGCATGCCGATGCGCTGCATCGTCTCCAACACCGGATAGATGTTGCGTATGTCGGTGACGCCGTGGCTGGAATTGGTGGTGGCATGCGCGGGATAGAGCTTGCACGCCGTGAACACGCCGTTTGCGAACCCGCGTTCGACCTCGGCGGTGTCGATGTCGTCAGTAAGATAACAGGTCATCAGCGGCGTGAAGGAGAGCCCCGGCTCCAGCGCGGCGACAATCCGCGCCCGGTACGCCTCAGCCGCCGCGACCGTAGTGACCGGCGGGTCAAGGTTCGGCATCACGATCGCACGCGCGAACTGGCGTGCGGTGTAGGCGACGACGGCTGCCAGCATTGGCCCGTCGCGCAGATGCACATGCCAGTCGTCGGGCCTGCGCATCTCCAGCCTGCTCATCTCCAGCCTCCGGCATTGAGCAGGTCGAGCGCGGCCGCTTCCACTGCGTCGGTGCTGACATCGCGCATCGCGGCCCCGGAATCCAGGTCGGCGGCCGCGAACGCCTCTTCGAAGCGGCGCCCGCGCAACGCTCGCGCCCGGGGACCATAGGGCGCGCGCACGCGCTCGTCGGTGGGGCCGAACAGGGTCAGCGTCGGCGCACCGGCGGCGGCGGCGATGTGGGTGAGCGCATTGTCGTTGCCGATGACCAGCGTGGCGCGCTCCATCAGGGCGCCCGCGGCGAGGAGATCGAGCCCCTCCCCCAAGTCGGTGGCTTGGACGCCGTCGGCATCCAAGCTTCGCGCGATCGCTTCGGTTACGGGGGCGTCGCGCGCAGCCGCGCCGATCACCGCGATCGCGGCCTCGGCGAGCGGCCCGTCGATCAAGCGCCGCGCCACCGCGGCGAACCGCTCGCACGGCCAGCGCTTGGTTTCCGAGACGCCGCCCGGCGCCAAGACCAAGAGCGGCGCGCCAACGGCAGGCGCGTACCTTTCAGCCGCCAAGCGCGCGTCCGCATCCAGCCAGAGCGTCGGCGCGAGGGCTCGCGCAGCGCCGACAGCCTCAGCCCATTCCTCGGCACGGTGCCTTAGTACCGCGCCTGCACGCCGCGCCACGCGGCGGCGCGCCGGAAACACGCGCCCAGCCCAGTCACGGCGCCCGTCGATGACGATGTCGTAGGCCTCGCCCTGAAGCAGCGCCGATAGGCCCGCCGTGGCGGCGCGGCGTTCCTCCAGCCACTCAGTTCGCGCTGGGGCGGCGCGGAACAGTGGCGCGGCTTCATCGCCAGCGGCGACGGTCAGGCGGTCGCCCGCCTCCAAGATGTGGCCGAGCGCGCCAGTCGCCAGAACCGTTTCGCCAAGATCGCCGGGCGCGAGGAACAGAACCGAAGCCATTCGCCGCGATAAGGCGCATGCCCGGTAAACGGGGGGTCAACGCGCTGCTTGCGGTGGGACGCGGCGGCGTCCATCTCAATGCGGCATGACCGCGGCCCATCGACTCCAGCGCACGTTGATCGAGGTGACCGGCCCCGATGCGCGGGCCTTCTTGGAGAACCTGCTGACGCAGGACTTGGAGCGGCTGGATGAAGCGGGCGTGCTCTATGCAGCGCTCTTGAGCCCGCAGGGCAAGCTCATCGCCGACATGTTTTTGTGGGCGCGCGCGCAAGGCGGCGCTCTGCTCGATGTCGACCCCGCGCGCGGCGCCGACCTCCTGCGCCGGCTCTCAATGTATAAGCTGCGTGCAAACGCAGTGCTTGCCGATGTCAGCGAAACGCACGCGGTCTTCGCTAGCGACAGCGCCATCGACGGCGCCCGACCCGATCCGCGTCTTGCAGCCATTGGTTGGCGCCAGCTTGATGCGCACAGCAATGCGCGGAGCGGCGATGACGCCTATCGCGCGCGCCTGCTCGCGCTCGGCGTGCCCGATCTCGCCCGCGACGCCGCGCCGGAGGAGGTGTTTGCGCTTGAAGCCCTGCTCGAAGAGCTGAACGCCGTCGCCTTCCACAAGGGCTGCTTCGTCGGGCAAGAAAACGTCAGCCGGATGAAACGGCGCGCGACGACCCGCAAGAAGTTCTGTCCCGTGGCGTTCGAGGGCCCAGCGCCGCCCTTTGGCGCGCCGATCCTGGCCGGCGACGCCGAGATCGGGACCGTCCGCAGCGGCCGAACGGGCCGGGCGATGGCCTTGCTGCGCTTGGACCGGGCTCTCGCCGCGGAGGTGTTGACCGCTGGCGGCCGCGAGGTCCGCCTTGATCCGCCGGCATGGCTCCTGCTCCCACAACCCACGGCGACCGCTGACCGGGCCGATTGACGCCCCCTGGCCCCCGGGTCTAACGCGAACGCCCTGACCCCCTGAGAGTGGCGCGAGGGAACACATTGAGCGTCGTCATATCCGCGACCGGGCTTTGGACGCCGTCCAATTCCATCACCAACGAGGAGCTGGTCGCCTCCTACAATGCCTTTGTGGAGCGGCATAACGCCGAGCACGCGACCGAAATCGCGGCGGGCTTGACGCCGCCGCTGCAGCTCTCAAGCGTCGAGTTCATCGAGAAGGCCTCTGGCATCAAGCACCGCTATGTGCTCGATAAGAAGGGCTCGCTCGATGTCGACCGCATGGTCCCGATCATCCCCGAGCGTCCCAACGACCAGATTTCGCTGATGGCGGAAGTTGCGGTCAAGGCGGCCACGCAGGCGCTCGAACGCGCCGGCCGCGATGCCGCCGATGTCGACGCTGTGATCTGCTCGTGCTCGTCGCTGCAACGGCCCTATCCGGCGTTGGCGATCGAAGTGCAGCAGGCGCTTGGCGCCGGCGGTTTCGGCTATGACATGAACGTCGCGTGTTCGTCGGCGACGTTTGCGATCCAGAACGCGACCGACATCGTGCGCGCTGGCCACGCCCGCTCGGTGCTGGTGGTCAATCCAGAGCTCTGCACGGGGCATCTGAACTTCCGCGATCGCGAGACGCACTTCATTTTCGGCGACGCCGCCGTCGCTGTGCTGGTCGAGCGCGCGGAGATCGCCCCTGCCGGCGCCTGGGCGATCCTGGGCACCAAGCTCAAGACACAATTCTCCAACAACATCCGCAACAATTTCGGCTTCCTCAATCGGTGTGATGAGGCTCACCGCGACGATCCCGACAAGCTGATCACGCAACAGGGCCGCAAGGTGTTCAAGGAAGTGGTGCCGCTGGTGTCGGACATGATCCTGCAGCACATGTCGGAGCTTGGGCTAAAGCCAGCCGACATGCGCCGGCTTTGGCTGCACCAGGCCAATTCCAACATGAATCGCCTGATCGCCGAGCGCGTGCTCGGTCACGAAGCCAGCCAGGACGAAGCGCCCACGGTGCTCGACCAATACGGAAACACCGCCGGCGCCGGCTCGATCATCGCCTTCCATCTGCACTCAAGCGATCTCAGGGCAGGCGACAAGGGTCTCATCTGCTCGTTCGGCGCGGGCTACAGCGCGGGAAGCATTTTCGTTCAAAAGGCGGCTTGAGCGCTCAGAGCCCCTCAGCCGCCAGCCATTCGATGCCGTCGGCCGACATCATGAACACCGCCGCCTGCTGCGGCTTGGCCCCAACCGCCGCAAAGAAACGCTGCGCCACTTCGTTCTCAACGCCGGTGGTGATGGCAAGTTCGCGCGCGCCGATCTCCCGCGCACGCTGCGCCACCGCCGACATCAGCTTGCGCGCCAGCCCGCCGCGGCGCTGCTCGGGCGCGATGTAGAGTTCACACAGCGTCACGCTCGGGACGCCGCGCCGGAAGTCATAGCTCTTGGTGATCACGGCCTGGCCGATCATCGCCCCGTTGGGCCTCTCCTGCGCCAGCCATACTTCAAACAAGGAGGTTGGTCCAAAGCCATGCGCACGCACCCGATCCACGTCGAGCCCCGCCGGCCAGCCCTCTTCCGCCGCCGCCGCCTTGGCGAGCTTGGCGATGGCGTCGGCATCACGAGCAACGGCGCGGCGAATAAGCAACGCTCTCCTCCGGCGACCATAAAGCCGCCTGCCGCGCCCTTAGGCAAGCAAAAGCGCTAGTGGAATTCGCCTGGGAGGATTGCGTTGTCCTCCTTCCGCTCCCATGCGGTGTCAGGATTGCGCCGGGTCATCATGGCGCCGACCAGGGTCAACGCGACGACGACGCCCACCGCCACCAGAAACCAGAAGAACATTACCGTGCTCCAAACTCCTTAAGGCCCGCTGACCGCACCTACATGGGAATTCGGGCGCTTCGGCGCCACATGGCGCTAGCCGCGTCCACGATAAAGCGGCACGCCCTGATCGGGCAGCCACAACCCTTGTGGCGGCGCGCCGGTTTGCCAGAACACGTCGATCGGCATGCCCCCGCGCGGATTCCAGTAACCGCCGATGCGGAGCCATGCGGGATCGATGGCGTCTATCACGCGCTTGGCCACAGCGATGGTGCAGTCTTCGTGGAAGGCGCCGTGATTGCGGAAGCTCTGCAGGAAAAGTTTCAAGCTCTTGCTCTCGACGATCCAATCCTTGGGCGCGTAATCCAGCACCAGCACGCCGAAATCAGGCTGGCCCGTGACCGGACAGATTGAGGTGAACTCGGGCGCAGTAAAGCGCGCCAGGTAGAGCGCGCCCGGATGCGGATTGGGGGCGCGTTCGAGCACGGCCTCTGCCGGGCTGTCCGGAATGGCCGTTGCGCGGCCGAGTTGAGTGAGCGTGTTCATTCAGCCGAGGTAACGCTCTAGCCGCCGCCCGGCAATGCCTGCGGATTCACCAGGAAATATGAATACACGGCATAGGCGGCGATGAACGACAGTCCGAGCGCGCGTCCGAAACGTCCGAAACGCAACGCGACGAAGACAAGCACGACGGCAGCCGCAAGCATCGCAAACCAATCGCGCCATATCATGTCGGCTGGCACCGGCACCGGCTGGATCAACGCCGTGAGGCCTAGGATGCCCAGGATGTTGTAGATGTTGGAGCCCACGATGTTGCCGACAGCGACGTCGGAGCGGCCCTTCAGTGCCGCCGCAAGCGACGCCACCAATTCCGGCAGCGACGTGCCAACGGCAACGATGGTCAAGCCGATCACCGTTTCCGACATGCCGGCCAACTGGGCCAGTGTGATCGCGCCCCGGACCAGCAGATCGGCGCCGAAAATCAACAGAGCAAGCCCACCGAGCGCGAACGCAATCGACACCCACAACGAGGGCTTCCCGGGATCGTGCGGCTGCACTTCGGCAACATGAAGTTCGGCCGACGTGTTTGGCTCGTCGGTATGGCGACGCTCCGCAAGGAATGTGAACGCAATGTACGCGATCAGCCCGATCAAGAACGCGCCGCCGACCCAGCGCGGCAGCTCGCCCACCAGCGTGGCCACCGCGACAAACAAAACGCTCACCCCGATCATGATGTATCCGTCTCGGCGGATCGTAGCGGGCGCAACGCTGACCGGGCGCACCAGCATGACGATGGCGAAAATCAGCAGGATATTCCCGATGTTGGAACCGACGACGTTGCCGACCGCGATGCCCGATGACCCCGCCAAAGCAGCGTTGACGCTGGTCAGCAACTCCGGTGTCGAGGTGCCGAAACCGACTAGGGTAAGGCCAATCAGCAGCTCCGACACGCCGAGACGGCGGGCAACCCCCACGGCGCCGCGCACAACGGCTTCGCCGCCAAGGGCAAGCAACGCGAGGCCGCCGCCGATCTGAATCCAAACGTCCAAAACACTGTCCCCCGCGTCGCGGTCCCACTTGAACCGGGTCGACGGCAATTAACAAGCCTGGCCCCCGAGATTTCCGGCGCGGTTCACCCCCTCCCGGTTGCATACTCGCCACACCTGGCCATTGCAGGCGCTGGTCGCGAGACACCGGCCAAAAAGCTCGTTAACCTTACCTTCGGGACCGTGACCCTAGCGTCGCGACAAAGGGATTCTAAAGCCGTTCACAGGGAGCAGCGGGCATGAAGACTATGATGGGTGCAGCGATGTTGGCGGGCGCCACGTTCGCAGGTGCAGGGGCGGCGCATGCCGAGGTCACCGCGAATATCTCACTGACGACGGACTATGTGTTCCGCGGCGTTTCGTTGTCGGACAGCGGCCCGGCCATCCAAGGCGGTTTCGACTGGGCCTCGGAGCAGTTCTACGCCGGCGTTTGGGGGTCCAGCGTCGTGGAAGGCATGGAACTCGACCTCTATGCCGGTTGGACGCCGACCACTGGTCCCGTCACGTGGGACTTTGGCGTCATCGGCTATTTCTATCCCAGTGCGAGCGATGATGACGGCGAGCTGGACTATTTCGAATTGAAGGGCGCGGGCTCTTACGGCCTCACCGAACAGCTCTCTGTTGGCGGCGCGGTCTACTGGTCGCCTGAGAACTACGGTGAGAGCGGCGACGCGCTCTACTATGAAGTTAACGCCGAGTTCGCGGTCAACGATGCGCTCGCCATCTCTGGCGCGTTCGGCAACCAAACGATCGAAGATCTGACCGCTTTCGGCGGCGTTGGGGAAGACGATTACAGCACCTGGAACGTCGGCGTCTCGCACGCCATGCACGGCTTCCAACTGGATCTTCGCTATCACGACACAGACATCGACGCGGGGTCCGACATCGAAAACTACACGTTCGGCCCGTCGAGCTACGACTCGAGCATCGTGTTCACGATCGGGCGCGAACTCTAGGCCGCACAAAGCTACACAGAGGATCGGAGCGGGGGCCCTCTCCCGCTCCGGTTTCTTAGCACCGCAGCGCCGCTACAAGCGCACGCGCAAACGTCGCCATCGAGCGTGACGGCGCTTCGCGCTGCACATTCGCCTCCATCATCGAAAGCAGCGCGCGATCCGCCGCGAGCGCCGCCAGAACCTCACAGATAGCCTCTGCATCGGCACGGGCCGCGACGAACCCGGTATGGCCATGTTTCACCTGCTCCGGCAGGGCGCCGACCGGCGTAACGATGGCTGCGCGTCCTGCACCAAAAGCTAAGGCGACAACCCCCGACTGGCTTGCCTCGCGATAGGTCGCAGCGACGACGTCGCACCGCGCCAGAGCGGCATCGATCTCGGCCTCGCTCAGCCAACGATTGGTGACGCGGGCGCCCAACGCGCTCAGACCTCGCCGCAGTCGGGCGATGTCGCCAGCGCCCGCCACTTCGATCGCCAACGGCACGCCTCGTTTGGCAGCCCGTTCAGCGGCTTCAACAAACAGGTCGAGGCCCTTGTAGGCATGTAGACGCCCTATGAACAACACACGCATCGGTCCCTCCACGCCCGCCGCTCGTGGCGCTATCGCGCGGGGAAAATCAGGATGAAACAGAGCAACAATCCTATCCGCCAGATCGCGTCGATCGGCGGCAATTTGCCCAGCGACGGCTTGGCTCAACGTGACAATCCGGTCGGCGCGCAACGCAGAGCGGTTGAGCCAAGGCGTCGCGAGCGCTGTGATGTCACCAGGGTGGCCGCGCCAGTCATGGATAATCGCGGCCCGGCGCGCCCCCACGCGCGCGGGCAGGTCGTCCAACAATGGCGACCAGACATGCGGCATGAGTTCGACGACAATGTCGGCGCGCGCGCTCCGATACGCGTCTTCGAGCGCGCGCCGCACCGCTCCGAGCCGCCACGCCTCCAACACAGCGCCGCCGTCGTGCCTGAACAGCTCCACCGCAGCAAGCCGTCCCGGCAATGCTGCAATCGCTTCGGCGAACGCGTTGTCGCGTGCGATGATAACGGTGCACTCAACCGCATCGATTTTTGCCATCGCGCGCGCGAAGTCGAACGTGAATCGCGCCATGGCGCCGCGCCGGCCCAGATATTGGAGGACAATGCGCGAACTCATGGTTCACGCCCCTGGTCATTCAAAAGGCGGCGCCAGGCTTGCGACACCGCATCCGCGACGTGGGCTTCGGTGTAGCCGGCGATCACACGCAGCCGACCCGCAGCGCCAAACGTCCGCCTCAGATGAGCGTCAAGCGCGAGGCGCTGCAACGCTTCCGCGAGTGCATCGACGTCGCCTACCGGGACCACCAAACCGCTTTCAGTGTGGCGGACGAGATCAGCGCAGCCCGGTGTCAGCGTGGTCACGATCGGACGCCCGCATGCGGCCGCCTCAAGTAGCGAACGCGGCAGACCTTCACCGCCGCGAGACGGCAAGCAGGCAATATGCGCCTGCGCCCAGAATGCACTGATGTCGCTGACATGGCCACAGAGCGTCACGCCCGGCGTGGCCTGCCAACTTGCAATCGTTTCGGCGCTGACGTGATCCGGGTTCTGTTCGTCCGCCGCTCCGGCAATGCGCAACTCGATGTCACGCCCGCTCTGACGCAGCCGACGTACAGCGGCGACCGCCAGGTCGATGCCCTTCGAGGCGATCAGCCGCGCGGCGACGCCCACAACGATCGGGCCCTGCGGCTCCGGCGCCGCTACATATGCGTCAGGATTGACGCCGGCGCCGGGCAGGAGAACGGTCTTGGCCAGCAGGTGTTCGCTGGCGCAGCCGGCGACCCAGCGCCGGTCAGCTTCGTTCTCGACCAGAAGAAGCGTACGCGGCTGCCTGAGCGCGCGCCGCAACATCCGCTGCAAACGCCACTGAATCACCACGGCTGAGAGTGAGCGGCCGCCCGCGATGTAGCCGCGCCCGGTTACGGCCATCGCACGCGCCACGCCGTGCGCGTGCGACAAGATCAGCAATGCAATCGGCTTCAATGCGATGGCGTGGACGATGTCAGGCTGCTCTTGCGCCAGCAGCGCGCGCAGATGCGCGACTTGCCGCCCGACCACCCAGGGCCTGAGCGAGCCGCGCGGGAATGGCGTGTCGACCACGCGCACGCCGTCGATGGCGTCCAGGGCGCCGGACAGACGCGCCGCAACAACGACATCGTAGCCATCCGCGACCGCGCGCCGCGCCATCGGCAGGAAATGGGAGCGGAAGAACCAATCCTCGGTAATGAGGAATAGGAGTTTCGGGCGCTTCATCACCGCGCCTTCCAGGCCGCTGCCGTCGCCGCCAGCGCTTCGGCGCTGCCAATGTGTGCGCGGTCGCCATAACCGTAGGCGGCGCGAAAGCGCGCATCGTCGACGATTAGGCTGGTGCGCAGCACGCGTGGGGCAAGCGCGGCCACCATGGGCAGCGCGAAAAGTCCTGGCGATCGACCGCGGCCGCGCCGCAGTGCGGCAACCAACTCGCGGATGCTCAACGCGGGTTGGTCGGCGAGATGAAACACGCCGCTCGGGCCGTGCGGAGCGGCCAACACGCAGCGCACGGCCGCGATCACACTCGCCAACGCGATGACGCTTCGGCGCGCGGTGAAGTCCGCGAGGGGCAAGGGCAGCGGCAAGTTCGCAAGCATCAGCAGCCGCGCAACATTGGCCCTCGCCTCGGGGCCGTGCACCAGCGGCGGCCGCAGCACCACAGGCGCTAGGCTTGCCTCCGACAACACTGCGATTTCAGCGTCCCGCTTGGCGCGGCCATACCCATCTTGGGGGCGCGGCTCAGCGCATTCGTCAAGCGGCGCTTCGCTGCTTTCAGTCACCGCTTTGATGGAGCTCATGAGCACAAAGCGGCGAACGCCTGCCGCGCATGCCTGCCGCGCCAGCGCCGACGAGCCGTCGACGATGGCGCGGGTCAAGTCTGTCTCGCGGAAGCGAGCATGCGCGGGCCCAGCCAAATGCACAACCGCGCTGACCCCGTCGAGTGCGGCGCGCCAATCGGCGCCGCCACCCAGGTCGCCGATGCGAACCGGTTCCACGCCCGCAGCAGGCGCGGCGACAGTGCGGCTTGCGGCGCGCACCTCGTAGCCAAGGCCGGCGAGGTCGGCGACGAGACCACGCCCGATGAAGCCCGAGGCGCCCGTCACCAGGATGCGGCGATCCGACGTCACATTAACCCCACCGATCACCGCATCGCCGTGCTTGGTGCGAGCGGCGGGAGTTGAACCCGCACCGCCTTGCGGCGAACGGATTTTAAGCCAGCCAGAGTACCTACTGAACGTCTGCCTCGCGTTACGATCTACTACGACTTTTCAAGCGCTTAGCAAGAAGTCGAGAAAAGTGATCTACGGCGCGCACCGGCCGACAACCGGCCAATACGGGGGCGCCTTGCTGTCCTGGTGATGTCCGGAAAAGTGAAAGCCCAAGGCAGCGCGCGCACACGCGAAACGCTGTGTGCGTTGCCCAATCTACCGGGGTCGGTCATGGCGCGCAACGTTGCCTTCAAGGCGAAACTCAACAACGTTTTCTTCAAGTCGTTTAAAGGGGGGCCGGCAGTCGATCGCATCTGGGATACTGATCTGCCTGGCTTCGGCCTACGAGTCCGGCGGCAGTCGCATCCAGACAAGTGGTCTTGGATTTGCGCCTATCGCCACAAGGTGACGGGCAAGCAGGTCGTCATCACCTTGGGCACCTTCCGCCAAAAGACCCCAGATGAGGCGCGCCGCGCCGCCAAAGAGGCCGTCGGAAAAGCCAACACCTCAGATGACCTCTGGAGTATTCGGCAATCGACGCAGGAAGCTTTGGCGGAACAGCGGCGGCAGCCGTCGATGGACACTCTTTGGCAGGAATATTTTCTTGCCGAGGGACGCCACAAGAAATGGCGCATTCGCCTCGAAGGGCTGTGGCGGCAGCAGCTTCAGCCGTTCTTCGGCCGCATGAAAGTGCGCGATGTAGGGCCCCAGGACGTCGAACGCTTCAAGGCGCTGCACGCTGCTACGCCCTACAACACAAATCGTGGTCTTGCGGTGCTCTCGCGCTTGTTCACCCTCGCGGTGAAATGGGGCTTCCGGAAGGGTTGCGCTCCCGAGCATCCGGTAAAGGGTGTGGAGCGCTATCCGGAGCCCCCACGCGAACGGTATTTCACCGAAGAAGAAATAGGCCGCATTCTTGAGGCTATCGAGGGGTTGCGGTCCAAGGCGGGACGCCTTGCGTTCCTAATGCTGATCGAAACGGGCGCTCGCTCCGCCGAAGTCAAGCGCGCACACTGGGATCAGTTCGAATTCGAGAGCGACCGGACCATTTGGACCGTCGAAGCCAGCAACACCAAAACGGCGCGCCCCGTCGCACGGGTCCTTTCTTCCGGCCTATCGGCGCGGTTACAGACTTGGCGAACATTGTCGGACGAGCTTCGATCTCCGGAAGCAGGGGCGCCATGGGTCTTTCCCAATGTCCGCAGTCCGGAACGGCCCATGCTCACACTCAAGGGTGCGTGGGAAGTCATTAAGAAGAAGGCTCACTTGCGACACGGCGATCGCATCCACGACCTTCGCCACACCGTCGCGACTATGCTCTTGCGCAAGGGCATCCCCTTGGCCAGTGTCGGCGACTATCTTGGGCACGCGACTCCTCTCACTACCCGCCGCTATGCGCACGTCATGATCGACCGGCAGGGCGAACTGACCAAAGCGATGACCGATGTGTTGCACGAGGCAAGGGACAAACACGCCACCCGGCGGACGGCTTCGTAGCACGCTAGCGCTAATTCGGCGCATGTTCCCGGCGTTTCCGCCCGTTTCCGGACATTTCCCACTCGATTGTCTCAAGAAAGGAACATGGCTTATCCAGAAGGCGCTGAGAGACGCCACATGGCAAAGATGTCGCGTCCACAGGGCGTCGGTCGGCCCACTCAACCTCGACGAAGAGAATCATCAGCGCCTGCTCGACCTTCTCGCCGCCCAATCTCTTGTGCTCTCTGTGAAGCCGCCTCCGACAATCGAAGCGGCACCGGCATCAATCGCGTCGAGCGCCGCCTCGCCAGCATTCCCGATGCCGGCCGAGAACGCAGCTTGTCCTGTAGTTGGCATTGTTGATGGAGGCGTGGCACACATCCAAGCACTTCGACCGTGGTGCGTCGGCGACGCTGGGCTTGTTCCACTGCAAGATCGCGACGAAAGCCACGGCACTTTCAACGCTGGGCTCATGACCGGCGTGAGCTTCGATCAACATTCTATGGCGGGGACGCGGACTACCTGTTCGATATCCTCGAAGAAGAGATTAAAATCCCCAAGAACCAGCACAACGTCCGCGTCTTCAACTTCAGTTTGGGGTTGCGGGTACCGGGGACAACGCTTCGGCCACTCGCATCTTTCAGGCGGTTCGATCGCATAGCGCGCGCCAACGATGTCATCCTCATCGCCAGCGTCGGCAACCTCCCGCCTCGCGGCGGGCGCCTACCGTGGTCTCCCAACCGCGGTTGGCTCGCCATGGAGTAGGTCAAAGGCGCGTTCACGAGTCGCGCCGACGGCGTAACGGCGCAGTTGCACAGCGAAACGCGCCTTCAAGTTCGGCGTGCACGCTGAATGCGACCGGTACGACTTTGAACCCGCGTGCCGCAAGTTGCTCGCCGAGCGCGATATGGCGCCGTTGAATGACGATGGTCTCCGGATTGAGCATAAGAATGTTGCCGCCCATTTCACGTCGTGTTTCGGCGCCAATGTCAATGAAGTCGTAGCCCTTGAGCGGCTCGGGAAGAGGATCTTGCAACGCTGGGCGGTGAATGAGCCCGCGCCCCGGCCCAATCAACGTCATGCAGCAGTCAAGGTGCAGGATGCTTGTTTCACGCAGGAGTACGGGAATGATCTGCGCCTGCGAGCCAAGGCGCGCCTGCAGCCATCGCGCGCCCGCGATGTTGCTCGCATATTGGCCGATGCCGACATAAACGTAGGGCCAATCGACAATGACGTCGCCGCCCTCGAGAAATACGCCTTCGTCCGTGAGCCTTGAGACCGCCACTCCTTCGTCTTCGAGCACCGAGATCTGCTGCTGCAGGCCGCGATTTTCCTTGCGCCTCATCTCGATCTGAAGCTGACCCTCGACGAGCGTGGACCCCACAGCCATGAGCGGATCGCGGACGAACATTTGCCCGAGGCCCGGCGGTTCGCCGCGCTTGGGGTGAACGTCTTCCGGCCGATGGACGCGCACACCGCATCGGCTAAGCACCTCCTCAAACCCCAAGAGCTCGCGAACATAGCGCTGACGCAAGAACGCTGGGACTCGATATCCAGCCGCTAGACCATAGATCGCCCCCTTGAGCAAGCGCTCGCCGAACGAGTGCCGACGCTCGAACTCGATCGGATGCGGGGCTGGGAAACACAAAGACGATGCCGTGCCGAGGACGGTCTCCTCCAATGTCCCCCATTCGTTGTACACGCTGATCCGCGTCACGGGCGCCCACTCCTGGCTTGTTGATCATCTCTCGGTTGTGACGTCACGCCGCTCCACGACCATCGCCGGGGCACTGACCAGAAAGGGTCGGTGCCGCCACCGCACAGGATCGAGCGTCATAGTTGGCAATAAGAGAACGATCGTTCACTCTTTTCTTTGACGAGATCAGCGATGTCAAGCTAGTTTCTGGAAGGCGTGACGTACGCTGACGGGAGTGGGCGGATGAGGACGTTGGATCAAGGCAAGCGCAGCGCCAGGCGCACGCATATCCTACAGGTGGCCGAAGGACGCTTCGCCAAGAACGGGTTTCATGCCACGGGCATGGCTGAGATTTGCGCCGCCGCGAAGATGAGCCCGGGCAACCTCTACCGCTACTTTAAGAGCAAGGATGAGATCATTCGCGCGATCGTCGAACGCGACCGGTTGGAGCTTGTCGCGCTGGCCGCGCAGGTTGGACGAAACGGCGATGTCGTCGCGTCTATCGTCAGCCTTGCCGAAGAAATCATGCGTCGTGCCGCGGAGCCCGGCTACGCACGTGTCGCCGTCGAAGTGTTGGCTGAAGCTGGGCGTGACAAGGCAATTGGCGAACTCTACCGTAAAACCGACAAAGAGATCTGCGCCGCCCTAGAGGCCGCACTCAAGTCGGCCGCCCGCGCCGGCCAGCTTTTTCCTGGTCTCGACTGCAAAGCGGCGGCGTGCTGGCTCGTGGCGCTTGGCGATGGAGCGGTCGCGCGTTTCGCCGCTGACAGCGCGACTCACCGCCGCGCGTTGGTTCCGACGCTAAAGCAGATGATCCGTCGGTTTCTCCTAATGCCGAACGAGGGAAGTTGAGTCTGGTTCGGTCTTTTCTGCTGCTTGCTCATCGCTCCACGTTCTCAAGAAAGGGAGCCTCCTGTCTAACGAGGATCAGCTATTGATGGTCTGCGGCCGGTACCCCGCGAGCCTCCTGGGCGCAAAGCCCGTTTGCCGGATCACTTCACCCAGCTGAAGCGGCGACTGCCAAGCGATTACCGTCTCTGTACAGGCAGGTCATCGAGACCGGGTGCAGCCCACTATGTCAGATTTTTCTGTCTAACCCGTTCCTTGATTCTGCTAAAGGCAATTGGCGTTACGCCTAGATAGCGCGCTATGTCCGCTTGGCTTAATCGTTTCGCGAGCGACGCATTGTTGGTAAGAAACGACAAGTAACGCCTCTCTGCCGTTTCGCATAACAACGTTTCCTCGCGTGATTGCTTTCGGCGATAGATCCACTCGCTAAATCTGGCGACCGTAGCCTGCAGTTGCGAGTCAGCAGCAATCTTCGATCTGACCCAATCCGCCGGAAGGGTTGCGATTTGTGACCATTCCAAACAGCGCGCTGAAAATCGGTTTTCTTGACTGGTAGATAGTGGCCAGCGCGAACCAAATAAACCCACGTCGGGGATGAAACTCTTGACCCACTCGTCGCCGTCCGAGGTTTCGTAGCACAACTTGACCAAGCCCGATTCAAGCACAAAGACACTGCTGCTGGTATCGCCTTGGACCAACAACACGCTGCCTTTAGGGCGCCTCTCCGAACTCCACACGCGATCACGTTCGGCCATCTGGCGCACTGCAACGACCAAAGCTCGAACATCAAAGTCTGCCTCTTCTAAACCTGGGTTCATTCTCCACCGTCAGTACTGTGCCATAGTGGAAGAAGTGAGCGCTGGGAGACTATCATTGTCAAGTTCACTATCAACGCCGACCACCATCCTCCTCACGGGGGGGACGTCGGGCATTGGATTGCAACTAGTGAGGAAGCTTGCGGCGCAAGGCCATAACTTGATCGTCATAGCGCGGCGGGCCAGCACTTTGTCAGACAGCGCAGGGAGAATCATTCCGTATGACTGCGATCTAGTGGACGAAGCGGCGCTCGCTAAGACGCTGGAAGCGATCATTGCCGAGCATCCGGACATCACCATGGTCGTCAACAATGCCGCGCTGCAATATGCGTGTGTTCTGACGGCGCCAGATTTTGACGCAGCGCGGATGCGCGCCGAAGTGGCCGTCAATCTGCTTGCCCCCGCTACCATCGTCCAGAAACTGTTGCCAATGTTGCTGGCACAGGAGCGGCGTTGCGCCATCGTCAACATTTCATCCGGTCTCGCTTTCTATCCCAAAACGCAAACTGCGCTCTATTGTGCGACCAAGGCGGCAATCCACAGCTTCTCACAGAGCCTGCGCTATCAGCTCGAGGACAGTGCAATCAATGTGATCGAAGTCATCCTGCCACTCGTCGACACGCCGATGACTGAAGGGCGGGGTCGCGGGAAACTCCCAGCCGGGCGGGCTGCGGACGCCATCATTGCGGGCATCGAGCGCGGGCGGTCGGAAATATATGTTGGCAAAGCCAAACTCATACCAGCGTTGCTGAGGATCGCTCCATCGGTGCTGCGTAGGAGCCTCAAAGGCTCATTAAGGATCTGAT
Organism: Hyphomonadaceae bacterium; assembly: GCA_019753175.1. Classification (GTDB taxonomy): domain Bacteria; phylum Pseudomonadota; class Alphaproteobacteria; order Caulobacterales; family Aquidulcibacteraceae; genus Vitreimonas. The sequence continues at coordinate 137,967 of JAIELK010000019.1, forward strand.
CAAGATCGCGCTCGCGCTTGCCGCTTTGTTTCTATCAACCTTTGTCATCATGCGGATGACTGGTTGGGTGACGGAAGCTGATGTCCGCTTCTATATCGCGGCTGCGCACGACGTGCATCCTGCTTATCTCGTGGCACTGGTTGTCATTTTGTTGTTCGTCGATCTGTTCATCGCGGTCCCGACGTTGGCCATAGTGTTGCTGGCGGGGTATTTTCTTGGACCCATGCTCGGCGCGCTGGCGTCGATCATGGGCTTGGCAGCCATGGGCTGCACCGCCTAGGGACTTGGCAGGCGCTATGGGAGCCGGCTGCTCGTGCGGCTCTACAAGGATGAAGTCCGTCTCGCTGCGATCCATAAGAGTTTTGAGACTAACGGCCTTCTCGTGCTTTTTGTCTGTCAGGCACTTCCGATCCTACCAGAGGTTAGTTGCTGCCTTGCCGGCACGACCAGAATGCCTTTTCCGAAATTTGCGTTCGGCTTTGCAGTCGGCACAGTCCCCTTTGCGGTCATCGCCGCCTATGCAGGTTCTATTAGCACACTCAGCGATCCGACACCTGCGATCATCGCATCGATTGGAATTGCCGCAACGCTATGGGTGTTGTGGTCGTTGCTCAAGCGCAGAGGAGAGGCCGGATGAAAACATTTGGAGCGGCTCTGGTTGCGATCTGTGTAGCAGTTCCAGCGAAGGGTCAAACTGAACCACCCCGCGATCGAGGCGATTGCGCCTAAGATCGGCTGCGCGGCGCAGACGCTGCCCAATTGGGTGGCGCAGGCCGACCTCGAGCCGCGGCCCGGCAAGAACCGTCAACGGAATGATGAGCAGCGCTATCAGGCCTGCATGGGCGATGGCGGAGCGCTGCGAAGCGGAACGCAACCTCAGCACATGAAGCAGGCACACCAGCATCGCAGCGACGAGGATCGACTTCCAACCGATCTCGATCAATGGCACCGCGGTCACTTCCGACGCTCCTTGCGCGCCTTGGCGATGACCCGCTCCAGCTCCTCAAGCTCCTCTTCGCTCAGTCTTCCGGCCATGCCGAGCAGCGCGCTGCCGGCGCCAAGCGCGGATCCATCGAAGAAGACATTCACGATGCGTTTCAACACCGAATCTTTGACCTCTGCCTTCGCTTTCGCGGGTGAAAAAGCGAGCCCCTCTTCGGAGGCGCGCCTCCGCACAAAGCCCTTCTTCTCCAGCCGCGACAGCATGGCCCGAATAGCCTGCTCGCTCAGCGCGACCGGCAGAGCCGCCTGGATGGCGCCAACCGTCGCCTCCCCCTTGGCGTAGAGCAGATCCACGATTTGCCGCTCCCGCGGCGGCAACGAGTCAAGCATTTTTGATCTCTCGGACGCTCCATATTGTAGGGCGCTACAATTGTAGTGTCGCGGAAGTCAACCCGTCACTCAGCGAGAAACCTTTGTCCTCTGATCACAACGCCTGCTCAGCGCCGTTCTCGATCAAGTACTGACAAAGCCGCCAATGACCATGGAAGGCCGCGCCGCTCAGATCGACGTTGGGACCCAGTGCCTCAAGTCATCGCAAAGCCAATGCGGCAGAACAGAAGCGTTGAAATGACGACCTCATATCACGCTAGTGATTGCGCTATCGTTAGCATACATGCTACCGATGGCGCATGGCGCAGCCGAGTCACCGCAGACTAACGGACCAGGCGGAGATTGAGGCCTACCTCCATCGAACGCGTATGGCTATTCTCGTGGCGCTCAGAGTTGGACCCGCAACCGCCACTCAAATAGCCGCCGATCTCGGCGTGCATCCCGCCAACCTGACTCGTCACCTGCGCATTCTGGTCAAAGCGGGCCTGATCGCTCAAACGCGAACGCGCGACACCGGACGAAATCTGGAAAAATACTATGAAGCGCAGGCGCAAAGCTTCGAGGTTGCCCCTGATGCTGACAAGCTCGCCGCACCCCACAAGGTCGCACTCAGTTTCGCGCGCAGCGAATTGTCCAGAGCGATCGCGCAGCTGCCGGACGAATGCCCGGGCCTCGTCGAAGTCTATGTCGCGGCCTGCGCGCTCACGCCTGCTGCGCAGGCTGAGTTCGCCGCGGCGTTGAGCGACCTCGTGGAACGTTTTCAAAAGCAACAGAGCCCCGAAGGTCAGCCCTTCACGTTGGTGCTGTCGCTGCATCCGACCGCTGCTCACTCGGAGATCGAGGGGCGTGTTCAGCTGTCAAAGCCGAAAAGAGAGAAGCGAAAATGAGAAGAACGCTGCTTAAGGTGTCTTTGGCGACTGTCGCGGCGGCGCTCTTCCCCGAGGCGCGCGCGCAGGGCTCTGCTGAACTTGCCGACGCTTGGTCGGCGTGGGCGAACGGCGATTTCGCGCGGGCCCGGATTCTGGCTAGTGAAGCGCCGCATGGCGGGGATGAAGCGCGGCACATCCAAGTTCTCGCTGCAGCGGCTCAGGGCGATCATGCCGGTGCAATGGCGATCTATGCAGGCGTCTCTTCCGGCTATCGTCGGTTTGCCGAGATGGATGAAGCCGTGTTTTGGGCGTATGTCTGGAGCGGGGACATCAGCGGTGCGCAAAGTTATGCGCGGCGGCGTCGTTCGCTACGGGGACCAGCGACGCGAGGGCGCCTGCGCACCGCGGAAGTGCATCCGAATATCGTTGAAGTGAGCGGCGCGATCGAACTGCCATTTACCGGGGGATTCTCGCAATACATGCCTGGGGTGGCCGCGCGCGTGAATGGACTTGCAACAGTGGCGCGCATCGACACTGGCGGGTCTTTCATTCATATGAGCCGCTCCCAAGCGCGCGATTTCGGTGTGCCCTTCTCCGGTTGTGAGCGCGAATTCGCTGCGCTCATCACAGCGCCCGTATGTCACGGCAGGGCCGACCTTGAACTTGGCGGTGCCCGCCTGCGCAACGCGCCCGTGGCGGTTCATCCCGACAACGCTTTCGCTAGTCCTGTCGCCATTGCAGCTGAACTCGGCGGCGAATTCGGCGTGGTGATAGGCACCAATGTTTTTCGTCAGTTCCTGACGACGGTGGACGCGCCGAGCGGTCGTTTGTTGCTTAGCGCGCGCACAGATGCACACGCGCGCGCCGACCATCTCGCGCGGCTGCCCGATGTCATTGGCGAGATCCCATTCGGTATCCTCTCAGACCACCTTATCATTGCGCGCGGCTGTATCGGCGCGGGCTCAGAGGTTCCGCTATTTATTGATTCAGGGCTCGCGGCCTTCACAACCGAACAAGGCCAGGCCGCGCTGTTGGCGTCGCAATCAACGCTTAGGCGCTGGGGCGCAACGGCGCCGGCGGATGGACGCTTCGCGGAACTCCCTGTGTCCGTTCGTCTCGGGCCTGTCGAAGCAAGCGGTCTAACGGCCTTTGAGGTTTCCGACACTGTTTGGCGCAACGGCTTCGGCGACTGGAACGGAGTCAATGTCGAAGCCCTCATCTCGCACGGGTTCCTGAAACATTGGGCGTGGACCCTTGACTTCGATCGGCAGCGGCTGCTGTTTCACGCTCGCGGCGTGCATGAGAGCGAACCCTGACCGATTTGCGGGAGCGCACAATCCATGCCGACCCCGTTCGCGGTGCGAAGGCCGCATTCCCAACAAGAGCAACCGAACCCTGCCCTTCGCCTTCAACAAGCGCCTCTACAAGCTGCGCTGGCGCATCGAAGCCGCCTTCAACAGGCTCAAGGATTTTAGGCGCATCGCCACGCGCTACGACAAGCTCGCCGGAAGTTATCTCGCCTCGGTCTGTCTTGTCGCCCGTGAAATCCGAGCGGCACGGCGCACCGATCGCCGCGCATGAGGCATGGTTCGCAAAGCTCGACATCAAGCGTATTCTGACTCAGGGCACCGCCTGCTACATTCCATCCAAGGACGTGATCGGCATGCCGCCTCTAGCGGCGCCAGCTCCCTTTCTCGGGAGCACACCACATGCGCCACCTCTATCTCACCGCGAGTGAATACGACGCGCTGCTCAAGCGCCAACGCGGCAAGTGCTGCGTGCCTAACCGCTTGCACGTGGGAAATACCCGAACCGTGTCGTCGTTGGCGGACACGATCCTGGCGATGAACCAGAAGTCCTCCGTTCCTCAACTCAGCCGATTTGTCTCAAGGGTGCTGACGGCGAACTGTGCGCCCTTGAATCCAGCGAGTGCGCGCGCGCATGAGGGCCGCCCGCTTGTCACGAGGCCGCAGCGAAGTCGCGCCAACACGCCTCAACATGGCCGCAGCGTCTGAGGTGAGCCTGCCACGGTGCGGTTCATGAAGCCAAGCGCCTGCCCCACGGGCGATGCCGTACCGGCTCCTTACGCTCAACCGTCACAGCGCAAGAACCGGCGCGCGCCCGTATCGTGGATACCGTTCACCCCTCCGTCGCGGTGTTTAGGGAACCTCTAGAGCGGCATCCAGATAGAGCGGTAAATCAAGTCTGTAGTGTTCCTCCGTAAGGCCGCCGCCATCACCCAGCCGAACCATCACCATCCTGCGATCCGGAATGATGGCGATGTACTGGCCCTGGTAGCCCCAGGCGTAATAGACCTCGTGCCCACGATGCCGCATGCGCCAGAGCTGATAGCCATAGCGTTCCGTCTTCGCGCCCGACGCATCTACCAGCGGCGCCGCGCGGATGGCTTCTGCGACATAGGAGGCGGGTACGAGTTGGCGTCCATTCCTCAGCCCCTGATCGAGGTAGAGCTGCCCGAGGCGGGCGTAGTCGCGTGCCGTGGCGTAGATGCAGCAATAGGCTCTTTCCACGCCCCCTGCATGATCCAGGCTCCACAGCGCAGGCCATTCCGCGCCCAGCGGCTGCCAGAGCCTTTCCGACGCGTAGTCACTCAGCTGCTGTCCTGTGGCGCGGGCGAGCACGAGGCCCAGCAGCGCGGTATTGCTGCTGTCGTATTTGTGGACCCTGCCCGGCTGACCCGTCACGCGTACTTCGTCCATCAACAGCCGGGTGATGTCAGAACCGAAATGCGCGCGCGCCGGAAACGCGAGCGGGTTGTTGTAATTTTCGACAAAGTCCGTCGCCGCGCTCATGGTTAGCAGGTGCCGCAAGGTCAACTGAGCGCGCGTGCCCTGCGCGAATTCCGGGAGGTAGTCGCTGACCGGCTGGTCGAGGCTGCGGATTGCGCCCTCCGCCAGTGCAATTCCGACCAAGGCCCCGACGAGGGTCTTGGCGACGGAATTGGAGTTGGTGCGGGAATAACGATCAAAGCCTGGCCCGTACACCTCCTGCTGAATCACGCCGTCTTCAATGACGAGAAACGCAGCCGTACGGTAGGCCGCCATCCGTTCCCACTGCTCCCGAGCAAGCGCCCGCTGCGGCTGCGCCATCGGCCATGGCTGCGGCGTCCCCGCCGCGATCTCGCGGACATGTCGTGTCAGCGTGCTGCCGGTTTCGGTCATGGGCGGTGAGAGCCGTCCGCGCAGGTAGGTATCGCGGATGGCGGCAAGGATGTAGGCATGGCCGCTGAGTGCGAGACCGCCGCAAAGCAGGACTAGGCTGGCGAGCAGACCGCCGGCGATGCGCCGCGCGCGAGTCACCGGATCTCCCCTTAGGCCGTCCAAGGGAACAGCGTCGTCACCAGCGCAATCTGCACCGCCAGCAGCGTGGCGTTCAGCAAAAACAGCGCGGGCAGGGTTCCGGCCCAGACATTGCCGATGAAGATGGCGATGCAACCCAGGCCAACGGCGAGGATCAGCGCCATCAACGGGCGGTTGCGCTCGGGATCGCCAGCGATGAGGAGGTTCATCAGCGCATAGCCCATCACCAAGGCGCCGATCAGTTGCAGTTGGCTGATGACGAAGGGCGATTCCAGCTCAGGGCCGTTGACGCCAAGGGCGTTGAAGAAGGCGCGGTGAAAGAACCAATGGCTGGCAGTGAAATAGACCAGCTCAACGATGCCGCCGATCAAGAGTACGGCCTTCAGCATCGGTAGGGCCTCTGGCCTGGCGTGTGGGTTTGCATGGTGGATTCCTGGTGTTGACAAGGGCTTTGGGCGATAGATTGCGTGGCGCAGGCCAAGAGTCGCGATCAGGGCCGCTCACGGCGCTGTCCGCAGCGAGCGGCTCGCGGTACGCAGTAGCGGCAAGGCTAGGCCGGCCGCGGCCGCAAGGTCGAAGGCGCCGCAGAACGCCGGCCACCATGCCGGCGCCCTACTGTTGCGGATCAGGTGGCCGTGCATGACGTCGAAGCCGCCGTGCAGCGAAAGGCCGGCCACCAGGCGGGCCGAAAAGCCAATCCCCAGAGACAGCACGGCGCCGATGGCAAGCTGTTGATAGTTCATTCGTAGATCGAAGCTCAGGTTGTAGCCGTCAAAAAATCCTGGATCGCCAGGGCCAGTTGCCCGGGATTGTCGATGCCGGAAAACGTGTAGGCATCGTCAATGAACAGGAGACGGGCGTTCGGGAAGTCATTCTTGAGACGCACCGCATGGGCCTGCGGGAAGAAGCGATCTTCCCGCGACCAAGCGATCAGGACTGGCGCCGTGAAACTGCCAAAACTCAGCGCGGCCTTCTGCGTCAGGCGGGGTGAAATGCCGCGGAGAAACTTGCCGACATCGCGCCGCACGCCCGATGAACGAGGCAGCGGACCGGCCATGTCGTCCGACATGTGGCGCGGCAGCCTTTTGGCCAGCCAGCCAAAGGCGATCGGCAGCGGACGCATGAAATGCAAGCGCATGGTCTGCCCCAGGAGCCAGAGCATGCCGGGGACGCGGGCCGAAAATTCCAAGTACTTGAACAGCAGCGGCAGCCAGATGTTGTAGGCATCGCAGGAGGTCAGCACCAGCCGCTCCACGCGCCGCGGATACGCCGCCACCATCATCTGGCACAGGGCGCCGCCGCTGTTGTTTCCGACCAGCGTGGCGCGGTCGAGATGCAGCGCGTCCATGAATTCAGCAATCAGCGCCACCATGCCGTCCGGCGACAGGTCCGCGTCGCGATTCATCGGCAGGCTGTGCGCACCCAGCGGCCAGGTTGGCACGATGCAGCGGTACTGCGTAGCGAGGCGCGCAGCCACCTGCTGCCACAGGTGGTGGTTGGCCAACACCCCGTGAATGAACAGGATCGGCGGCGCGCGCGCCGGCCCGAATTCACGGTACTGAACGGCGCCCTGGCTTAGCGCGGCCTGGCGAAGCATCGCTGGCTGCTGCACGTCCAGAACAATCATCATCCCTCCTCCTGGTTTTGAAACGCCCGGAGTATGGTAGGAGCCGCGCTTCTGCCCGTCTTGAACGAAACGACTGCGCCCTCAAGTCTGTGTAGCGGCGGATGGAAGGACGATCACGGTGCTGGCGCGGAACATGCCCGGCGTGATGCCAAGCATTTCCATGAACGTACGGTTGAGATGCGCGGCATCGCTGAAACCGGCCGCTAGCGCCGCCTCGACGATCGGCTCACCCCGCCCCAAGCGCTCCGCGGCGATGCGCAGGCGCAACCATCGCCGGTAGCGGGCCGGGGCGCCGCCCACGCGGGACGCAAAAATATTGCGGAAGCGGCTGTGCGAGAGACCAACGCTCGAGGCGATGTCATCCAGCCTCGCGCTGGCGGAACTGCGCAAACGATCCACTGCTTTCGTCACCCGCTGATCGGCAGACACCACGGACCGCGGTTTCAGAACGACCGCAAGTATGGAGAGCACGGTTTCATCGCCTTGGTCGAACCGCTGGCACAACTCCACCAATTGCTCGGGTCGATGGAATGTTCGCGGCACATCGGAAAACGAGGCCGCATCGGCGTAGTACAGGCCCACGTGCGCGCCGGCGGCCATGACCTGATGCATGGCGCCGGGCAACACATGCATGACTTGGCCTTCCGACTCGGCGCCCTTGTCCTGCACAACCCGAACCGCTCCATCCAGGGCGATGACGATCTTGTGCGCCAGATGCCGGTGCATCGGAGTCGTACCGCCATTGCCGGCAAACAGCGCCCAGTCATCTCCCAGCGCAATTCTTCCAGTCCAGTCCCGCATAGGAGCCACAATACGCTGCCCGTACCAACGCCAATGACGACGAAGCCCACGCCGAGGCCTGGACAACTAGCAAAGCGCGCAAGACCTCCACAAGAGGCTGCTGCGTCAGGCTCATGCCGGGATCCTCGAGCGGCAGGCGTTCGCAGCGCGGCGGTTCCACGAAGTGCGTCGGCGCTTTTCAGCTTGCGCAGCGCCGACAGGCTTACCTCAGTCGGCGTCTCAGCGGTCCGCGCCGGGGCTCGTGGCACATCGACGGTATGATTCCGATTGACGAGTTCGAGCGTCTCGTCGGCGGGCCCGGCCTTTCCGAGAAGGGTGACTTCATGTGTGGACATCCTGTAATCGCGGCAGCGCCGGCGTTCTAGCAGCAATCTGAGCTGGCTCGCGAGAGTGAGTCTGAACTCCAGGAGGTTGTCATGTCCCTGTTCGTTGGTTTGGATGTTTCCCAGCGCTTGACCCATCTATGCGTTGTCGACGCAGACGGAAAATGCGTTTGGCGCGGCAAATGCGCGACCGATCCAACAATTCTTGCTGAAATAGTTCGGACCCGAGCCGGATCGGACGCGCGGGTCGGCGTTGAGACAGGTCCGTTGACGCCATGGCTTGTGCATGCGCCGCCGCCATGACCGCGTGGACATGATCTGCATCGAAGCGCGCCACGCCCACGCGCTACGACAAGCTCGCCGGAAGTTATCTCGCCTCGGTCTGTCTTGTCGCCCGTGAAATCCGACCGGCACGGCGCACCGATCGCCGCGCATGAGGCATGGTTCGCAAAAGCTCGACATCAAGCGTATTCTGACTCAGGGCACCGCCTGCTACATTCCATCCAAGGACGTGATCGGCATGCCGCCTCTAGAGCAAAATCCGACCAGATTGAATCGGATTTTGGATTCCCTCGGGACTCGAATTCTGATTCACACTGCATGCTGGGCGGGAGGCCAGCATGCATGGCGAAATCACTGTCCGAAGATTTGCGCAAGCGAGTGATTGCAGCGGTTGAAGGCGGGCTGTCGCGGCGCGCGGCGGCCGAGCGGTTCGGAGTGTCGGCATCGAGCGCGGTGCGCTGGACCCGAAGCGGCGAGGACCGCGCCAAAGCTCAAGGCGGAGACCGCCGCTCGGCCCGCATCGAAGCCTTCGCCGAGATCATTCTGGCGGCGGTGAACAAGAAGATCGACATCACCCTCATTGAACTCGCCGCGCTGCTGTGGGCCAAGCACGGCCAGCAATTCGCGCCATCGACGTTGTGGCGCTTTCTCGACCGCCACGACATGACGCTTAAAAAAAACCGCACACGGCAGCGAGCAGACGCGGCCCGACGTCGCCGAACGACGCCAGGCTTGGGCCGCGGCGCAGCCTGAGATCGACGCTTCGCGCCTGGTCTTCATCGACGAAACCGGCGCCTCGACCAAGATGGCGCGGATGCGCGGACGCAGCCGCCGCGGCGAACGATGCGTCGCCGCGATCCCACACGGACATTGGAAAACCACCACTTTCACCGGCGCGCTGCGCCTTTCCGGCATGACCGCGCCGATGGTGCTCGACGGGCCGATGAACGGCGCCGCCTTCAGGGCCTACGTGGCCCAAGTGCTCGTCCCCACGCTCAAACCCGGCGACATCGTGGTGATGGACAATCTCGCCGCCCACAAACACGCCGCCATCCGCGAGACCATCGAAGCGGCGGGCGCGCACCTTGCCTGCCTGCCGCCATACTCGCCCGACTTCAACCCGATCGAGAACGCCTTCGCCAAGCTCAAGGCGCTTCTACGAAAAGCCGCGGCGCGAACCCTTGAAGACCTATGGGACGTTATCGGCGAAGCGCTCGGCGCCTTCGCCCCAGCAGAATGCGCAAACTACTTCAGCGCCGCTGGATATGCGCCAAACTGAACAGAATCTGCTCTAGCGGCGCCATTTCAACGAGGTGCGTCCCCATTCGAGCCTGGGCTATTTGACGCCCGCCGCCTTCGCGGCGAGCATAGCATCCTCAGCGTCCGCGGAAACGACGGGGCGGACCGCTGCGGTATCTGGGGCCTACGCGCCCCGCCCCGTCGCTCAACAGTCCCGCCAGGGACACATCAGAAAGGCAGATCAGGTCGGAAACTCAAACTAGCCGTGGCCCGAAGAAACAGGGCAGGTCAGCTACATACAGGAGAGCTCCGGTATCCTGTTTGGCCCGTTCGTCTATTTGGGCGCCAAGCACATGGTCACGGGTTATGACCATTTGCTGTTTCTGTTTGGCGTCATCTTCTATCTCTACCGGCTGAAGGACGTCAGCCTCTACGTGACGATGTTCGCCATCGGCCATTCGATCACGCTGATCGCCGGCGTCCTGCTTCAAATCCAGTTCAACCCCTATCTGATCGATGCGATCATCGGCCTGTCGGTCGTGTACAAGGCGCTCGACAATCTGGGCGCGTTCCAGCGCTGGTTCGGCTTTTCGCCCGACGCGCGCGCGGCGACTTTGGTGTTCGGTCTCTTTCACGGGTTTGGCCTGGCGACCAAGCTGCAGGACTTTGATCTTTGCGGAAGACGGGATCGTCGCTAATCTCATCGCTTTCATTGTCGGCGTGGAGCTTGGGCAATTGCTTGCCCTGGCAGGCATTCTCATCCTGACGGGTTATTGGCGGCGCTTGTCGAGCTTCGCGAAGCATGCGGGGCTCGCCAATATCGCTCTGGCGATCGCCGGTGCGGCGCTGACGGGCTACCAGGTCGTCGGTTATTTCAACTCGTGAGGCAGGAGCCGACCATGTACGACAATCGTTTGCCTTCCGAGAGCGAATTGCCGTCGCCGGCGCAATTGTTGCGGTCAACGTTGGCCGCGTTGGTTGTAGCCGCTGGCCTGCTTGTGACCGTCATATTGCCGGCGGAATCCGCCATCGACCCGACCGGGATCGGCCGGTTTCTTGGTTTGACCCAGATGGGCGAAATCAAAATTGCGCTGGCGCTGGAGGCGGACGCTGCGCCGCACGCTGATCTGGGTGAACCCACTCACGCGCCCGCTAGCGCCGCCGCGCCGGAGGCTGCTCCCGCCGAGGAGGCGCGTGAAGTCACGCTCTCCTTGGCGCCGGATGAAGCCGCGGAGATCAAAGTTGACATGCTCCAAGGCCAGACGATCGCGTTTGAATGGGAGACCGATGGCCCCCGCGTGAACTTCGATCTGCACGGCGATGCGCCGAGCATCGACTATCATCGCTACACACGCGGCTCTGACGTGCGTGTGGCGGGCGAACTTGAGGCCGCTTTCGATGGCGCGCATGGGTGGTTCTGGCGCAACCGATCCGGGCAGACGGTGAACATCGTTCTGCGCGTGCGTGGCGAGTTCACCGATGTCCGCCGTGTGATGTAGCGGTCTGCTGCGAGGAAGGCGCACATGCCCCAGCGCAATGCGTGAGAGAGCGATGAGCATGCTAAGCGGGGGTTTGCGTGGGGCGGCGGCGCTCGCGGCGCTCCTCAACCTCGCTAATTTCGTGGTCGAGTTCCTCGTCGCCGTCCGTACCTAGGCGCTGGACCGCGGCCCAAACAAGATGACAGCGGCGCCCGCGATGCAGATCACTGCGCCAATCATATCCGATCGGGTTTTGCGCCCTCCGCAAGCCAAAGCCAGAGGATCGCGGCGACAATGTAGGCGCCGCCATAGGCGGCATAGCTTCGCCCGGCGTGCTCCACATCCACCAAAGTGAGTAGGTAAGCAAACAGCGCCAAGGAAGCCATGCCGGGAATGACCCGGAGCACGGATTTTCCGAGCTTCAACCAAGCCCAGAAAGAAAAGCAGCCGGCGATCTCCGCAACCGCCGCGCCGACAAAGGCAAGCAACCAGGGCGCGCCACGCCTACTCCTTCACCTCGCAATAGGGGCCACTAGCCTTGGCCCGCCGTCTGAGCACAAGAAAAAACACGACGCCCGCCAGCGCCGCCGCCAGCATCGCCGCGCACAGCACCTCCAACCAATCCATACCGGTCAACAGCCCGCCTAAACCGCCCAGCCCCGCCGCGCCAAGCAGCGGGATCAGTAGCGGCGCGCAGCACGCCAGGCAGGCGAGTCCGAGCCCTACCGCAAGTTTCCTGTTCATCGTCATCTCCGCAAAGGCGAGCCGGAGTGCTAGATGCTCAAGCCACTTGAGGAGCAAGCGATGGCGACGGGTTTCAGCATCGGGGAAGCGGCGCGGCGGAGCGGCTGCTCGGTCGCGACGATTCGCTATTACGAGGAGATCGGCCTGATCGCCGAAGCAGCGCGCAGCGCCGCCGGACGCCGGGTGTTCACACGACCCGATATTGAGCGCCTGCGCCTTATCCGTCGGCTGCGCTCAATGGAATTCGGCATCGAGGCAATCCGGGAATTGTTGACCGCCATAGCGGGGACGCACACCTGCCTCGACATTCGAGATGTGGCGGCGGCGCAATTGGAGGTCGTGCAGGCGCGGCGTCGTGAGATCGATGCACTCGAACGCACCTTGGCCGGCATGGCGGGACGATGCTCAACGATTTGTGCCGATGGGCCCCAACCCGAATGCACGATTGCCCGCGACCTGACACACGCTTGATCTTCTGAGCGTGAGCGTCTGGCGCAGCGCGACCTCGATCATCCAATGATCGAGTTGCGGGCGCTGGTGGCGGCGACCCGGTCCGCCGCCTTGCCTAAGATCGCCGCGCCTCATTCCAAGCATGGCTATGGCCTTGCATCCAAGCAGCCGGGTCTTGCTCAGGCGGCGCCGCCTTTGGCGGCGCTGAGGTACGAGGCGGCGCCGCGTGCGAGCCCGTGGCGCGCGTCTTTGCCCTTCAGGGCTTCGCCGCGGGACACGCAAGCATATTACGAGGGCTTATTTTACAAAATCCTGCAAATCAGGTGTCTTAAAAGACGTTTTCCTGCTACGCAGCGGTCTTATGGCGCAGCCACTCGACGACCTTCCGGAAGTCTTCTTGTCCAACGACGAACTGAGTTCGGCGGTGTCGCGGGCGGTCGCGGCAGGCGAGCTGCGCCAGCTCGGACCCAGACTTTACACCAAGAACCTGGTCGATGCGCCCGAGATCATCATCCGCCGCAACGCTTGGCCGATCGTCGCCGCCTATGCGCCAGGCGCCCTGATCGCCGATCGCACCGCGCTTGAGAACCGGCCCGCCGAGGACGGGTCCGTCTTTATCGTCGCGGCGCGGCGCCGCGACATTGAGTTGCCGGGACTTTGGATCAGGCCGCGCTCGGGCCCCGCCCCCATGGAAGACGACCGCGCCTTCATTGGCGGCTTGCGTCTGTCTTCACCGGGCCGCGCCTATCTCGACAATATGGCGCCCTCGCGAAAACGCGGCGGCGTCAGTCGGACCTTGAGCCGTGAAGAGCTGGAGCTTCGCCTCGACGACATCATGCGCCGCCGCGGCGTCGAAGCGCTCAATCAAGTGCGCGACGAGGCTCGCCGCGTCGCCCCGCTGATCGGCCGCGAAGAAGAGTTTGCAGGATTCGACAAGCTCGTCGGCGCCCTGCTCGGCACACGCGACGATGACCTCGTCTCCGATCGCGCGCGCGCGCGCCGCACAGGTGCCCCGTTCGATCCCGATCGGATCGCGCTCTTCGAACATTTGCACCAGGAGCTGCAAAACACGGCGTTGCCAAGCCGGCCTGTTGCGGCGCGCACTGGGGAAGCCAACGCCTCACTCACTTTCTTTGAAGCTTATTTCTCGAACTTCATTGAAGGCACCGAGTTCGACGTCGCGGAAGCGGCGGACATCGTCTTCAACAATGTCATTCCGGCAGACCGGCCCGAAGACGCACATGACGTCCTGGGTACATGGCGGATCGTTTCCGATCCTGTTGAAATGGCCAGAACGCCGCAAACCGCCGATGCGCTGTCTGATCTGGTCAAAAAGCGTCACGCCATCCTCATGGAGAGCCGCCGCGACAAGCTTCCGGGCGCGTTCAAACAAGCCAGCAACCGCGCAGGTCAAACCGTTTTCGTGGCGCCGGATCAGGTCGAGGGTACGCTGGCGCGCGGGTTTGAATTCTATCCGAGCCTCACGACGCCGCTCGCGCGCGCCATCTACATGATGTTCCTGATCTCGGAAGTTCATCCCTTCGCCGACGGCAACGGACGCATTGCCCGGATCATGATGAACGCCGAGCTTGTCGCCGCGGGCGAAGAACGGATCATCATTCCGACGATCTTCCGAAGCAATTATCTCCAGGCGTTGAAGGCCCATTCCCTGAGCCGCCATCCCGCTCCGATCGTGCGCACGCTCGATTTCGCGCAGAAGTGGGTCGCCGCGATCCCATGGTCCGACCTGCAACGCTCCCAGGAGGCGCTGGCGCGCACCAATGCCTTTATGGACCCGCTAGCCGCCGACGACGCAGGCATCAGGCTCAAAATTCCGCAGGCCTATGAGTAAGGCGCCGACGCGATAGCGCACTTGCCATTGTGCTCGCCGGCGTCAAGGGACGGCTTTCGCCTCTTCGCCCTGGACGCCAGCTTGCGCGCGATGGCGGCGCGGTGAGTGTCGGGACGTGGGAGCCACGTCCCGTCTTCATTCGACCTCGCGCCCTGCTCGGGCCGAGGTCGAACATGGGAGCATTGCCTGGTCAGAAGAGGTCGCGCTGGCGTTCATCGGGGCGGCGCGTGCGCTTGATGCGTTTCGGCTGCGGACGCGCTTTCGTCATAACGGCGATGCGTTTGGACCGTTCGCGCTCCTGCTCGAACTTCCCGCGCCCTTGGAACTGCATCAACGCATCTTCCAGCTTGGCGAGATCGGCCTTCCGCCAGAACACCATGTTGCGGACAATGACTGGCGCGGGAAACCCCGGCAGGTTGCTGCGACGCGCGCGCCAGAGCGTGGCGAGGCTCACGCACAAATCGTCCGCCACCACCTTCTGTGGCACAAGATCAGCCGGGACCTTCATGGTCTCCGGTCGTCTCGATAGGGCCGAAGCTCGATGTCCCGCGTCACCAGCAAGCGCACGGCGCCACCGGCGCGGATGCGGATCGTGGGTCTCACGCTCAATTCGCGATCGACAATGCGGCCGCCGGTGCGCGCCGCCTCCGACGCTGCCGCATCGCCGACGCTTTGCGCGAACGAGTTTTCGTCATCGTCCTCCGCATTGTCGGCGATCACGCTGATGATGGCGGAAAGCCCAATGGCGCCGGCGAGACGATCCAGATGATTGTCGACGCGGTCGCGCAGACCCGCGGCGCCGGTCGGATCGCTCCCCTCCATGCCGCGCAGCGAAATGCTCCAGCCATTGGGGAAGATGAGCCGGTTCCAGATGAGAACGAGCCGGCGTTCGCCATAGGATGTGTCCGCGTCATACGTTCCGATGAGCCGCGCTCCCTGCGGGATCAGCAGATGCGCGCCGGAGACGCTGTCATAGACATTGGCCGTAACCTGGGCGATGGCGCGGCCCGGCTGTTCGGAATTGAGTTCGGTGATGAGCGCGGCCGGCACCACTGCGCCTGCCATCAGCTCATAACGGGAGCGCGGCGGCATCAAGCGCGCATCAAGACGCGCTTCCCCCTCATCTGCAGCCGCCGACGCCGTGGCGCGATTGCGGCCGTCAAAGATGATGGGCGAAGCGCGCGCCAAAGCCTGCGGATCGGGCGGCGTCTCACGCGCGCTTGCGGCGGCGCCGCCGCGAGACGGACCGACCCATGCTTCATCGGCAGGCGGCTCAAGCGTGGCGGCTTGTGGCGGACCGTTCTCGCCCCAGAGCATGTCGCGCGGCGCGTCGAGTTCGGCGCGCGGCAGATCGCCCGCTTCATATTGACCGGATGCGTTGCGGATCGATTCCGGCGGACCGCCCGCCGCCGCTTGCGCGTCGGCCTGGCGCGCCTCGCGCTCGGGGCGTTCGCTCAAGCCGATGAAGAGTGCGAGCGTGACGATGGAGGCAGCGATAATGGCGCCGGCCATCAGCACCTTGCGCGACAGCCGACGCGGACTTGGCGGACGCGCGCGGATCGAAAGATCGGGCGCCGGTTCCGGCGCTTGCGTCTCATAGGCGGCGGTCACGGCCGACCTCCGAGGCGCGCGGGCCGGCGCTGCGTCGGCGCGCCCTCGCGCTCGATGCGCACGATCGTGGGCGCGCGCGTGCCGAGGCGCAGTTCAGCGACATCGAAGATGCGATCGACCATGTAGCGCTGGCCCTGCACGCGATAGTTCACGAGTTCGGCGCCCTCGCCGGTGATGACGAAGAGCGGCGGCAGATCGCTTGAAGCGACCGCTTCGGGCATTTCAATCCAGGTGCGCCGGCCGTCGTCGAACACCCGCGTCGGCATCCAGTTTGGTCTGCCGCCGCGCACTACGCGGACACGATAGCCGAAATGAAGTTGGTCGACGCTCGCCATCCGCGCTTCTTCTTCGGCCGGGTAACACCAGGCGATCTGCGCGGAATAAGCCGAGCCTGCCTGCGCGATCGCTTCGATTGTGTAGGTGCGCCTGTCGGTGACCAGGACGATATTGGTGCGAAGGCCCGTCGTCTGCGGTTTCACCAGCACAATGGTGCGTCCGTCGATCTCGGCCTCAGCGTTGGTCTCTTGCAACATCCAGCGCGCGGTATCACCGGCGGCGACATCGCCCAGGCTTTCGCCGGGTTCAAGCAGGATGGCCGAGATGAAGCTGGGGCTCGTGTAGAGCTCATAAATGGCGCCCGGCGCATAGGTGTAGATCTGACGCGCCTGCGTGAAGCTTGTCGTTTCCGGGCGTTGGCGCGCCGCTTCATTGGCGCGGGCGAGCAATTCGCTGGGCGTGGGCTCGCGCCGGCCGCGACGCGATTGCGGCGCCTCGACCGCGACGGCGCTCAAGGCGGGACAATGATCAGCGCCCATATCCTGCGCCATGGCCGTTGGCGGCGCCAGCAGCAGCGCCAGCGAAAGGCTCGCGAGCAAGAAACGTGTCATCGCACCCGGCTCCAGCTGAATTCAGAAATGAGAAGTCCGAGCGGATTGCTGGCGATCTCATCGGCGGTGCGCGGGCGGCGCGTCGTGACGGTGAAGACGCCGCTATAGGCGTCGCCATCGGGCGAGCCCGTCGCATTGGTCTCGCGTTCGATCCAGGACACTTCCCAGGATCGGTCGGAACGCTGGATGATGGAGCGGATATGCACGGTGCGCCCGACGCGCCCCAGGCTCAGGAACGGATCGTCCGCGCGCGCAATTTCCGTCAATTGCGCCGCCGCCTGCGGCGTCAGGAATTTGTAGGCCTCCAGCCAATTCTCGCGCAGCACCACGCCATCGGTCGGCAAGGCCCGCACGAGACGCACGAAGCGGCCCAGATGATACGCGGTCTGCGCTTCGGTGGCGCGCCACTCGCCGCTCGCGGCGCGTACATTGAGCACCTGGCCTTCGGGCGAGACCTCGACGACATGCACAAAGGTTCGGCTCTGCAGCGCGACGATCGTGAGCGCGAGCGCAAGGCCTGCGGAGAGGAGAAGTCCCGCCATCGCCATCAGACGCCAGGCGCGCGCGGAAATGACCGCCGCACCCATGCGCCGGTCCCATTCCTGGCGCGCGCGCTTATAGGGCGTGTCGGGTTCGTCACCAGCATAGGACTGCGCCGGCGCCGTGAACGGCGTCCTCATGACTTACTTCCTCCAGATGGCGGCGTTGCAGGCGGCGGCGGTGGCGGCGGTTTCATGCCGGCATAATCGATGGCGGGCCGCGCCGCGCCGCCGGGGCCGCCAGAGAAGCGCCGACCGGCCGCTCTCGCGCCGCCGCTAATGAGCCTTGCGCCGGCGCCAGCGAGTTGCGTGGCGTTGGAGATCGCGAACCGCGTGCCGGCGACGCCAAGCACGGTGGTGACCGCGGCCGCGCCGGCGACAGCAGGTCCAGCCAAATGCGGCTGACCCTGGACGACCTCGCTCGCAAGAATGGGCGCGAACCACGAGAGCGCCAACACGGTGGCGCCGAACAAGAGCACGTTGAGCACGCCGCCGGCGTCGAGCGTGAAGGTCGCCGGCAGCGTATTGACGAACGTGATGGAGACGGAAGCGACGAAGGCCAAAACGAAAAGACGCATGGCCGAGCCCACCACCCAGCCCAAGGGCCGCTCCGCCACCCACGCCGTGCCGTTGAACACGCCCCAGGGCAGCGCCACAAAGGCGACGAGACTGCCGAGCTTGAATGCGATCAGCACCACGAAGAGCTGCAGCGCCAGCACGAAGAAGCCGAGCATGACAAAGAAGGCCGCGAGGAAGATCGTCATCATCGCGAAAAAATCGGTGATGATGTTCATGCCCTCGGCGAGCGCGGCGGTGCGGCCGAAGAGTTCGACGCCAATCTGGCCGACGCGGCCGGGATTGTGCAGCTCCGCCATGGTGAGCCCGCCTCCGCCCGCGCGCAGGCCAAGCATGGCGGTCGATTGATTGATGGCCGTGGCGAGGAAGTTCCAATTGTTGATGAGGAAGGCGAAAAACGAGACGAACAGCACTTTGCGGAAGAAGGGCGCGAGCGGCGCCTCCTGCGCCAACGCCCATTGCGCGCCGGCGAGCACGATCGAAATGACGATCAGCGCATTGAGGACATAGGTCACATCACCCTGGATCAGGCCGAAGCCGGAATTGGCGACGGCGAGAAACTGATCGAGGAACGAATTGACCGATGCCGGATCCATCGTGCGGCGCCCTTCTTCAGAACGCCGTACGCGCGGGCGTTAATGACCCCGACGTTTCTGTCGGGAAGGCGCGACGCTGAATCTCGCGCGCACGGTCTTCGCGCGCGATTCGCTCCAGGCGCTCGGTTTCAATCGCGCGCCCCTGCGCGATGAGCAGCGCGTGGATCTCGGCAAGCTGCGAGGCCTGAATGCCCAGGAGCTGGTTGCCGGCCTGGATCGCGCCGGTCTGACCTTCCGAAGCGCCAGAGGATTGCAGCGCCCGGTCGATGGCGCCCTGCGAGCGTTCGATGGACGCCACGGCGCGCGCTTCGGCCGCCATCGCACGCTCTAGGCTGCGGCGGCTTTCCGCCATCCAGCGATCCGATTGACCGACAATGTCTTCAAGGTCGAACTCATCCCAGGTCTCGGGATAGAGCGTGCGCAGATCATCGCTCAATTGATCCACCTGGAATGCGAGGCCCTGCGCGGCCGAGAAAAGCTGCCGGGCTTCACCGATCGATTGAGACAGTTCAGGGCTGAGTTGGAGCGGGTTGGTGCGCAGCATTGCCGCCGCCTGCTCGATCTGGCGGATCTGATTGTTGATCTGTTCAAGCGCGCGCGTCGCCTGCAGCAGGTTCTGCGCAAGATTGGTTGGATCGAACACGGTGATCGCATGCGCGCGCGGCGCGGGCGTCAGCACCAGCGCCAGCGCCGCCACGCCGGCACACACGATGCGGAAGAGTCTTGCTCGCATATCCATCCTCCTATTCCGCCGCCACCGCGACGCGCTTGCTGGTGATTGTGGGCGCCTCTTCACCTCTGAACCGGCGTATGGCGTCTGCCGCCTCGCGTTGACCGCGCAGATCGAGCCATTTTTCGGCAAAGGCGCCTGCGCCCTCATCGGCCAGCACACGATCCATCAGCGTGTGATCCTCGGGACGGGACGCGCCGACGAACGCAAGCGCCGCGGGGCCTAGACCCAGTTCAAAGAGCCGGCAGCCGTCGCGGCTGACGAGGTAATAGTCCCGCTTCGGTGTCGCCGATGCAATGAGATCGATCTGGCGGCCGTTCAGACCCAAGGCCGTATAGAAGGCCCGTGAATGGGGTTCGCGCGCACGGTCGTTCGGCAGGTAAATGCGCGTTGGGCACGCTTCGATGATGGTGGAAGCGATGGAAGAGTGTTCGACGTCGGCCAGCTCCTGGCTTGCGAACACGACGGCGACGTTGCGCTTTCGAAGCGTCTTCAACCAATCCTGAATCTGCGCTGCGAAGAAGGCGTCCTTGAGGAAGAGCCAGGCCTCGTCGAGGACGAGCATGGTCGGACGCCCGTCGAAGCGTTTCTCAAGTGCGTGAAAGAGCGCACCGAGCACCGCGCCCGCCGCTTCGGGTCGGCGCAGCACATCATCCATCTCGAAGGCCTGCACGGCCCCATAGCCCAAGGTCGATCGGTCATGATCGATCAGCCGGCCGTGTGCGCCTCCTTGCGTGAAGGGATGAAGCGCGGCGCGGACATCCTGGTTCTGCATGAGAGCCGCAAACAATGTCAGCGTCCGGTCCTCCACCGGCCGGTCAGCGAGCAATTCCAGCACGCGCCACACTTCGGTGCGCACCTCCGGCGTCACGGTCACGTTGGCCGACGCGATGAGGCCGACGAGCCAGTCCTGCGCCCAGGCGCGTTCCTCTGGCTCATTCACGTGTTCAAGAGGCTGCAATCCCAGCGCATCGGCCTCGCCCAGATCGAAGAAGTCGCCGCCGAGGCCGAGAATGGTCGCGCGACACGAGCGGCCCTTGTCGAATAGATAGATTTGCGCGCCGGCGGGATGGCACGAAGCATAGCGCAGCCATTGCGCCGCCAGCGTCGCAAGCAGAACCGACTTGCCCGCGCCGGTCGGCCCGACAATCATCGTGTGACCGACATCACCGACATGGAGATCGAGCCGGAACGGCGTTGCGCCATCCGTCGCCGTGAGCATGAGCGGGGGACCATTCAAATGCGCATTGCGCTGCGGGCCGGCCCAGACGGCGCTGAGCGGCAAAAGGTGCGCAAGGCTCGGCGACAGGAGGATCGGTCGGCGTGCGTCCGCGTAAGCTTGTCCAGGCAATGAACCGAGCCAGGCTTCGACGGCGTTGACGGATTCCACCTGTGTGACGAAGCCCAGGCCATCGGCGATCTGTTGGATCTGGCGCACCGCATCATCGGCCATGTCCTCGCTCGCATCGGCGACGGTGATGGTGAGCGTCGCGAAGCCCGCGCTCACGGCGTCGGCGCCGAGTTCTTGCAGCGCGGTGTCGGCGTCGGCCGCCTGGTTGGCGGCGTCATTGTCGACGAGCAGCGCTTCCTCCCTGAAGAGCGCTTCGCGCAATAGGGTCAAAAGGCCCTTGCGTTTCGAGAACCAGCGCTTGCGCGTCTTCTCCAGTTCGCGCCGCGCCTCCTCCCGATCGAGCGGAATGAAGCGGCTCACCCAGCGATAGGAAATAGCCAGCCGATTGAGCGCATCGAGAAAGCCCGGCTCGGTTTCCGTGACGAAGCTGCGCACGGAGATAACGCGCAGATGATGGCGCCCAAGGCGCGGCGCGAGCCCGCCGACGAGCGGCGCATCGGTTAAGAGCGCATCGAGGTGGAACGGCGTTGCGGGTTTTGCCACACGGTGAGGACGATCCGAGACGCAATCATGCAGATAGGTCAGCGTCTCCTCGTCATCGAGCCAGCGCGCTTCAGGCGCCAGCGTCTCCATCAGCGCGAGGATCTGATCGGTCTCATTGGTGAAGCGCTCGAGGTGCTGGCGATAATCGACCGACGACGCCGACGCGCTGGCGCCATCCTCAACGCCCTCAAACAGGAAGCTTTCGAGCCGGGTCTGGCGCTCTGCCGGCGGGAGCCAGGTCAGCGTCAAGAAATAGCCGCTCTCGAAGCGCGCCCCCGCGGCCTCGAACACGGCGCGCCGCTCTTCATCAATGAGCCAGGACAAGGCATTCGGCCAGATTGAATCGGGATAACCCGGCGCGGGCGCGCGGCGCGCTTCGACATGAATACACCAGCCCGAACCCAGACGGCGGAACGCGTTGTTGAGCCGCGCTGAGGCGCCGATCAATTCGGACGGTGTCGAGGAGTCTAGATCGGGACCGCGAAACGCCATGGTGCGCTGAAAGGCGCCGTCCTTGTTGAGAACCACGCCGGGCGCGATCAACGCCGCCCAGGGGAGAAAATCGCTGAGTTGCGTTCCGTTCTTTTTGTAGGGGCGCAGATCCATCATCGCAGCGCCCTCACGATCCGAAATAATGGGGCTTGGCCATGTGGCGCGGCCAGGTGTCGAGAAACCACGGATCGCGCGCTGCAGCCCAGGCGGCGGCGCCTTGCAGCACAGCCCAGAGCGGAAAGGCGATGAACGGCTGTTGCAGACCAAACCCAATCGCCGCGCCGATCGTGGCGTTGAGGATGGCGAAATTGCGCGGCACGCCGCCCATCAGGATCGGACGCGTGAGCGAGGTCCGCAGCGGGATGCGATAACCTTCAGGCTCTATATCGGGGACGAACGACATCGCTAGATGACCGCGCCGCCGGCGAAGCCGAAGAAGTCGAGGAAGAACGACACCGCCGCAAACATGATGGCGATGCCCAAACCCACGAAGGCAAGCTTCCGCACCCCGCCGCCGCCTTCCGAGAAGATGATGGTGACGCCGGCGATGACGATGGCGATCACCGCTGCGGCGCGCGCCACTGGACCCGTGATGGAATCGACGATCTGTTCGAGCGGTCCCTCCCACGGCATGCCGGAACCGGCCGCGTAGGCCGGCGCTGCGCACGCCAGCAGCGCCAATCCGAATGCCGCAATGCGTATGACACGATGTGACTTCATGCTCCCTCTCCCCGGACCTCGTCCGTCTCCAGAATTTCGGTGATGACGCGGCCGCCTTCGCGTCGTGCAATGAAGACGATGATGTCGGCGGCGCTGGCGATGAGCCGCTTCGGCGCCGTTGCGCGCGCCTCCATGCAGAGGTCTTCCAGGCGCATCAGCGCATCGCCCGCAGAATTGGCGTGCAGCGTCAGGAGCCCGCCCGGATGGCCGGTGTTCCAGGCCTTGAGCACTTCTAGCGCTGCGCCATCGCGCACTTCGCCGACGACAATGCGATCGGGCCGAAGCCGCAACGTCATCTGCACGAGATCCCGCATGCTGATCGGCGGATCGGTGCGCTTGGTGAGCAGCTGCACCGCGTTCGAACTTCCACATTGCAGTTCGGCGGTGTCTTCGAGGATGACGACGCGGGAATTCAGAAACGGTGCCTCCGCCAGAAGCGCGTTCAACAAAGTCGTCTTGCCTGAACCCGTACCGCCGGCGACGATGATGTTGCGCTTGGCCGCGACCGCATAGGCCAGCATTTCAGCTTGAGCGGGCGTCGCGATGCCGCCCTCGACATAGTCGGCGAGCGTATAGACGGCGTTCTGACGCTTGCGGATCGCAAGCACCGGCGCATCCACAAGCGGCGGCAGCAATGCCTGCACGCGCGCGGCGCTGTCCGGCAGGATCGTCTGCAAGGATGGGTGCGCCTCGCCGACGATCTCGCCCGCCTCATGCGCCAGGAGACGGATCGCGGCCTCGCGGTCTTGCGGCGACAGCACGTGCGGCGTTGCAATGAGGCCAGCGCCGATCCGGTCCAGCCAGAGACGTCCATCCGCATTGATGAGCGCTTCCACCACGTCCGGCGCGTCGAGCGCCTCCGCGATCGCGGGTCCGAGCGCACGCGCAAGCGCCGATCGCCGGCGCGCCGCTACAAGCGGGATAGCGCAAGCGTTCACGCCCCCGCCTCCGCATTCTGATCCACGACACCGACCGCTTCTACGGACTCCAGTGAGAACGCCGCGCCCAGGGATTTTCCCGGCGCGAGCGCCTGCGCCACGAAATCGAGGAAGCGCTCGAAGCGCGCCTCCGCGCTCGCGGCGGCGTCCTCTTCAAGGCGCTCATCAATTGGTGGATTATGCTCCAACCAGACACGCACAAAGAGCAACACGATCTCTTTGAGGATGAGCCCCTCGCCGATCACCTTCTCAAGCCGCGCATCGACACGCGAAATCTGGCGGCGTGCGCTTTCTTCGATGAGCGCGTTGGTGACGTCGCCGCGTTCGAGCCTGGCCTTGAGCGCTTCCAGCACAATGCTCGATTCCGAGCGATGCTGATCGCGCGCGGCTTTGCGCACCTTGGCGTCAAGCGTGGGCGGCAGATAGACGGTGAGCTTGCGCGCGGCCATCGCTCAGATCCCCTTCGCACGGCGTCGGCGCGGCGCTTCATCGGGCGCCGCAGCGGCCGCGGCGGGCGCTGCCGCTGCCACGCCGCTCGCCGGATGCGGCAAGGCCGCGCCATCGGCGTCGCGAAAGCCCGCCATGGCCGCGTCGGAGATCTTGGTCGGCCGCGCCGCGGCTTGCGTGAAAAGATCGGGTTGATCCACAAGCGGGCGCGACATAAAGGGCTTGGCCTTCGGCTGCTTCACAACCTGCGGAATGGTCCCAAGCGCGCGGACCTGCATCCAATCGTGCGCCGTCGTCAGGGTTGGACGATTGCCCGAGCCCGGACGAAGCCGCTCCACAAAGACGGGCTCCTGATCGAACTTGATCTTCTTGGCGCGGATCGGTTTGGCGCCGGAAACGAAGATGAGCTCTTCATCGCGCGGCATGGCGCGGACATCGGCGGGCAGAAGAAGCGGGCGGCGCTCTTCGCGGATCGTGGTCGAGCCCTTGCGCCATCCAAGGAGCGATCGCGGGCGTGTATGAGTTTCGCTCTCGCGCAATTCCCACACCTCACCCGCCATCTCGGCGATGCGCTTTGCGGTGTCGTTGTCGGCAGCCGAGAACGCGGTGACGATATGGACGTTGTCGAGGATGACATTCTCGCGGCCATAGGCCTTGGTGAGATGATTGAGGCTCTGTGTGACCAGGAACGCCTTCAAGCCGTAGCCCGCCATCGCGCCCATCATGGTCTCGAAGAAAGGCATGCGGCCGAGCATCGGGAATTCATCGAGCACCAGGATGAGGCGGTGACGCTTTGGCCGCCCTTGCGCGTCTTTCTCCTGATGCTCCATCAGCGTGCGAGCGAACTGATTGATAACGAGGCGCAAGAACGGCATGAGCCGCAAGGCATCGGAGGGCGGCGGCTGCAGATAGAGTGTGACGGGTCTGTCCCCGCACATCAGATCGCCGATGCGAAAGTCCGATGTCGCCGTGTTGCGCGCCACGATCTCATCGGCGAACAGACCGAAGAAGCTCTCCGCCGTCGCCTTCACACCGCTCTGCAATCGCTCCTCGCCGGCGAGAAACGATTCCGCCGCGTGCAAAACTTCGGGATGGACTTCCGGCTGGTTGGTCGCTGGATTCAGCCGATGCAGCGTCGACTTCATTTGCTGCGCCGTTGCATCGAGGTCGCGCAGCTTTTCGCGCACGACCGCGAGCGTCTTCCGTTCCGGCGGTTCGGCATAGAGCACGTGCAGAATGACGCCGACGAGGATCGTCTTGGCTGATCGGTCCCAGAAATCCTGGTGACGGCCATCACCCTGCGGATCGACGAGGATCTCGACGATGTTCTGAACGTCGCGGACTTCGTGCGGCCCCTTGCGCACTTCAAACAGCGGATTGAACGAAGCTGAATCAAGACGGGTCGGCGCCAGACGCAAGACCGGTCCCAGGCTCTCGCGAAAGCCGGCCGTACCTGGAAAGCGATGGCGCGCATCGCCATCGGCGAGCTCGCCTTTGACATCGAGCACGAGCGCCGAATACGGCCACGCCAAAAGCGTGGGCACGACCTGGCCTCTGCCCTTGCCCGACCGCCAGGCGCCGATGAGGAGCTGATGCTCGGGCCCGTCGAAGCAAAGAATGTCGCGGCCGATCTTGCCGAGCACTGCGCCCGTGTCGGCAAAGAGCCCTGCGGCCCTCGCATCGTCCGCACCGCCCCACGCCTTGGCGCCGAACGGCTTGATTGCGAGCTTGCCGCGCGCGGCGACGGCAATGGGCAGGAGCGCGAGCATGAAAGCCCCGAACACGATGAGGCGCGCCACCGAGAACGGCCTCGGAAACGCGTCCGCATACGCGCTGGTCCAGGCGAGAATGGCCCACGGCGCATAGACTGGCTCATCGACGAGCATCACGAGCGGCGCGCCCAGCGCACGCTGATGGGAGAACACGTCGGCAATGAAAGCGGTGGCGAGCCAAAGCCCGGTGAGCGCGATCAGCGCCGAACCCAACAATGCGATTCCCGCCCGCTGCATGAGCGAATGGCCTCGACCGACGCGCAGGCCTATCCCGCGCCTGATGCAGGGTCGTGCCGACCTCGCCGCGCCGTGAATCCGATGCGCGCATTGCGTGCATGCCGACAAAACTCCGATCGGCGACGATCGGTGCAGCCGATTCACAATCAGGCCGCCGCGTGCGGACTCCATTCACACGCGTGATGCTTGGCGTGCACCCAGTTCACCGTCTGCGGCGTCTCCGCGCAGCGGCGCTTGCACGGTGCGTGCGCGATGGAATTAGCGCGTGTGGCGAGTTGCACAAACACGCGCGCCGATCTCGCGCGCGATGCAAGAGCGCGAACGGCTTTCGTGCGCCCTAACTCTGTTCGCGTAAAGAGAGCAAAGGATGCGGGCTCTTCTCCTTGGCCGTGCGCAAGCCGGGCGCCACATCCACCGATTTGATGAACCCATTCTCGGGATCGAGACGCTCGCGTAAAGCATCCCAGGCCGATACCGAAGGCAATGCGATTTTCAGGATATAGTCGAAACGGCCGGCGATGCTGTGCGCTTCGATGACTTCCGGAGTCTCGCGCAACGCCGCTTCGAAGGCCTCGCGCCGTTTGTGAGCCCGGCGGCGCAATTTGATACTGACCCAGAGCATCGACCAGCCATCGAACATGGTCTCTTCTGCGAGTGCGACATAACCCTTGATGGCGCCGCCCTCTTCCAGGCGGCGCACGCGTTTCAAACATCCGCTCGCCGACAAGCCCAACGTGCGCGCCAAAGCCTGGTTCTGAATGTGCGCGTCTTCCTGCAGACGGCGGATGAGTTCGAGATCGACCGGGTCGAGGCGCGCCCCGTTCGGGGCGAACAGCGGCGGCGTAACGGACCGCCGCCCGGTCACGTTTCTACCCTGCCCAAAAGTGCGGTCAGCGCATACGCCATCTTCACGTCCCCACGAGGACCCACTTTCGGTTGAGTCTTTCCTGCCGGCCACCCGCTCGCTGCTGAGACCTGACCCGAATCAGCCGGGACCACGCGCCGCGACCAACGCACATCGCCCGCGCAGCCGCCCGCGTCGAGGGACGCTCCGCTCTAAAGCCCTCGACCCGGCCGGCTTCAGACGCGGGCCAGGAGGAAAGAGGTCGCGACACGCGACCCCGGCGGACCGACACGTCCGCCGCTCACCTTCTGGAGCAATCTCATGACAACCGAAAATCCTGGCGCCGGCACCGAGACGCAGCGCGCCTGCTTGGTGCCGGTCAGCAAACTCATCGTCCATGACGATAACGTCCGGCGCACCGACAAGCGCGCCGACATCGAAGCGCTTGCAGCCTCGATCGCCGCGCACGGCCTTCTGCAAAACCTCTCTGTCGTGTGCATGAACGATGGCCTCTACGCCGTGGTTGCCGGCGCGCGCCGCCTTGCGGCGCTGCGGCTCCTCATCAAGCAGGGCCGCCTCGCCCGCGACTTCGCAGCGCCCTGCACCCTTGTCGAACCGGCGCTCAGCGCCGAGGCGTCACTCGCAGAGAACGTCCAGCGCGTGGCGATGAACGCGATGGACGAGATGGAAGCGTTCGCGCGTCTTGCCGATGAAGGCATGAATATCGAGGCCATCGCCGAACGCTTCGGCGCGCAGGTGCGTCATGTCGAACAGCGACTGGCATTGGGACGCCTCTCGCCGAAGATCCGCGCTGCGTATCGCAAAGGCGAACTCACGCTGGATGTGGCGCGCGCGTTCTGTCTGACCGACGACCACGGCGCCCAGGAGCGCCTCTTCAAGCAAGTCCCGAAGCCGATCACCCATGCGCCCAATATTCGCAACGCGCTTTCAGGCGGGCGCGCGCCGGCGACCGATCGACTGGCGCGATTTGTCGGTCTGGACGCCTATGATGCCGCGGGCGGGCGCGTTGTCCGCGACCTGTTCGAGGACGAAGTGGTTTTCCTCGAAGACGGTGAACTTCTTCAGCGCCTCGCCGCCGAACGTATCGAAGAGATGCGCGAAACCCTGGCCGCCGAGGGCTGGGCTTGGGTCGAGGCCCAGTTGCATCACGGACAGATCGAGGGATGCGCAAGCGAGCGCGTCCGCCCGCGTACACGCCCGCTGACTGAGGATGAGAATGCTGCGATCGCCGACCTCGAAGCCGAGATTGAGGCGCTGGACAATGAATTGGAAACCGACACCGACAACGAGGCCCTGTGGACCGCGCGCGATGCGGCCGAGGCGGGTCTCGATGCACTGCAGGCATCATTCCAGACCTGGGACCAGGCGGAACTGGCGCACGCCGGCGCGGTCATCACCATCGACCGTAACGGCGAGCCGCTCATTACCCGCGGCCTTATCAAGCGGGCCGATCTCAAGGCGATCCGCAAGGTGCAGAAGTCCACGACAGCAACGGACGGCGATGCCGAGACTGAACAGCCCGCGAATGGCGAGCGCGAGAAATCCACTGGACTGCCCAAGTCTCTGGTCGAACGGCTCACGTCGGCGCGCACACGCGCGCTTCGCGCCGAGCTCTCCGCCAGTCCGCACGTCGCGCTTGCCCTCACCGTACTGACCCTCATTCGGCGCAGCGCCGCGCGCACCGATGTGCCGGGTCTCGCCATCGCGGTCGCGCCGGTCGGATTCGATGACGACGACCGCTTTGAGCGGGCGCGCACCGACGCTTCCACGGCGCACGCCGATGTGGACCTCGCCGGCCTCGCCAGTCAGCCGTCGGAAACACTCTTGCAATTGCTCGCGCTGTTCGTCGCAGAGGCTTTGGACGTCACTCACGACGGCGGCTCGCCCGCAGCGGGACGCACGCAAGCGACGGCCGACGAGCTCGCCTCCGTGCTCGACCTGGACATGAGCCGCTATTGGGAAGCATCGGCTGAATTCTGGGAAAAGGCGCCGAAGGCCTACACGGTCGAGGCTATCAGCGGCACGCCAGCGATGGCCAAGCTCTCCGAGAAAGCGCGCAAGCCAAAGCTTGCAGCACTGACGAAGATGAAGCGCGCCGACCTCGCGCGCGTCGCGCAGCGCCAACTCAAGGGTTGGTTGCCGGACGTGCTGATCACCTCGCCCCGCAGCGGCGCGTTCGCGGTCACGTCCAAGGGACAAGCCGCGATCGCGCACGCCGACGCCGCCTGATTCTAACATTTCCCAATCCACCAAGCGCCGCCGGCATCACCGGCGGCGCCGTCGTTTCGGAGCACACGTTCATGACCCTGCACACGAAGATCGAAGGCCAGCGCCGCGATATCGCCCTTGAGATCACCACCAAGATCCTGACTGAACTGGAGCGGGGCGTCATGCCATGGCGCAAGCCGTGGGACGGCGCGCGTACTGGCCTGGCGCTCCCGCGCCGCGCCACCGGCGAGAACTATCGCGGCGTGAACGTCATCATGTTGTGGAGCGCCGCCGTGGCGAAGGGATATGTCTCGCCTTACTGGATCACGCTCCGGCAAGCGAACCAGATCGGCGCGCATGTGCGCAAAGGCGAACGCGGCGAGATGGTCGTCTATTACGGCCAAGCAAAGAAGGCGCGCGACAATGGCGCTGGCGATAAGGTGGAGGACAGCTTCCGCTTTCTCAAGTTCTTCACGGCGTTCAATGCCGAGCAAATCGAGGGGCTTCCTGAAAGGTTTTTTCCAGCTCCGGCGGAATCCGACATTCTTCCTATCGCAGAGCACGAGGCCTGGTTCGCCAAGCTCGACATCAAGCGCATCCTGACTCAGGACATCGCCTGCTACATTCCCTCCAAGGACGTGATCGGCATGCCGCCGCTCGCGGCGTTCGATTCAGCCGACCACTACGCGGCGACGCTGAACCATGAGGCCGTGCATGCCACCGGCGCCAGCCATCGCGTCGGACGCGACATGTCGAAGCGCTTCAGCGCGCATGCGCTGGCCGCTGAAGAACTCGTCGCCGAAATCGGCGCATCGATCCTCGGGGCGCACCTCGGGCTGCCGCCGGATCACCTTAGCGATCATGCTTCATACGTCGGTCACTGGATGAAGCTGCTGAAGGATGACAAGCGCGCGTTCTTGTCAGCCGCAGCGCAGGCGCAGAGTGCTGTTGACTGGCTCTTGGACAAAGCCGGTGCATGCGTCGGAGTATCAGCGCAGCTCAATGCTGCGAACAGCGAGACACTCACGGCCTGAAGATCACCGCCAAGCTCGTCCGACACCAGCGCCGCGGGGCTCGCCCACGCCGTCGCCATGACCGCCCGGCCGGCGGGACGCGCAAGGAGAAAATCGTCTCCCCGCCCCGTGGATCCCGGGCTTCGGTCCGCGCGTGCCGCGCGGACGCGGGCCCCACCATTTTCACCTTGCGCGTCCCGCCTCAATGGCCGGGCGCTTGAAGCGCCGTCGCGGGCGAGCCCCGCGGCCCCGGGATCAGCCGGGAATGCTCACCGGAGTTCTGCACATGACCAACCGCGTCTCTCTCATCGGCAAGCTCGTCGATGCGCCCAAGATCCGCACACTCGAAGCGCGCGGCGGCGCCATCGAAATCGTCTCGCTCTGGATCGAAGCGCCTAGCGGCGAACGCACCGACCGCTTCACCGTCGAGATCAATTGCCCGAAGGCCGCAACAGCAGTCAAAGCGATGCGCGCCGGCGTCATCGCAGAAATCACCGGGCAGCTCCGCCACGACCGCTGGAAGGACAAGGCTTCCGGCAAATGGACCGGCAAGGTGTTCGTCGCCGTCGATCCGGGCGAGGGCCATGTGCGCTCGAAGGGCATGGCTGAGACCGTTGAAGCGGCGTGAGGCTCGATCCCCTGGCGTCGCTTCGGCGGCGCCAGCATCTTCTTCCTCCAATTCACGACCGTGGAGCGGCGCAAACCCCCGCCTCTCGTTGCGCGCGATTACGAACCGCATCCTATGAGTGACGTGACGCTGCCGAGGTGGGTGGCCTGACTCTCAATGCTCTAAGCTTCGCTACGCGTCGTAGACTCGCCCGAGGAGCACGACCTCTTCGTCTTTTGAGATAATCAGCGAAACTGCTGGTCGGCCATCGATCCGCAGCGTTTCGGCTAGACCAGCGAGCTGCAGCATATCCGCGCCGCTTGGATCGGCCGTGGCACCGTCGGGATGAGAATGCCACTCTCCTACGTAAGCGAGCGCGCCATGCGTATGTCGCGCCACCTCCTCAAGTCTATGCGGGAGTCCAGCGAGCCCGCGGCGGAATGAAGTTGGCGTACCGGCGCTGTCGGCGAAATCCGAGATGTGCGCCGCCACATGAATTACACGATTCCAGTTGTCGGTTGCGCCGATCAAGACGCCGCCTGTCTCCGAAGGGAGCGCGCCAACACGGCGCAATCTCAAGTCGGCAAGCAGCGCGCCCGACAAACGCACGGTCCAGTCCGCCAACGTGCGCTCAACATAGCTGGATGTCGGGATCGCGATCGCATCCATGCCCTCCTCGCCGCGCCACCGGAACACCCGGATGACGGCCTCGTCATTGTCAAAGGCGGTTCGCATGAATTCAGCGCCGACTGCGGCCAGCGCTACAATGCGCGACCAGGGCGCCCGACTGGTTGGCGTCCGACAAGATGCCGGCGTCGCGATCTGGGTGGGCAAGTCAGCGAACTGCTCAGCAATACGCGGATCGGCGATGGCGGCGGCGACCAGCGTAGCCTCCAAATCATCGAGACGGGCTTTTCGCTCGGCGTCCTCCACCAGAACGACGCCAGCACGCGCGTCACCGAGTAGAAATATCGAGGCGCGTCGCGCCTTCGCGGGATCGGCAGCGAGCGCACGGGCGGCGCCCGCGGAGGCTGTCGCGTCGATAATGAGCGCCGCGTCGTCGAGGGCGTTCCGCAACTCCGACTGGCGAGCGCCGGGATTGGTCACATCAAGGTCGAGAGGCGCCGCCCTATGCTTCTCACCAAGTACGGCGCCCGATGCCGACGCCAGCCCGCGCGATTTTGCGGAACCGAGCAGGCCGCGATGGAGAGAATGTCGCGCCAAATTATGCGCAAGCAAATGATCCTTGTCGATGATCGACCACACTCCGAACCCTTGCCGCAGGAAGATATCGAACAGCGCCGATCCGAGCGCGCCGCCACCCGCCAAAGCGATCTTACGCGTGTCTGACGGCTTGCCGGACAGTTCGGCGGCACCCTGAGGATCGAGCGCAAGGCCAACATTGGCGGGCGTAAGATCGATGCCTTCGCCCTGCTTGCTGTGATCGGGCTGAATAAGGAAACCAGGTGCTCCGCCCCTATCGGGGATGGCGTATTCGCCCAGCGCGACGGCCACTTCGGCGATCGAGCAAGTGCTGATGAAGCACATAAGCTGATTGCGCGGCGGTCCGTCAGAGGCGATCTGCGCCGCCACCAGCAATGCAAATTGCGTATCGTGTGTTTCGGGTTTTGCCATCGTTGCCCGCAATTGCGTGCGCAAATGGCTCGCGAGATCGAGCCCGATCTCAGACATGAATGCAATCAATCGCGACAGATCATGCGGCGGTACGCGGACGCGACCGTCCCGTATGACTGGTGTGGCCACTTCCAGGAATGTCACGGACAGTGGCGTGTTCTTGAAAAACGGGTCGGACTCACCAGCACGCTGCAGCACCCAAACATGGGCGGATTCCTCGCCGACGCCGCGCACGACCAGCCGGCCAGGCGTCGCCGCCGGTGCGAAGCACTCTTCGAAAAGGTCGCGGGCGACCATAATGTTGATCTGCGGCGAAAAGAACAGCGGCTCCACCGGGTTGCCCTCGCCGTAGAGACCTCCCATCGCGGTTTCTTCGAGCCACCACCGGATTTTCTGAATGAATGTTCCAGGCGTCCAAGTAAGCCGCACTTCGGACCAACCATCGCGATAGAGACAGAGCGCGATCGGCGTGCCCTCCGGCATGTCATTGGTATGCGGCGCTTGCGGGAAATCGGGGCGCAGTGCGAACAACATTGGCAATTGATCATCATCGCCAAAGCTTGCAGCGAGCGGCTCAACATCCTGAATCGGATAGGCCGGCCGCTGCGGAATGTCGGCTGCCGCATCCAAAACCAGGGTATCATGACCATGCTTGTTCCGGCGCACCCCGACAAGCTGCACGCCAAGCTCAGGGTGCGCTTGCATGAAGGCGGCGACACGCCGCGCGCGCTCGGAGGTGAGCGCATCCAGCGCAATTTCTTCGCCCAAGAACTCCGCGTAAGCGTCCGTCACACTTGACCCGCTCGCCCGACCGGGGTTGAAGCGACTGATGCACTCACCGACGCCAACGTCGCCATTTTTACGCCGGCGCGGGTAATCTCGAAGATCATCGGCTTCGGCTTGACGTGCGTCGGGTGTTCCATTGTCACCAAGAATTTCCCGCCGATGTTGGACGCGACGCGCTTATAAAATGCGGCGGCTTCGCGATGGGGTGGCTGGTCGTCCTTGTCCTCCGCCGAGCCCTTCACGGGAATGGGCTCCGAACTTGAGATGATGTAGCCGCGATTGCGGCCCTGATCGAACAACCACGAAACTTCCGCGGTCGGTGTCGTCTCGTCGTCGCCCTTGTCCGGACCGATGCTCTTATAGGAACAATGATGGCCAACGGCGTGCAGATCCCACGCCAGACGCTCCTCCTTGCCGTGCTCCTTGGTGGCCCCGACGATGTCGGCCCAGCCTTCGGCGGTCATGTCGCCGGTGAACAGGACGTCGGTGGTGGCGCCGGACACGGAGAACCGCGCCTGGAACACGAGACAATTTGGATTGCGATCAATCAGCACGCTCTCGCCGCTGGCGTTCAGGCGCCGGGCCAAGGGCGAATGAATGAACGCCTCCATTTCGTCATTGGCCAGCGAAAACTCCGGCGCGCAGCGGCCCGCGTCGGTCATCAAGGAACATCGCGCTTCGAAATCGATGCCGTTGGAGGCACACCACTGGCGCAGCGCTTCTGGGCGCGAGAAAACGCGAATACCTTGGCCTACACGCAGTCGATAACGGGCCTCCGCCTGCAGGATCTTCGCTTCTTCGCCGAGATCGCCCTCGATCAGGACGCCTGCGGGCACCCACAGCGTCTTAATTTTGATGCGCCCCGCCCCCTGATATTTCGCGGCATGGTCTAAGTGAAAGAAGTCTGTGGCGCCGGCGATGTGATCACGGTCAAGGTGGGTGATCGCGAATACGTCGACATCGCTGCGATTTTTGGCGACCAGGATTTCGCGCATCCGCTTGCTCAGATGGATGCGCGGATCGTCGGCATCTTCGGCGGCGACGGTATCACAAAAGTCCACCATCAGCATGCGGCCGTTGTCCAGCGTGACGAGTGCGCTGTCGCCATTGCCGACATTGAACATTTCGATCTTGTGCATGCGGTTTCTCCGTCACGCGGCTAGGCCGCACACTCGTTCAACATGGGAACCAGGTAAGCACGCGCCAAACGCCGGGTTTGCGATTCGCCCCGCGCGATCAAAGCGTCCATCACATCGCGTGGCATCGCTGCGAAATCGATCGGATAGTCCCGCAGCGAGCCAAGTTCGGGTGGCGCTGGATCGCCCGCAACAGGCGGCAACTTGGTATCGTCTTGACCAAGATACGGCATGATAAACGCGCGGATGCGGCCTGACGCGCGCCATTCATGAAGCGCCCCCATCCCCATGCGATGCAGCTGACGGTGCACAGTCGAGAAAGCCGCATGCGCACGCGCGCCGAGGAAAAGTGGAAAATCGGCGCCGGTGGGCAGGCCAGACTCTGCAATGCAGGCGATGATTACATCGACCGGCGCAACAGCGAAGGCATACCGTTGAGGGCGCGTCGGATCGAACGCCTGCAGTCCGAGATTATCGTAGATGCCCCCATCGGTTAGCAACACGCGTTGGCGGCGCGTCTCGCCGTCCGAATCAAAATCGTACTCGCGGTCGATCGCGGGCAGCAGCAACGGAAACGCGGCCGAAGCCGTCACGGCTTCGCTCAGACGGAAATCGGCATTGACGACGGGGCCGCTCCGCCACGACCCGGAGCCCGCAGCGGAGAATCGGAAGGCGGTCTGGGTAGCGAGCTCAGCAGCGTTCACGATCAAGGTTGGTCGTGCGCTCGGCAAATCCGAGAGCGCGATTTCGCCCATGAGGTCCGAGCCGCGAAGCACGCGTTCCAAGAAGTCAGTTCGCGTGACACGTCGGATGCGGCGCGATCGCAAAGCGCGGCGCAGTTTTGCTTTAAGCCGCCAGTCCGCCGCCATCGATGCCAAAGCGCCCACGATCGCCAGCGGGACCGCCGAAGCCAACGTGATGGCGAACGAGCCGAAGGCGCGAAGACCCAGCGGCGAAACCAGAGCTGCGACGATCCTGTCCTGAAGCCCCGCTTGGAGCATGGCGCGAACCCGCGCTTCAAAGGCCTCGAAAGGCTCCTCGCGCGCGCAATACAGGCCGGCCAACACGCTGCCGCCCGACACCGACGAGATGACGTCGATGCGGTTCAAAATGCCGATCTCGTTCAACGCGCGCAGGCAGCCCAGTTGGAAGGCAATCGCACGGGAGCCGCCGCCGGAGAGAGCGAGACCGAGCCGCAGGGGGCGCGAATCATCGATCATACTCATTTATCGCAGATTTCGAACAAAACAGAAACGCCGTCCAGCGCGTGGAAGCTGGCATGTCCCGCCACGCTTAGGCGCAGGAAGATGATCCCACCCGCCCACCCTCGCGCACGTGCCGTTACCATCACTTGCGATCGAGTTGCCCCAAGCGGAGATGCTGGCGTAGCGGCTCTCTTTTCATTTGTTTCTGCCATCGGGTATGGGCGATCCCGGCGGCTGTGCCGCCGGGCCGGGCTCTTGTGAACCGAGCCCATTGGTCTCGGCCCTTACGGGCGGCGATCCCTATCGCAAGACCCGCCCTCCCACCCCTCTTAGGTGCGCGCCATGGAGCCGAAGTGAACCTCGAAGACGCAGACGCTTGCGCGCGCCAGAACCGGCCGCATCCTCGGACGCGTGCGGACACAGACTCGAACCTGGCTTAGCATCGGTGCGGCGGCGATTGCTCTCTTGGCTGTCGCCTCTGTGAATGCGCGCGACTGGCTCGTCTACAATCACACGCCCTCGGTGCCGACCGGATGGTACGTGCGCAGCGCAGACGAGATCGTGCCCGGCGCCTTGGTCACCGTGCGTGCGCAGGACGTGGCGCCCGACGATGCCGCTGTGCGCCGCTTCACCGATGCGGGCGATCGCTTCATCAAACGCATCGCCGCGATCGATGGCGACAGCGTGTGCGCAGAGGCAGAGGTCATTCGTATCAATGACCGCACCGTGGCGCACCGTGCGACACACGACAGCCAAGGGCGCGTACTGCCGCATTGGCGTGGCTGTCGCACGCTTTCTGCCGATGAAATCTTCTTGATGGGCGATACGCCGGACAGTTTCGACAGCCGCTATTTCGGGCCGGTGTCGATCGATCACATCGAAGGCGTCTGGCGGAAACTTTTCTAGCAACCACAAAGCACGGTGGAATGCGCTCGTAATTTTCCCGAGTGCAGGCGGCAACGAGCGGACGATGCTGGCCAGATGTCAGCGTGATGCGAACGCCCCCGGCTCAGAATTGGCGGCGTCGCTTGCCAACACCGTCTTAGCCTCGACTGCCCACGCGACTCAGCGTCGGGCGCGAGGGAGACGAAACATGCGCGAATACTTCTGCGGACTGGACGTGGCGACGGCGGAAACCGCCCTGTGCATCGTGGACGACAAAGGCGACGTGGTCCTCGAAACCAAAGTCGCCTCCGATCCGCCCGCGATCGCGGCCGCCTTGCAGCCCTTCGCCGCCGGCTTGCGCCGCGTCGGCCACGAGGCGGGATCGCTGTCGCCTTGGCTGCAGCCGGAGCTGAAGGCGCTGGGTCTGCCGGTGCATTGCCTGGAGACGCGCCACGTGCGGGCCGCACTCGACGCGCAGCGCAACAAGACCGATCGACACGATGCACTCGGCCTGGCGCAGATGATGCGGACGGGCTGGTTCAAGAGCGTGCACGTGAAGAGCGAAGCGAGTTATCGGATCAGGCTGTTGATCGCCAACCGGCGCAATCTGAAGCGCAAATTCTTCGATCTGGAGAACGCCATCCGCCAATCGCTGAAGGCGTTCGGGATCAAGGTGATGGCGGTGGCGACGCGAACCACGTTTGACGCCAAGGTGCGCGAGCTGACCGCGCACGACGCGGTGCTGACGGCGCTGTGCGACGCCATGCTGAGGGCGCGCGCGGCGCTCTGGAACGAGTACACGCGCCTGCACAAATTGGTGGTGCAAGTGAGCCTGAAGGACGAGGTGTGCCAGCGCTTCATGGCCATCCCCGGCGTCGGACCGGTGACGGCTTTGGCCTTTAAGGGCGCGGTGGACGATCCGACCCGATTCAAGCGCTCGCGCAATGTCGGGGCGCATTTTGGGCTGACGCCGAAACGCTGGCAGTCGGGCACATCGATCGACTTTCAGGGGCGGATCTCGAAACAGGGCGAAGGCGAGATCAGGAGCCTGCTCTACGAGGCGGCGTCGTGCCTCATGACCCGGTCGCGGGTCAGCACAAGCCTGAAGCGCTGGGGTCAGGCGATCGCCAAGCGCGCGGGTCACAAGAAGGCCGTGACCGCGGTGGCGCGCCGCCTCAGCGTGATCATGCTGGCGATGTGGCGCGACGGGACCTTCTTCGAACCCGGCGAAGAAACGCCGGCGGCCAAGCGCCCGTCGCGCGCCAAGACCGCTGCGTCCAAGCCGATGGCGAAGACAGCAAAGCGCCTGGCCGCGCCGACCCCGGCGCTTGCGTAAGGGTCATCGGGATCTGCGTTGAAGGAAACGTGCGGAAACATCGAACATAGGAATCCCCGCTCGGGGACGGATGAGGTGAGAGACGGAGGGGTTGGACGAGCACGCTAACTTGCCTGTGGCGCCATCGAAGGCCCTTCGCGGCGGCTCGATGCGATCACGCTCGTAGTGCATGATACGATTGCCGTCCCCTGATCTCGATGAGTGCATGCGAGGCGTGAAGCCCAAGTCTTCCTTGCGAAGGCGACTTCATCAGCGATCGCGCAGGAGTGCTCGGACCGCCTGATCCACGTTTGCGAGCGAGAGTCTGAGGACCGATTTACATCCGCGCGCGCTTCACGGCATGATCGCGCGAGAGACGAAATTGCATGTGAGAAGGAGCAAGTAATGAGAAGAAAACAGCATGAAGAGGCAAAGAAAATTAGGAGGGCAAGATAAAGAGAACCCCACCACCTTCGCCAATCGCTTGCAATCACTGGCGCAAATACGAGGTACGCGCGATGAT
>JAIELK010000018.1 GCA_019753175.1 Hyphomonadaceae bacterium
GGGGCCAGCAAATAGAGCGTGAGCGGAAACCCGTACATCTCCGTGAAGAGCGCGACGATGAAGGCGGAAAAAGCGCCGAGGCTGCGCCAATCGCGCGCCGATTGCGGCTTGGCGAAACTGAGCGCGAAGACGATGAAAAAGACGGAATTGACGAAGGCCAAGAGCCAGAGGCCGTAGCCCGAGAAGGCATGATCAGTCATTGGCGGCTCCGTTTTCGCGCTGTTGGGCCTGGCCGTGCCCGCCATGACCGCCATGCATGAAGATGTGCATCAAAGGGCAGGCAAGCAGGATGAGGAGCGGCCACGCCGCCAGTAGATGCGCGCCATGCTCGGCAATGATGTAATAGGCCCCGACGCCGAGCAGGGCGAACATGAGCAAGCGCACGAGCCAAGGCGCGCGCGGGCGCCGGCTGGCGGGGGGCGCTGCGGGTTCGTGATGGGCGTGCATAGTCATGAAGCCGGTGTCCTTTGGACGGCGTGTTTCGGTGAGCGCGCCGCGCCGGGGCTGACAGGCGGGAAGGCGGCAGGTCGACCGCCCGGTTTGGTCACGCTCGCATTTCTATACGCGGCTCGCCGCCGGTTCCCTGAGATCCGGCGAATTACCAGCCTGCCTGTTCGCTTCAGGGTTACGGCCTTGAGCCGCGTATGGAGAGAAACAGCACGCGCCAAGTTGGGCGCGCTGCTTACAAGGAGGATGGACGGCATGAGCCAGCAACCCAACGCCGACCGGCCATCAGGAATTGGAGTTTTGCCCTTGGGGATAGCCTTGGCCGTGACGCTGCTCGCCGCCTACGCGGCCTGCTGGTTGGTCGCGGCCTCGCCCTACGCGGCGCCGTTCGCACACGCTTGGCTGCAATTGTTCTCAGCCGAGCCCCAAGGCTCGATGGCGCAACTGATTGAGGGCAGCATCTTCAGCGCGGTCGCCGCCTGGTTCGCCGCGCTCATCTTTGCGCCGGTCTATAATCTCGTCGCGCGCGCCGACCGCATTATCTGACGCCCCGTCCGAGCCGCGCAAAGAGGAAGTCATGACGATACGAGTGGGCGTCAACGGCTATGGCGTCATCGGCAAGCGCGTCGCCGATGCCGTCAAGCTGCAAACCGACATGGAGCTCATAGGCGTTGGCGATGTGGCTGACGATTGGCGCATCGGCGTCGCACGCGCGCAGGGTGTTCCGATCTATCTCGCCTCGGGCGATGGCAGCGCTGGGTCGCTTGAGGACATGGCGCGCGCCGCCGACCTCGTGATTGATTGCACCCCCAAGGGCGTCGCCGCCAAGAACACCGCGCTCTATCGCCAGCTTGGTGTGAAATTCATCGTCCAAGGCGGCGAAAAGCATGGCGTCGCCGGCCATTCCTT
Source organism: Hyphomonadaceae bacterium (assembly GCA_019753175.1). Taxonomy (GTDB): domain Bacteria; phylum Pseudomonadota; class Alphaproteobacteria; order Caulobacterales; family Aquidulcibacteraceae; genus Vitreimonas. The sequence continues at coordinate 1,357 of JAIELK010000018.1, forward strand.
TGTCGCTGATGTGAGCTATGCGAGCGCCCTCGATCGGCATTCGACGCGTGTTGTGTCTTGCAACACGACTTCAATCGTGCGGGTGTTCGGCGCGTTGCGGCGCGCGGGCCTGTTGCGCCGAGCGCGCGGAACCTTACTGCGCCGCGCGCTCGATCCATGGGAAAGCCATCTCGGCGGCATCATGAACACGCTCGTGCCCGAAGCGCATGTTCCAAGCCACCAAGGACCGGATGCACGCACCGTCGATCCCGCGCTCGATGTCGTCACCATGGCGGTAAAAGTTCCCGAAACCCTCGGGCATATGCACTTCTGGTCAGCCGATCTTAATGGCGCGCCGACCCGTGAACAGGTGCGCGACGTGCTTTCGGCTTCGCCGCGCATTGCTTTTGTCCGCGAAGGCGATGGCTTGGGCGCCATCAACGCCGTTAAAGAGCGCATGCTCGATCTTGGCCGACCGCGTGGCGACCTCTATGAAGTCGCCATTCTGGAGGAAGCGCTGACGGTCGAGAACGGCGAGTTGTTCTGCACTTACATGGTCGACAATCAAGCGATCGTAATCCCCGAGACCATCGACGCCATTCGGGCTTTGATGGGCGGCGAGCCGGACGCGGCGGCCTCGATGGCCAAGACCAATCGCGCGCTCGCCATCGCCGCCGCATAAATACGAGCCGCCATCGCACGGCGAGCGGGAACACGTGACATGCAGACTGAAACGCTGACCTTCGACGATCTCACGACGCCGCTCGATCCCCTCGTCGTCGAGCGACACGTGAAGCGCACGGCTGGAGTAGCGGACGCCCGGGCCAATTTCGCATCGGGATCGGTCACGGTGACATTCGATCCCGCCAAAACCAGCGTCGCTCAAATCCGCGAGGCGGTGATCGCGTGCGGATTTCATTGTCGCGGCGCGTCCCGTCCAGCCCATATCGCTGGCGCGCACGAACCGCCACACGAGCCTCATCGCCACGGCGAAGCGCCAGCTGATGGGTCGCGTGGGCGTCAAAGCGCCGACGACATGGGTCATGAGATGGGACATGGGCCCGGCATGGACATGGCCGCGATGGCGGCCGACATGCGCAACCGGTTTCTCATTGCGCTCGGTTTTTCCGTTCCAATCTTCCTCCTAGCGCCCATGGGCATGGAGGCGATGCGGATCGATCCGCCGTTTGGTTGGGATCTGGAAGTCACACTCTTCGTGCTCGCGAGCGGGGCCATCCTCTATCCTGGATGGCCTTTCTTTACGGCCGCCGTGCGCGCTCTGCGCCGCGGAGTCTTCAATATGGCCGTTCTGGTGCTGCTGAGCGTCGGCGCGGGTTATTTCTTCTCGATCGGCGCGACCTTTATCTGGGGCGGCGCGCAGTTTTACGAGGCCTCCTCGGTCCTTCTCGTGTTCATCCTGCTCGGCCACTGGCTTGAGATGCGCGCGCGGGCAGGCGCGTCCGAGGCAATACGCAGGCTGATGGATTTGGCGCCGCCCATGGCGATTGTCGTGCGCGGTGGTGAGGAGGTCGTGGTCTCAACGGCGGAAGTGAAGCTCGACGATATTGTCGTGGTGAAGCCCGGCGGCAAAGCCCCGGTTGATGGCGTCATCATCGAGGGGCGTTCGGACATCGATGAATCCATGCTTACGGGAGAATCGTTGCCCGTGAGCAAGAACGTTGGCGATGCGGTCATTGGCGGCACCATGAACAAGAGCGGCATGATCCGCTATCGCGCCACCAAGATCGGCGCCGACACCGCCTTGGCGCAGATCGTCAAGCTCGTGCAAGAAGCGCAGAACTCGAAGGCGCCGGCGCAATTGCTCGCCGATCGCGCCTCGCAGTGGCTGGTGATCGCGGCCATCGTCATCGCTGTTGTGACCTTCGCGGCGTGGCTGGCGCTTGGCCAGCCGCTTCTGTTTGCGCTGACTTTGGCCATCACAGTCTTGGTCATCGCTTGCCCCGATGCGCTGGGACTGGCCACGCCTATGGCCATCATGGTCGGCACCGGCATCGGCGCGCGTCACGGCATCCTGATCAAGGATGCAGTCGCGCTGGAGGATTCCGCCAAGCTCGACGTGATCGTCTTCGACAAGACAGGCACGCTGACCTTGGGCGCGCCGAAAGTGGTTGAGGTCGTCGCAAGCGAGGGTCTAAGCGAAAACGAACTTGTCGCGCTGGCCGCCGCCGTCGAGGCCGGTTCAGAGCACCACATTGCTGTCGCCCTCAAGGAACGCGCCAAGGGCATGCCGCTGCCAGAGGTTTCTGACTTCGCTTCGTTCGAGGGCAAGGGCGTGAGCGGGCGCATCGGCGGCGCGACTATTCTTTCCGGCAACGCCATGCTCATGGCCGACAACAAGGTGGCGTTCGGCGCACTCGCCAGCGAAGCCGATCGTCTTCTGGGCTCTGGACGCACCGTCGCTCACGTCGCCCGCGACGGGGAATTAATCGGCCTTATCGCCATCGCGGACGCAGCGCGCCCGACCGCAGCGGCGGCGCTCGAGCGTCTCAAACGACAAGGCGTCGAAGTCGCGATGATGACCGGGGACAATCTGGCGACGGCCAAGCGCATTGCCGGCGAACTCGGGGTCGATATCGTCCTCGCCGAAGTCCTGCCCGGCCAGAAGGCGCAAAAAATTAAGGAGCTGCAAGCGCAGGGCAAAAAGGTTGGCATGGTTGGCGATGGCGTCAACGACGCGCCGGCGTTGACGCAGGCGGATGTCGGTTTTGCCATCGGCGCGGGCACAGACGTCGCGATGGAGAGCGCCGATGTCGTGTTGATGCGCAGCGATCCCTATGATGTCGTGCGCGCCATCGAATTGTCGCGCGCGACGCTGCGCAAGATGCATCAAAATCTATGGTGGGCCGCAGGCTACAATGTGCTGGCCTTCCCGTTGGCGGCAGGCGTGCTCTATCCGCTGCTGCTCAGCCCCGAAATCGCGGCGCTGTCAATGTCAGGAAGCTCGGTGATCGTGGCGGCCAACGCGCTGCTGCTGCGCTGGGTGAAGCTCTGAGTCCATTCAAATTGATCGAACGAGCATCGCCGCCGCACGGGGGAGGGAGGTGGCCGCGCAACGGACGCAAGTCATGAAATTGCTGACAATCGCAAGGGTCGGTGCGTTCGCTCTGGCTCTCGGCGCTTGCTCTCACATGAGTCAAGCCATGCTTTCTGACGCACGAGGGCGCCAACGGGCTTGTGGGCGCATAGCCGATGCCGAATGAGGTGTCGTTGGCGCGGGGCGCGCCACCCAACCGGTGGTCAAAGAGACTGCGTAATTGGCTTGAGCCTTGGCGCAGCACGGGGTGGATGCGCACGTGCCGCACCGGGTCAAGCGCATGGATATGGTCCCCAAGCCAGTCGCGCGCGCTTGCGACGGCGATCTCGTGCAAATGCTTGGCCCCGTCGTCTCCCGGCGAGACGGCGCGGCCGGCCAGATAAATGTCGATCGGCGCGGTCACGCGTCCGCCGCCGAAGGCGGAAAGCGATTGGCCGCCGCAGAGCAGCGCCTTGTCGACGTTATGATGCTGTATCTCGCCGAACGCGGCAATGTAGTGGCGACAGAGCGCGCGAGAGAGCGCCTCGGCCAAGCCATCGCAGATTGTGTCCGGATGCCCTCGGCCCTTGTGCTCCACAACCTCGACGCTCTCGGTTTGCGCGGGCTTCACCGAGAGGACCAGATTCAGGTTCGGTCTGCCTGGAGGCGGCGGGTGAAGACTCATCGCACGGTGAAGCGGATCTCGCCTGGCATCGTGTCGGTTCCGCCAGTCCCCGTTGCTGTGAAGCTCAAGCGATAAGCGCCATCGGCCAAGGCGGGCACAGCGATTGAGTAGGTGCGCCGGTGCGGTTCGCGCTCGAAGGTCAACTGGGTGACTACGCCGTGCGCGTCGGTGATGGAGAGTCTTTGCAGCGTGACTGCATGCTGGAAGGTAAGTGTCAGCGTTTGCGGGGCTTCGTCGAGCACGGCGCCGTCCGCTGGATTCGAGTAAGCCAGCATGGAATGGTTCGTGCCCGGCAGATGCGTGTTGTGGTCGTAGATCTGCGCTGATACTGGCGCGGCGAGCGCCGCTGCGGCCACGACTACCGCAAGAGCGATCTCTCTCATGATTGCCTCCTTTGGCGCGGGGCCGCCCCACCGCCGGCATTCGGGGCGAGGCGCCTTTGCTGAGATTACGCAGGCGGCGTGGGCGCCCCTGGATTTGCGGCCGGCGAACGTCGCATTCACTCCGCGCCCTGCTGAATGTCGCCTCGAGAAGGCGAATCAGCGCGGCCTTTCCACGACGAACGCCAGCAGGAACTGGTTGCTGCGACGGCGGTGGCGGCTTTGACGGGATCGCCCGTTTCATTCGCGGGCGTCTGTGTGGCGCCTATCGATCCGGGGGCATGGCGATGTCCCCGACGATGACCGCCGTGGCCGTGACCGTGGCCGTGGCCAAAGGTGTGCATGGCGACCATGGCCACCGCCAGCGCGATCCAGATCCAATTGTTCGCAAGCCAAGCCATGTGACGTCTCCAGGTTTGCGCAATCGCCGAGATCGAGACCAGGCATTGCGGGTGGCTGAGCGCGTATACGCTGGACGCCGCACTTGGCGGGAGTGACGGGGGCCCGGCTTGGCGCGCTCATTGGTTTTTGAGCGCCGGCCCCGGAAAAAGAACGGACCAGTGACCAGCTCTTCCTATGCCGATCAGTCTGCAAGGGCGCCGTCTTCCAGTCTCTCGGGTTCGAACCGGAAGACGATTTCCTCATGCGGCTTGGCAGCGTGCTCATCGCGGTCTGGGCACTCAACGTGTGAGAGGAGATGGGCGATGAGGTTGAGCCGCGCCGACTTCTTGTCGTCCGCCTTGACGACGTACCAGGGCGTGATCTCGTTTTGGGTGCGCAGAAGCATTTCGTTGCGGGCGGCGCTGTAGTCGTCCCAATGGTCGAGGGCGACGCTGTCGATGGGGCTCACCTTCCACTGCTTGAGCGGGTCGCGGCGGCGCGCCTCAAGGCGGCGTTCTTGTTCGCTCTTGGAGATGTCGAGGTAGTATTTGAGCATCTGGATGCCTGACCGAGCGAGCAGGCGCTCGAATGGAAGCACGGTTTCCATGAACTCGTCATATTGCGCCTCGGTGCAAAAACCCATGACGCGTTCGACGCCGGCGCGATTGTACCAGCTGCGGTTCATCAGCACCATTTCTTGGTTCGTCGGCAGGTGGTGCGCATAGCGCTGAAAGTACCAGGAACGCGCGTCGTGGTCGGATGGCCGCCCGAGCGCCACCACGCGCGTCTCACGCGGGCTCAGATGCTGTACAATGCGTTTGATTGCGCCATCCTTGCCGGCCGCGTCGCGGCCTTCGATCACAATGAGAAGCCGATGATCGAACTTAATGAGGTGGCGCTGCAGCTTCACAAGCCCAATCTGCAGCTCTCTCAGTTGTGTGCGATATTGGTCATCGGAAGCGGCGTCGGCGTGTTTGTGTCGCTTTTTCATGGAGACCTCGTGGATTGATGATCGCCCAATATGGCTCGCGTCAGTTCCGTGCGGCGAGGAAGTCGGCGGTGGAAGAGACTGATGGCCTAAGTCGGCGCCGCATGAACCGGTGGACCACGAAAGTCGGAGAGGTTCTGAGGCCACTTGCACTTGCCGTCTGGCGGTGGGCGTGCCGGCCGGCGGCAGGCTCATCGACGTCACTGCAAGGTCGACGCGAGGGCGGCCGGGCCGAACAAGAAGAGGGGCTCGAACGTGCGACACGATGCCTAAGAGAGGTCCCGCCAGATTGTGCTTCCGAGACTGATACGCATTGCACGCGCTCGCCCCTTGTTTGGCGTTCCAGGGGAAGACCCGCCGCCTGCGTATCTTCCGTTTAAGCGCACCCGTTTCATGGGAGCGCGCGGCGGCCGGCGCCAGTGCTGCGATTGAAATCGCGAAGCTCGCAACGCCGGCCGCCCTCGCCAAGGGCCGATACGCCATGCTCGATTACGCCGCCAACCCGCCAGACAAGCCTGCTGGGAAATCCAGTCGGCGCAACCGCTTCAGTCCGTCCGAGGGTATCCTATGCGCGGCTTTGGAAAGGCTCATAAGCCGGGGCGCACTTGCGCTGCGCTTGCCCAGTGGGCGCGAACGTCGCTTCGGCGAAGATGGGGCAAGTCTCGTTGGCGTCGCGCTCGAAGACGCCAATGCGGTTCGGCGGCTCATGGCCAATGCCGAACTTGCACTTGGCGAACTTTACACCGATGGCCTCCTAGTCATCGACGGCGACGACATCGACGGGCTCCTGGCGCTCATCCTGCAAAATCTTCGCGAGCATGGCTTCAGGACGCGCGCGGCACCTGCCGGCATACGCCTTGCGGAAGTCCCGCGCCGCGAGATCAACGGCAAGCGGCGCGCCCTGCGAAATGTTGCGCACCATTATGATATTTCCAATGAGTTCTATCGTCTCTTCCTCGACGAGGACCTGCAGTATTCCTGCGCCTATTTTGAAACCGGCGCTGAGACGCTCGAACAGGCGCAGGAGGCGAAAAAGGAGTTGATTGCAGCCAAGCTTTGCCTGCGCCCGGGCCTTTCGATCCTTGACATCGGTTGTGGCTGGGGCGGGCTTGCGCTCCACTTGGCGCGGACGCGCGGCGTCAATGTGCGCGGCATAACGCTGTCGCAGGCGCAATTGCCAGTGGCGCGCATGCGCGCCCAAGCGCAGGGCCTGGCGGCGCAAACAGAGTTCGCGCTCGAAGACTATCGAGAAACCAATGGCGCGTTCGACCGCATCGTCTCGGTCGGCATGTTCGAACATGTCGGGCGCGGTCACTACGATGAGTTTTTCCGACAAATTGCGGCGCTTCTTGCTGAGGACGGCGTGGCCCTCTTGCATACGATCGGACGAGCGGATGGACCGGGGGCGACGAGCCCTTGGATCGACCGCTACATCTTTCCAGGCGGCCATATTCCAGCACTTTCCGAGATCATGCCGGCGATCGAGCGCGCGGGACTCTACGTGACCGACATCGAAGTGTGGCGGCTTCACTATGCCTTCACGCTGCGCGCCTGGCGCGAGCGCTTCGAAGCGCACCTGAACGACGTGCGCGCGATGTTCGATGAGAGTTTCTGCCGCATGTGGCGCTTCTATTTGGCTGCAAGCGAAGCGGCGTTTCGATACGGCGGCCATGAAGTGTTTCAAATTCAGCTTGCGCGTCGCCAGGACGCCGTCCCGCGAACACGCCGCTATCTGGAACGCACCGGTTGAGCCGGGCGACGGCCTCCGCATAGGGATGTGAGCGCGCACAGCCCAGGTTGCGCCAGTAGTGGGGAGGCGCGCGAGGGTTGGCTTCCAGGCTGGCGCGCTCACTCATCATACGCACGAACGGCGTGCTCCCCTCATCGGTCGAACACGGAGCAACGCAGCCAAGCTGTTGAGAAGGATCTGCACCTGAATCGCATTGACGATGCCGAGGCGGCGCAGGGGCTGACGCGCAAGGCCCGCGCGGCCGATCAGCCAGGCGCATATCGATGAGCTTCGGCGCTCAACTGCGTCTTGTTTTGGTGATGGCGCTCTGGGCGTCCTGCTTTCCGCTAATAGCCCTTGGGCTTGAGCTTGCGCCGCTCTTGGCGTTCGCGGCGCTCCGAGCCGCGATCGGCGGGATCGCGCTCATTGGCGTCGCGGTCCTACTGCGCTGTCCTATGCCAAAAGGTCAGGCCGCCTGGGGCATGATTGTTCTTCTAGCCTTGAGCGCGACGTCGCTCGGTTTTCTCGGCATGTTTCACGGCGCGGCATTCCTGTCGCCTGGTATCGCCACGCTCATCTTCAGCACGCAGCCGCTCGCGGCGGCTTTGCTTGGGCGCCTCTTTTTTGGGCGAACGATTGAGCCGGCAGGGCGATGGCCGGGGCCCGGGTCAGGGATCGCCGCCCGGAGGGCGAAGACGTGCACCACGATTTGCGGACGGAGCGGCTTCGTGCGTCAGCACAAGAGGCCGGCCGCCGGAGGTGGCGGACTCTGCCAATGGGCGGCAGAGACTTGAGCCGTATCAAGGGCGCTTGTGTGCGCTCACTCTAGGCTAATGACTTGCAGGAGGCGCTTATGCCGGGCCACGCACTCATTTCGCCGTCCGACCTCTCTGAATTGATGCGCGCCGAGCCGGTCGTCTTGATCGACACGCGCGACCCGGCGCAGTTCGACGAAGGCCACATTGCCGGCGCCGTGAACCTGCGAGAGGTGTTCACATTCCTGTCGACCGCATCGTCTGGCGGCCTTGCTGGTCTGCGCGAGACATTCGCGCAAGCCTTCGGTGCTGCGGGCCTCTCGGGAGGCGAAACCGCCGTCGTCTATGAGCAGTCGATGGAGTCGGGATTCGGTCAGTCCTGCCGCGGTTATGTGCTTCTACGCTATCTCGGCTATCCGAAAATCAAGGTGTTGCATGGAGGTTTCGCCGCTTGGCGCGCCGCGGGCCTTCCGATCACGGCGGACGCGACCGCGCCCAAGCCGAAACAATTTCCAATGGGGCAGGATGGGCTATCGGTGCTCGCGGACATCGACGCGATGAAGGCTGCGGTCGCCGATCCAAAGATCGTGAAACTGGATGTGCGCGACGTGGACGAATGGATCGGAGAGAGTTCGTCGCCATACGGGAAGGACTTCTGCCCGCGCAAGGGGAGACTACCTGGCGCGGTCTGGATCGAATGGTATCGGATGATGAAGCCGACGCCGACCGGACAGATGTTCAAGTCGCCGGACGAAATTCTCGCGGAATGCGCCACAGTCGGGATCAGAAAAGACACGCCGGTGGTGATCTATTGCTTCAAGGGCGCGCGCGCCTCAAACACCTTCCTCGCGCTGGAAGAGGCCGGGGTGAAGGATGTGCGGATCTATTTCGGCTCTTGGAATGAATGGTCGCGTGATCCGGCTCTGCCTATTGAGACGGGCAGGCCTTACTAAGCGACTTCCGCATTCTGCTCCTGTTGTGGCGTCGCCACCCGCACGACGGCGGCGCGAGATGCGGTAGTCCCCGAAGCAAAGACGAGCGGACCCGCACGACCTGCATCGGGTCCGGGTCGGTTGGCGTGACGTAGCTTTGCTCCGACAATTATCGCTTGCTGCCGCGAAGAGGTTTAGGGGCGCGTTTGGTCGGCTAGGACGGGATGTGTCGCCCGGGCAAGAGAGAACGCATGAGAACCGCACAAGCTTGCCTCAGCGCTGAACTCGTCCGGATGTGCCAACGCCGCGCGACGGTGGGCATTCAGTATGCGGCGCGCTTTGGCGACGACAATCCGATCGAAGGCGTCGCCGGCAGCGCGGACGTGGCGGACCGCGCGCCTGTCGGCCCGGGGTCTGTCTTCCTGTCGTGCTCCTGCACGAAGCTTCTAACCAGCATTCTGATCCTCCAATTTGTGGATGGCGGCGCCTTGCGTCTGGACGACTCGCACCGCCGCTTTGTCCCTGAAAGCCCCTATCCCGCCGAGATAACGATCGAGATGCTGCTCGCCCATAGCGCGGGGGTTCCCAACCCGATGCCGCTTCGTTGGATCCACACGCAAGCGCAGGATGCGCACTTCAGCGAAGCTGAGGCGCTGGCAGCCGCACTGCGTCGTCATCCTCGACTCTCCAGCGCCCCCGGCGCGCGCGTCGGCTACAGCAATTTGGGATATTGGCTCTTGGGGACGTGTCTGGAGCGGACGAGCGGGCGAGGGTTTGCGGCGTTGCTGCAGACGAACATTGTGGCGCGCCTGAAGCTCGATGCGGCGGCGCTGAGTTGCGCCTTCCCGAACGTCACGCGGGCGGTTCGCGGGCATTTTCCGCGCTGGGGCGTTGCAACAGCGCTCGCACGAACGGCGGCGTCGCCCGAGATCTGGGACGGCGGAGACCGAGATTGGTTGCGCCTTGCCCCGCTTACGATGAACGGCGCCGCGTTCGGCGGCGCATTCGCCACCGCATCGGGATATCTTGCCGTCCTGCGAGACCTGCTGGAGCCAAACCCTGCGCTTCTCTCCACCGCGATCCGTCGGAAACTCTTTGAACCCTATCGCGACAAACGCGGACGCTTGTGGCCGGTAACGCTTGGTTTTCGCATCGGCGAACAAGACGGAGAGCGCTATTTCAGCAAGCCCGGCGGCGGCCCGGGCTTCAGCGGCGATGTCCGTCTCTTTCCGGGCAAGCGGCTGGCGACCGCTTGGCTGCGTAATGTCTATGCGTTCAGCGAGGCTGCCATCTGGGCTGTATCGCGCCGGCTGGACGCAGCGATCCTTCGCAGCGCGGACCTCAGCCGAAAGCCGGGCACAGCCAAAGACCGTAAACGGCGACCGTGAGCCGAATTTGCCGGCGCGGCGCAAGCGGTTAGACTGGAGCGCCCGGCCAATCGACAAATGCCGCTTGGCCGGTGGTGGAGCCAGGACGTGCGAAGGGCCAACTACGCGGAGGGCGTCGTCGCCGCCGTAGCAATCTTTGCAATTTGCGCTGCCTGGCTTGCCGCGCCGCACTTGCCCCAGTGGTTCGCCCGCTTTTTCGGGTCTGCTCCGCCAGCGCTGTGTATCGCCGGATTGGGCGTCGCGGCTTTGGTGTTGACCCCGTTGCTGAAGCGGCGCGGTTGGTGGGGCGCATTCCGACTTGAGATGTTGCTTGTCGTCCCGTTGCTTGTGGCCGGCTTCGCCTTGGCGATCACCGTCGCGGACCGGCTCGCGGGCTTTCCGCCTGACCTGAACGCGCCGCTGCCCTGGTCGCTGCTCTACTATCCTGCAATGGGTTTTGCGGCGCAGGTCGGACTGCACCTCGTTCCTCTTGCCGCAATCGTTCTTTGGGCGCCGCGTTTCGCGCAAGCGCGGCCGTGGATGACCATGGCGGCTGCGTCTGCGCCGGAAGCCATGCTGCAGGTGATGAGCAGCGAAAGCACCGTGGCGGCTTTCGTCGCCGCACACCTTGTCTTGTTCGGCGTGACCGAACTGCTTCTCCTCCGCAGGTACGGCTTCATCGCGATGTATGCGTTTCGATTGGGATACTACCTCTATTGGCACATTCTGTGGGCTGCCTGGCGCGCAGGCTGACGGCAGCTTCTCTGCGATCTCGCACCTGGCGGGCCGGGAAGGCGGACAAGAGCGTCAAGCGCGATCACGGGGGCCGGGTGGGACGCCTGCTGGAGCAACTTGCTGGCCAATCTCGATCTCCAATCCACTGCCACTGAGAGCACAAAGCTTCCTTAACCAAAACAATCGAGGCACGATACACGCTTACGTGTGAGTCGGCTTAGGTGCGGCCAACCTGCGCTTGCGCGGCCACGATGGCAGGGACGGAGTAATGCTTGATCCCAGAAGTCAGTCCGACCTCAAGGAAGCCATTGCCGAGTGCATCGGCACGGATCACGGCGTGCTTGAGGCGTTGCGGGCTGAGATCGGGCAACTGAAGCCCGGCGTCCGCAAAATCCAACCACGATCGACAACGTCGATCTCGCTCGTCGGCACCGATGGCGGAAACAATCAGCTTCAGTTCGATCCGTTCTTGATCCAACTCATCCGGGTCGTGGACTCTAGCGCGAATGAATACTGCCTAGAGGCCGTTTCGCCGACCACGCCTGTTAGCAAGCTAGTCCGTCGCCACCTCGATGAGAATCAGCTGCCCAAAACCGCCCTTGGCGAGATGATGGCTTACCTGGGGGTTTCGTCGCTCGTCCAACTCTCGCACATGATCCGGTCGAACGAGGGTGGTCGGCCCGTCTCGCCGAGCTGGGTTCAAGTTTATCGCGAGCTTGTAGAGTGGGCGACGCTCTTCTCGTTGCTCAACAAGGATTTCGGTACTGATACGCTGATTGTCTGCGATGGACTGCTGAGGAGCAAGGTTTTCGCGAAAGACCTTTTCGCTCGCCTTCGGCAAGGGATACGCGAGCGAATTGAAGCTCAATGGAACAAGAGTCGGCGTCGCATCTATTTGGCCGGAGTCGCGAAGCACTCAAAAGTGCTGACTCGATATCGGCTCGCCATGTCACTCGAAGGCGTGATGCAAGTCGATTACCCCGCGTATGCCGAAGTTCCCCGCGAGATCGAAGAAAAGGCCTACGTCTGGTCGGAATTTGCGCGAGGCGACGAAGAGGCCGAAGGCGGCGGCGAGATCAACAAGTTTGTTGGCGGCAAGATGTTCTTGGTCAAGTTCGGATCGTCACCGCGTGATCCGATATGGCCGGTTGATATATTCGAAGCACAGATTGCAGACGCCCAGGTCGTCATTGGTTCGATGCTCGCGGATGCGATCAATGGCTTTCCGGTGCCTCACTATCCTCGGTGCCTTCAAAAGGCGCACGAGAATGCGGCTCTTGTCGATTTCGACTACGATATTCTTCAGGACTTCATTTACGAGGGTGTGCGCGGGAGCCTTGGAAACCAAGGGCCTGCGCTAGATGCGTTCCAGCTTCAGGATGCTGACCCTGCACAAAAGCGCTACGGCTGAGGAGCGTTAGCATGGCCGCGTTCGAACTTTTTCCCAAAGACAAAGTCGTCGGCATTTTTCGGGGCTTCCAGCAAGGCGGCCTCGAATTTCATGCCGATCTAGTCATGCCCTATCGGAATGATTTTCAGAACATCCCGATGCACGGACAGTTTGTGCTGGTTCAGTTGGAAACTCCTGATGAAGCGGTGATGGGCCGCATCGCCTCCTTCTCTTCTGAAGGCAAACTCTCGTTTGGGTCAGGTGAAGAATTCAACATCCGGGCCGTTCGAGAAGAACGCCCCATCCCTGAAGACCTACGCGAGCAATACCTAAAGTATCGGATCAACATTCGAGTGCTCGGCGTAATCCGACGCAATGGCAACGGTCTTACTTTTGTGCCCTCTCATCGGCGCCTGCCACACGTTGGCAGCAAGGTTGCGTTTCCATCAAACGAAGTGTTGCGAGAAATTGCGGGCCATAACATCGATGGAGCAGCCATCGGCCATTTGGCGTTTGGCGAATATATCTACTACGGAGGCACCGATGGGCGCGACGCCGCCGACTGGATGCAAATTGTTGCGCCCGAAGTTCAAGTTCGCTTCCCGGTCCAATCGCTGGTCTCGCGTAGGAGCTTCATCTTTGCGCGTGCAGGCTTCGGCAAGTCGAATCTGAACAAGCTGCTTTTCGCAGAGTTGTATCGCGAAACGCCGACCGTCCCCAAACGCAACGGTAGGAATGCGCCTGTCGGCACCGTCGTGTTCGATCCCGATGGCGAGTATTTCTGGCCCGATGATAAAGGGCGTCCTGGCCTATGCGACGTGCCCTCCCTCGAAGACAAGCTCGTTGTTTTCACAGAGCGCAGACACAGCAGTGCGTTCTACCAATCCTTTGTTGCAGGTGGCATCAAGCTGGACATTCGGCGCCTGAGGCCATCGGATGTGATCGCGATTGCGCTCAGTCCCGAACGGCAAGAGCAGCAGAATGTCCGCAAACTGCGTGGCTTGCCTCAACCCCGTTGGGAGCAGTTAGTCAATCTCATCGACGAGCACGGCAACACCGCTTCGATGGATGAGCTTTGTCAAATTCTCGATCTTGACCGGGATCGGCAGGAAGCTGAAGCGCTCGCCGCTCGCAGCAACATGACAACGATTGTCCGAATGCTGCATGACAAGAGCAGTCAGCTCATGGACATGCATGATTCATGCGCTTTCTCAGGGAAAACTGTGTGTGATCGATGTCTCGCAGATGCGCGGTGGCCAATCGCTCATCTTGTCTGGGCTGATCCTGCGGCGCATCTTTGATCGGAACCAAGAGGAATTCACTGCCGCTGATCCGAAGACCATCCCGACTATCGCGGTGGTGGAAGAAGCTCAGTCAGTGCTCAATGAGAACGCGCAAGCCGCAGAGCCGTATATCGCTTGGGTGAAGGAAGGGCGGAAGTACGACCTCGGAGCGCTACTCATTACGCAGCAGCCCGGCAGCATCCCCGTCGAAATTTTGAGCCAAGGCGACAACTGGTTCATCTTCCATTTGTTGTCGGCTGCGGACTTGGGCTCCCTGAAAAGGGCAAACGCGCATTTTAGCGACGACTTGTTGAGTTCGCTGCTGAACGAGCCAATCCCCGGTCAGGGTGTGTTTTGGAGTTCTGTCGGCGGCAAGCCGTATCCTGTGAGCTTGCGAGCGGAGTCTTTCGAGCGGCAGTTCAGTTTGAGGGACCGAGACAACAATGGTTCGGCGGCCAATACTTTCGCGAGAGTGCTACGCTCTGAAATCGTCGAACCAATTCAGTCCGATCCAAACGCGACCACCGCCGCCGCTCCCGGCGTCTTCCCCGATCAAGGAGGGGATCAGCACCTTGATGTTAAGGCGAGCATGGAGGCGCGGGCAATCGCCGGGCTGCGCTCGAATGAAGACATCATGTGTAAGTTGCAGGGCACTGACGGCATAGCGTGGTTCGGCGTTCAGAAGGCGCTCATGGACGCCCTCCCTGATCACATCGATGACCGTCAGCAGTTGGCGTACAACTTGGTTCCGCGTGCGCTTGACGCGATATTCGGCCCGCAAAAATGGGAGACGTACAAGAACCCCACGACTAACAGGACGTGGGTGCGGCGCAAGGGTGGTTGAGAGTGCCGCGATTTGACAAAGATGAGATCGCGCTAAACGCCATCTGCCCTTACTTCACAATGTTCCCTCTGGAATTCCCGCTCGGAATTCTAGCGAGGCATGCGACGCAAGGCGAAACCGTGCTTGACCCGTTTTGCGGTCGGGGGACCACAAACTTCGCTGCGCGATTGTTGGGTCTCTATTCGATGGGAGTGGATTCTAGTCCGGTTGCGTCGTCAATCACTGCTTCGAAGCTAGCTAGCGTCAGTGCCGATGAGATCGTGAAAGAAGCGGCAAAAATACTCCAACGCAAGCGCCACAGCGAACTTCCCACCGGCGAATTTTGGCGGTTGGCATATCACAAGAACGTTCTGCTCGATCTCTGCAAACTCAGGGAAGCATTTCTTGAAGACTGTTCTTCCCCTGCGCGGCGGGCTCTGAGAGGCCTCGTGATGGGAGCGCTTCACGGCCCCCAACAAAAGTCCTTTGACAGCTACCTGTCCAATCAATGCCCGCGCACCTACGCGCCGAAGCCGGCCTATGCAACGCGCTTCTGGAAAGAGCGCGGGCTCAAGCCTCGCGATGTCGATGTTGCAGATGTCATTGGGCGACGTGCAAAGCGTTTCTTCGAACGTGACATTGGCGGTCGCGGCGTTGCGAGATTGGGCGACAGCCGCACGGCGCGCGCGCTTCGGCGCAATGGAAGAGGTTTTGACTGGGTTGTAACCTCGCCTCCTTATTATGGGATGCGGACCTATATTCCCGATCAATGGCTGCGGAACTGGTTTGTTGGTGGCACAGAGAGCGTTGACTATTCGAGCGCAAAGCAGCTTGCGCACGGCAGCCCCACCGACTTCGCCGCTGATATGGGGCTAGTTTGGGCGAACTGCCGCGCCGTGTGTGAGGATGACTCGAAGATGGTTATACGCTTCGGCGGCATCGCAGACCGAAATCACGACCCGAAGGAGATTGTCCGCATGTCGCTTGAGGGTTCTGGATGGGAAATCCAAACGATCAAGGCAGCGGGGAAAGCTTCGGATGGGAAGCGGCAGGCCGACACGTTTTTGACGACCAAATCCAAACCGATTGAAGAATGCGTTGTTTGGGCGCGCGCTGCATGAAGCGGCGGAATGTGGACACACTAGCCGGAAAGTCGATGTGCCCGAAGTCGCGCATGTAGTCGTTTAGGGTTTCAAGGACGCTGCGGCGATACTGTACCTTCGGATTGGGCTTTCCGTCACGGTAAACGTGCGCGTGATAGCTCTTGATGCTATTGTGAAGTTTGGGAAGCTTCTGGCGGACGGGGCGAGAGCCAACACCCTTGAAAAAGAGCCGGGCGCGCGCTGTCATGATTTCGACCGAGGGGCAATCGCGCGCTTCTTCATACCAATCAAGGGCGCGAAATGCGTCGATCTCGCATCCAGCACCGCGCTCATAACACTGACCCAAATAGTACATGGCGATAGGATCCCCGCCGCGCGCGCCGCGCTCCGCCCACTCGAAGGCGAGGTCGCCATCTTGCGGGTAGCCTGCAGCGCCTTTCAGATACAGGCGCGCCAAAGTGGCGAAGGATCGTACATGATGTTCTTCGAACAGGATCGCGAGTCCATGCTGTGCTACGCGCATCCAATGCGGCTCGGCCTCCTCGGCCATCTGATCGATTAGGAACCAGGCGTAGTCCTGATCTTTCTGGTGTGTGAGCACCCTTTGCGCCAAGTCGGCCCCGGCGTCCCGCACGCGCGCCAGGTAGGCCTCAATCTCCTGTTGGGCAGCGCTCGCCCGCGCCTCGATTTCGCGCCGTACTTCTTGTTCAAAGGGGAGGCCGCGCGAGGCGTCCGCAAGTGAAGAAAGCGCGGCGTCGTCCAGTTGCTGAAACGGTGAGTTGGTCATCGGAACCTCCGACAACCGGCATGGAGGCACTCGCTGCGGCCTGCAATCGTGGGGAGGACGCGTGCCAATAAGTGATAATGTCCGCCGACAGAAAGCGATGCTGCAATCACCCCTGCGTCTTCCGCTGCAGCACCGCGTGCAGGCCTTCAGGGCGCAGCTGCGTGTAGCGCTTCAGCGTCTTCCAGTCCTTGTGCCCGGTCACAAGCGGCACCTGTTCGATCGTGAGGCCTGCTTCAAACAGGCGGCTGGTTGCCTCATGCCGCAGGTCATGGAAACGCAAGTCGATGATCTGGAGGTCTTTGCACGCACGTCTGAACGCGCTGCCGACTGATCTTCCATTGCACGGAAAACAGCGCGGACCGTTCAGACGCAGATCACGTTGATCGAGCAGCAACTGATAGGCGTCATAGCCGGTCGCCGAGAGGAGTGGCACACGCTGGTCGTTGCCTGCCTTCTTTCGGGGGTCTTTCCGGTCCGGCACCATGATGGTTCGCCTGCGCGCATCCAGCGTGTCCCATGTCACCCGGAAGATTTCGTCCTGGCGCATGCCGGTTGCTATCGCGAATTGTACAAGCCGCGTCATGGGGAAGGCGGGCCGCTCGGTCCTGTCGAAGTGTCCGAAGAGGCGTTCCAGTTCTTCCTCTGTTGGCCTGCGGTCCCGCTCATCCGGCTGGCCCACGAGCCCGAGGCGCCTGAGCCCGAGCCGCGCAGCGTTCACAGCCTCCACATCAACGGCCACGCCATGCACGGCCGCCGCATGCTTGAGGATCGTGCCAATGAAGGAAATATCGACCGCGAGGGTTGCGGGCCCGGCGCCCTCCAAGGCCCGTTCGCGCCCGTACTGGATGAGCTTGTCCCGCGTGAGGTGGGTGAGGGGCGTGAGGCCCAAGCGCTTCCGGAGCGCCCGGAGCGTATGATCCTTCGAGCGGCGAAGCGGCTTGCCGACTGTGTGCAGGTCATCGATATGCAGATCGATCAGACTGCCGAACGTGTTCTTGCGGGAGAGGCGGACAATGGCCGGGTTCAGCTGGCGGTCCACCGCCAGCTCAGCTTCACGCGCCCAGTCTTCCGCGTCCATCTTGCGGATAAAGGTCTTGGAGAGCGCATGCCCATTTCTGCGGATTTGCACCCGCCATTTGCCCCGGCGTTTTGCGATGGTCGCCACGACGCTCGCCTCCAATCAGCGCGCCTCAAGACACCTGGCGTGGGCACAATCCGGGCACAAGCAGCCCGAAAACACGTGCTAACGAGCGGAATCAAAGGCGAACAAATGGGCACAAATGCGTGTGCCCAAGCTGTTGAGGGTCTTAGAAAATATGCCGGAAAACAATAGGATGCGCTTCTCCGTCGCTCCAATGATGGATTGGACGGATCGGCATTGCCGGGCGTTTCATCGTCAGCTGACACGCCGGGCGTTGCTCTACACCGAAATGCTCACGGCAGACGCCGTGATCCATGGCGATCGCCATCGCTTGCTTGGCTATGATCCGATCGAGCATCCAGTGGCGTTGCAGCTGGGCGGCAGCGATCCAGCGAAGATGCGCGAAGCCGCGGCCATAGGGGCGGCTTTCGGTTACGACGAGATCAACCTCAACATCGGCTGCCCGTCGGATCGCGTACAATCGGGCCGGTTCGGCGCTTGTCTGATGCTGGAACCGGATCTGGTGGCGAGCTTATGGAGCGCGGCCAAGGAGGGCGCCGGCGATGTGCCCGTCACCATCAAGTCCCGCATCGGCGTTGACGAGCAGGCGCCGCGCGAAGCGTTGTTCGCGTTGGCCGATGCTTGCGCGCAGGCGGGCTGCACGACCTTCATCGTGCATGCGCGCAAGGCGTGGCTCGCGGGGCTCTCACCGAAGCAGAACCGCGACATTCCTCCGCTCGACTACGACCTGGTGCACGCACTCAAGCGCGAGCGACCTGCTCTGGCGGTTGTCTTGAACGGCGGGCTACGCGATCTCGATCATGCGCTGGCCGAGCAGGGCGCGCTGGACGGCGTGATGCTGGGACGCGTTGCCTACCAGAATCCGGCGATCCTGCTTGAGGTGGATCCGCGCGTGTTCGCGGCGCGGGCGCCGAACCCGGATCGCGCCGCGGCGGTGGAAGCCTACCTCCCTTATGTCGAAGCGATGCTGGCGCGCGGCGTGCCGCTGCATGCGATGACACGCCACATGCTGGGCCTGTTCAACGGCTTGCCTGGCGGGAGACGTTGGCGCCGGACGCTATCTGAGCGGGCGGTAAAGCCTAACGCCGGCGTGGAGGTGATCCAAGACGCGCTCGGGGCTGTTGGCGTCGATCCTGCTCTGTCGGCTGCGACCGTCTTAGCCTGACCTCGTCGGCCGGACCTAAGGGGCAGGCGAAGTCTCGCGCAGGCGCGCTGGCAAACTCTCCATGACCGCGTCGCGCTCGGCATCGCTGAGCTGGCCCCAGGTCGCGATCTCGCGAAGCGTGCGCCCGCAGCCGATGCAGAGGCCGGTTTGGCCACTCACGGCGCAGACCTTGATGCAGGGCGTCCTTATCGACGCCGGCACGTTGGCTGGGTGACTAGACATATTGATAAACGATAATGCCGAAGGTATTGTGGAGGTCAATGCGTCCAATTGAGCGGTAGGCGGCATCTTCACGTCAGGGAGGGTGTCTGTGCTCCGGGAGGCTCGAGACATGAAAGCGTGGGTTCTGGCCGTCTTGGCGAATGCGGCGTTGGCGCCAGCAGCCTTTGCCGGCGAGTCGGAGAATCCGTGCCGGCCCGACGTGCTGGAGCGCGCAGCGGCCGCGCCCGCGGCGACGACAAGCGCATGCCCCACTGCTGCTCGCGAAAGCAGCGCTGAGGAGCCGCAAACGCGCGAAGCGCGGCGCCGTAGCGGAAGCCGGATTCCCGACGCTGAGTTGATAGGTCCGCGCCTCGTTCTATAGTTAGCTGCATCGCGCACTCGTTGCGCACTGAAGGCTGACACATGAACCTTGAATTCTCCGCTGAAGAGCTGGCGTTCCGCGACGAGGTGCGCGCGTTCATAGAAGCAAACTATCCGCAGCACTTGAAAGGAAAGGGCCTGCGCGAGGATTTGTCCAAGGCGGATTTCCTCGCCTGGCACAAGATCCTCGGCAAGAAGGGCTGGTCGGCCCCGGCTTGGCCGAAGGAATACGGCGGCACGGGCTGGACCGCGACTCAGCGGTACATCTGGCTTGAAGAAAACGCGCGCGCGGAAACCATTCCGCCGCTGCCGTTCGGCGTCTCCATGGTCGGCCCGGTGATCTACACGTTCGGCACGCCGGAGCAGAAGCAGCGTTTCCTGCCCGGCATTCTCTCGGGCGAGGTATGGTGGGCGCAAGGCTATAGCGAACCGGGCGCGGGCTCCGATCTCGCCAGCCTGAAGACACGCGCGGTGCGGGAGGGCGATCATTACATCGTCAACGGCCAGAAGACGTGGACGACGCTCGGCCAGCACGCCGATTGGGGCTTCTTCCTGGTGCGCACCGATCCCGCCGCCAAGGCGCAGGAAGGCATCTCGTTTCTGCTCATCGACATGACATCGCCCGGCGTCAGCGTCCGCCCGATCAAGCTCTTGGATGGCGGCTATGAAGTGAACGACGTGTTTCTCGACAACGTCAAAGTCCCCGTTGATCAGCGCATCTATGAGGAAAACAAGGGCTGGACCTGCGCGAAGTTTCTGCTCGCGCACGAACGCGCCGGCATTGCCGGGGTGGCGCGCTCCAAGCGCAATGTCGAGAAGCTGAAATCAATCGCGAAATCGGAGATTGGCGACGACGGCCGGCCGTTGATCGAGGATGACATCTTCCGCCGCAAGCTGGCGGAACTGGAGATCGATCTCTCCGCGCTTGAGATGACGGAGCTGCGCGTGCTCGCACGCGAGCAGGCCGGCAAAGGACCGGGGCCAGAGAGTTCGCTCCTGAAGATCAAGGGCACCGAGATACAACAACGCTTGACCGAGCTGACGCTCGAAGCGGTTGGCAATTATGCGCAACCCTATCTGCGCGATCTGCCGGGCGGCAACGAGTTCCCGGTTGGGCCCGATTACGCGCGCGCGGCCGCGCCGATCTATTTCAATTGGCGCAAAGCCTCGATCTATGGCGGCTCGAACGAAATCCAGCGCAACATCATCGCCAAGATGGTGCTGGGGCTTTAAGGATGGCGATCTATTCCGTCGCGCTGGTTTGGCTGCTCAGAGTGATGGCGGTGCTCTTGCTGCTTAGTGCACTCGACATAGGCTTGGGCAGGTATCTCATCTTGCCTCCTGGGGCCTCGGCGCTGGATGTCTGGTTGTCGCGCGCCAGCGAGGCGCTGCCAATTCTTGCACAGGGCCTCCTTTGCTTGGGGCTGGCCGAGATGCTTGTTCTCTCTCGTAGACTTTCAGCCAAATGATGGGCCGCGTGATATGAACTTCGACTACACCGACGAACAGAACATGCTGCGCGACTCGATCGCGAAATGGGCCGCGGGTCAGTACGATTTCGACAAGCGCCGCGCCGCGCTGGCGAGCGAAGACGGCTGGAAAGCCAATTGGGCGACGTTTGCTGAACTTGGTCTGCTGGCGGCGCCTTTGCCTGAAGCCTATGGCGGCTTGGGCGGCGGCGCGATCGATGTCAGCGTGGTTGCCGAGGAGTTCGGCAAGGCGCTGGTGGTCGAGCCTTACGTGCCGACCGTCGTGATCGCCGCCGGCGCGCTGGCGCACGCCGGCAACGAAGCGCAGCGCCAGGAGCATCTGAACGCTATCGCCGCTGGCGAGCGCGTGGTCGCGTTCGCGCAAGCCGAACCGAAGAGCCGGTGGTCGCTGAATGATGTCAGCACGAGCGCGCGCAAGGACGGCGCGGGCTACGTGCTCAACGGGCAGAAGGCGGTCGCGCTCGGCGCGCCGCAAGCGGATCACCTCCTGGTGACAGCGCGCACCGCCGGCGGCCAGCGCGATGCGAAGGGCGTGTCGCTGTTCCTGGTGCCGAAGGCGGCCAAGGGGGTGTCGACGCGCGACTACCCGACCATGGACGGGTCGCGCGGCGCGGAAATCTACCTTGAAAGCGTCAGCGTCGGCGCCGAGCACCTGATTGGCGCCGTCGACAACGCATTGCCGTTGATCGAGCGTCTGGTCGACGAGGCCAAGGCCGCCTATTGCCATGAGGCGGTCGGCGCCATGCGGATGATGTGTTCGCTGACGCAAGAGTACGCCAAGACGCGCAAGCAGTTCGGCCGCGCCATCGCCGAATTCCAGGTGCTGCAACATCGCATGGTCGACATGTTCATGGCGGCCGAGGAATCCTATTCGATGGCGCTGCGCGCGACCATCAAGCTCGGCGAGAGTGATGCCGAGCGCGCCAAGGCGGTCTCCGCCGCGAAAGTGTCGATCGGCAAGGCGGCGCGCTTTGTCGGCCAGGCGGCGGTGCAGACCCATGGCGGCATGGGCGTCACCGACGAGATGCGCGTCGGTCATTACTTCAAGCGCGTCACCATGCTCGATTCCACGTTCGGCAACGTCGACTTCCACTTGAAGCGCTACATGGCGTTGAGCGAAACGAAGGCGGCGTAAGGCTTCAGGCTTTGCGTCTGAGCACGCGCCGAACGCCCATGATCGCGAGCGTGGTTAGCGCCATCAGTACGAGGGCTGCGAGCGCGATCAACCACCAATAGAAGCTCAATTGCTTCATCATTGCGTTGTGGGCGACTTGGCGCTGCACGTCATATCCGGGCGGCAGATCCAATACGCCGACGCGGTCGGCATACGTTTCGTAGTCGGCAATCATCGAGGCGAGGATGTCTGGCGCCGATGCCGCGAGGTTGTTGGTTTCGCCGGGATCGCGTTCGATGTGGTAGAGACGCCAGCTTCCATCGCCGAGCGGAGGCGGTGTTCGAACGATCTTGTACTCGCCGCGATAGAGCGCGGCATGCCCCGAAACCTCGACGCCGATGCTCGCGCTTGAGTCGCGCGCGGCTGGCGTGGCGCCGCTGAGCACCGGATTGAGGCTCACCCCGTCCATCTCCGGCGGATCGAGCGGCAGGCTGGCGCGCTCCAGCAGCGTTGGCGTGATGTCGGTGACGAAAGCGCGAGTATCCACGCGTTGCGGCGCGATGTGGGGGCCAGCGATGATGAGCGGCACGCGCAGCCCGCCTTCAGCGGCGGTGAACTTGTAAAGCGCCCCGGTGGCGGTGGCGTTGGCCCACTCCGGACCGATAAACACGAATGAGCGCCGCTCGCCGATGTCCTCGACGCGCCGCGTGTAGCCGCGAAACCGCATCCACTGCACGAAGCGCGGGTCGGCGGTCGGCGCGCTCGGTTCAGGGCCGTTGTCGGATGTCACGACGAAGATCGTGTTCTCGGCCAGCCGGCGGCGCTCAAGGTGCTGTATCAACCGCCCGAGGTGATGATCCATCGCCTCCAACATGCCAGCATGCACTTCCATGCTCGCGGCATAGAGCGCGCGCTCATCGTCGGAGAGGCTTGCCCATGCGCGGAAGCCCGCGGGGTCGGCGTTCTGCTGCGCGTCGGCGGGGACGAGACCAAGTTCTCTCGCGCGCTCCCAGCGCTGCGCGCGCAGCGCTTCCCAGCCAGCGGCGTAAACGCCGCGATAATTGGCGGTGAACTCGCGCGGGGCTTGGACCGGGATGTGTACCGCTTGGAATGCGAGATAGGCGAAGAACGGCGATTGTCCGCGCGCGGGGTCTCCGTCGATGTACTCGATCATGCGATCGACGATGAACGCACTGGAGTAGAAGTCCGCGGGCAGTGTTGCGCGTTGGCCGTCCTCGAACCAATCGGCGCGGCGATAGTACGGCATGTAGGGCCGCTGTTCCCAATTGTCGGCGCCGGAGGCGTCGAGCACGAACGAGCGATCGAAGCCGTGCGAGTCAGGCAGATCGCCTTCGCCGTGGCCCAAGTGCCATTTGCCAGTGGCGTAGGTCCGGTAGCCGCTAGTGCGCAGACGCTGCGCCAGCGTGACCACGCCGGGCTCTAGCCGCATGGTGTAGCCTGGTTGTCCGCGCAGCTCTGGCGGCAACACTTCGACGATGGTCGCATGCCCGGTGCGATGCGCGTCCATGCCAGTCAGCAGCATGGCGCGCGAGGGCGAGCAGAGCGGCGATGACGAATAGCGCGAGAATTGCGCGCCGCGCCGCGCCAGCGCGTCGATGTTGGGTGTGCGCGCTTCGCCGCCGTAAGCCCCGAGATCGGTGAAGCCCGCATCGTCGATGACCACTACGACGATATTCGGGCGCGGCGGGCTCGTGCTTTGCGCCGCGGCGGGGCTGCTCACGCTCAGCGCGAGCGCAGCCAACGTCACCGCGAAACACCTGTGCCAGCCGCTCATCGCCCACCCCTCCCGCCGGTCAGGCTAATGCGCGATGAGCGCGCGCGCCATCGCCTTCACGCGCCGACGCACGAAAAATGAACGCCGAGGTCACGCGCCCGCAAGAGGGCGCCGTTAGTTGAACAGGGGTCCCAACTGCTCTCCCGCGAATGAAGCAGTATGCCGCGGGTGGGGGGCGATAAATCTTGGTGTGTCCGCGTTGAGCGGCTTCTACTTTTGGTCGGACACGCCGCCATCCCCCGCTTTCACGGGAGTCGGCCGGGATGACGGAGGCGATGAATCTCACCTAGATCGCGATGATTTGCTCGCACCTATTGAGCGCGAGACAACGCTCCGGTCGAGTAACCGAAAAAAATCAGCGCGGCGCAAACAACGAATAGCAAACGCACGCCCCACACGCGTAGTTTCACTCCCGAATGGGATGGAAGACCGACTGGAAGACCGAGGAAAATGGCTCCCATTAGAGGAAACCAATTCCCGAGGCCTGGATAGAAACGCATTAGCGGCTTGCCAATCTTGGACCACTCCGCGGGGTGCTTTTGTTCCAAATGGCTCATCAAATTCGCGGAAGCGACCAAGTATGCCATGGTCGCGGCGGCTATGACCAAGTTGAACGGCGTCCAATCAGCTGCCATCCCCCGACGTTAGCGCCAGCTCGGCAATGTCTCAATCGAGTGTGATCATCCCGTAGCGCAGCCTCCGCGCCATGCTCGACGCCGGCTGCGCGAGGACGCATCAGTCGCCGAGCGCGAACGCGTCAGCGCATCGCGAAAACGCAAGGCTGTTCGCTTGTTTGCGGCTCCCAGGGATCTTCCTGCGGCGGGTTCCGCGCCCAGCCGCGCTGACCGTTGGCGCGGGTGTATTCGACCCAGAGTCCAGCTCTCGGATCGTCGGTTTCCGGATCCCAGCGGACCGCCACGCTGTCGGGACTGTAAATGCCGCCGTGTGCTTCACCCCGCCACCAGATCGTATAGTCGCCATCATAGGTGAGCAGGTAGATCACCTCGCCGGCCGTAAAGCGTTCCGTGGTCTCGAGCACGACGCCGCGCAGCGGGGCAGAGAGGGCTCTGGCCTCTCCGGGTTGCACGCACTCCGCGGCCGGGATTGTTGCAACGACCGGCGCCCTCGCGTCGGGGCGCGCATAGATTGGCGTGGCGACAGGGACACGTATCGGGCGGGGTTCGCAGCCGCCATCAAGACACTCGGTGCTCACCTCGCCGGTGCTCTCATAGATGCGGTCGGGCGGCGGGGTATGCGCCAGGGGTTGCGGATTGGTGAGCGTGGCGCTCCAGGGCAACGCTCGCGCGTCGGCGCTCATGGCCCACTTGAAGCAAAGCCCCGCTCTCTCCCCCAGTCCACCAGAGCAGGAATCTTGCGCAAAGCACTGCGCTTCGCGACCGCCGACCTCCACCCAACCCCGACCGTCGTCATCGCTTTTGAAATAGCAGGTCGGCCCCGGCGATGGCGGATTGGGCGATGCGGTGACAGGTTCGGCAGGCGCTGAGGCTGGCGCCGCAGCAACCGACGGCTCTTCCTGCCTCGCGCACCCCGACAGTGCGCCTGAAAGCGCAACGCCGACGATGAGCGAAATCCAGAGCGCGCGTGACACGCTCATCGCTCCCGCGCCACGCGGAAGCCAGTGTCGGGGCCGAGATCGTGGTCCCAGCCGCCGCCGCGTCCGCCGAGCACGTCTAAACCCGAAGCCCATGAAGAACCAATGATGGCGTGGCGCCCGTCCCCTGGCGCATACGGATCTTGCAGCCACTCGCCGACATTGCCGATCGTATCGTAGAGGCCGTAAGCGTTCGGCTGGAATGAGCCGACGGGCATGGTTCTTTGCGGCATGCACGCATTGTACGCCACGCCATTGCGTGCGCCCGGCGTGCAGACCGGCTCTTCATTGCCCCAGGAATAGTTTTGACGTCGCCCGCCAGGGAACGCCGCCGCGGTCCACTCGTCGGTGGTCAACAGGCGATAGCGCTGCCCCGTGCGCCGGCTCAGCCATTGCACATAGGCCTGCGCGTCGACCCATCTCACACCCATGACCGGACGATTGCCGCGCCCCCAACCCTGATCGTTCGGCGTGCTTCCAGTGCAGCCGCCGCCGGCGACGCACGCGTCCCACTCGGCGAACGTCACCTCGTACTGACCGGCGGCGAAGCTCTGTTCGGGGATCCACACCATTGAGGGGCAATCGGCGCAATCACGGAACGGCCGCGGCCTTGGATAGGACGCTGTGCTGGGCTCGGCTTGGCTTCTCAGTTCCTGGCATTGCCAGGTGATGTCGTGGGCAGCGCAATCTGAAAGAGTGGGAACAACTCTCGCCGGATCACACACATCATCTCTGCCCCACCAGCAAGAGAATGCGTCCTTCCTGGCATAGCCACGCTCGCCATTGGCGCGCCGCACTTCGAACCATTCGCCGGCGCCAGCTGCTTCGTCCGCCGCGCTTGGCAAGTCCCAGCTGATGGGTGGCGAGTCCCAGCTGATGTAGTCGGCATCGCCCACATCGAGATCGTAAGAAAATATCTCGCCGCGAAACCACACCGCGACTGTCGGATTATCATCCACCGCTCTTGAGTCGATCATGTAGACGACATCACCCGCGCGCAGTCCAATTTGTGCTTGTCGAACGACGCCACGCTTCGGCCTCATGCGATAATGGGTGCCAACCCAGCTTACCCATTCGCTCCCGGGCACGGTGGCGACAACAGCAGCGTCGGGATGGGGGCGGTCGCGAAGTTCAACGGATGCACTCGCAACCACATCGAGGCAGCCCGAACAGGGCTCCTCCACCTCGTAGAAGCCGTTCACAACGGGCGGCCCGCCATCAGGGAGGAATTCTTGGGCCGGCGGTGCACCGCTGCCGACCACGTCGCCCAATTGTGCGCAGGCGCCCACAAGCAACAGCAACGCCGCTGCCGCGACGGAACGAACTTGCATGCGCTTCCTCCCCAGGCGATTCGCGTCAATTCACGCTATGCGCTCTCCGGAGCGTCGTCATCTGCGCCGTCAAATACCTGATCGTTCTCATGTCCGATTCCGGCGAGACGGGCGCGCCGGCACGGCGTAGAGTGCGCCCATGCTCGACGCTGAAACCTGTCACGCCGCCTGCGAGGCCAAGGACCGCCGCTTCGACGGGCGCTTTTTCGTCGGGGTGAAGTCCACCGGCATCTACTGCCGTTGCATCTGCTCGGCGCGCACGCCCAAGCGCGTCAATCGTGCGTTCTGGCCGTCCGCGGCGGCGGCGGAAGCGGCGGGGTTTCGCCCGTGCCTCATCTGCCGGCCCGAGCGCGCGCCGGGCTTGGCGCCGATCGACGCGCCGGCGCGGCTTGCGGCGGCGGCGTACCAGCGCATCGAAGCGGGCGCGCTCGAAGAGCAGGGGCTGGAAACGCTGGCGCGCGAGCTTGGCGTCACCGCGCGGCATCTGCGCCCGGTGATGAAGGCAGCATTCGGCGCGAGCCCGATCGAGATCGCGCAGACCGGGCGCTTACTGGCGGCGCGGCGGCTGCTGAACGAAACCGGTTTGAGCGTCACCGAGATTGCGTTCGCGTCTGGTTTCCGATCGTTGCGCCGCTTCAACGCCACGATGAAGCAGCGCTACGGCGCACCACCGACGGCGATGCGTGGGCGCAAGGCGGTTGCGCGCGGCGAGAGTTTCACCGTGACGCTGAGTCCGCGCGGCGAGTATGCGTTCGCGCCGGTGCTCGATTTTCTGCGGGCTCGCTCGCTCGCGGGGATCGAACGCTGCGACGCCTCCTCGTACGCGCGCGTGCTGCGTATCGGGGATGCGCTGGGCTGGCTCAGCGTGTCGACGAACGAACGCGGACTGGCGTTGAAACTCTCGGAAAATCTGGCGCCGCACTTGCGGCCCTTGGTGGCGCAGGTGCGCGGCGCGTTCGATCTCGACGCCGATATGGTCGCGGTCGATGCGCATCTGGCGCGCGATGCCGAACTAAAGAAGGACGTGAAGCGCGAGCCGGGCGTGCGCGTGCCGGGCATGCTCGACGGCTTCGAGTGCGCCGTGCGCGCGGTGCTGGGCCAGCAAGTGACGGTCGCCGGGGCGAGGACGTTGACGGACCGGCTGGTCGCGACGTTTGGGGAACGGTTGGGTGATCCAACGGCGGCGACGATAGAACTGTACGGCGCCTTCCCAACTTCTGCCGCCCTCGCCGACGCTGGGGTTGCCGCCATCGCAAAGATCGGCTTGCCGAGGAAGCGCGCGGAAACTGTGCACGCACTCGCGGTCGCGCACGCGGAAGGCAGGCTCCCGCTGATGCGCGGTGCGATCGCGGCTGGACGCGAAGCGCTTGCGGCGATCCCCGGCATCGGTCCGTGGACGATCGAGTATGTCGCGCTGCGTGCGCTCGGCGATCCTGACGCTTACCCCGCCACCGACATCGCACTCGTCAACGCTCTGGGGCGCAAAGGCGAGACGCTTGAACATCTGAAACCTTGGCGCGCCTACGCCGCGATCAGGCTCTGGCGGCGCGCCGCAACGAGAGGTGCGCGCAAATGATCTCTTGCATTCACGACAGCCCGATCGGTCCCCTTACGCTGCACTCGAACGGCGCGGCGCTGACCGGCCTGGAATTCGATGAGCCGCGCTATCCCTTGCCGTCGTCGCCGCCGGGCGAGGACGCGGTGCTGGCCCAGGCGCGGCGCGAGCTTGACGCCTATTTCGCCGGCAAACTCAGAGCCTTCAGCGTGCCGCTGGCGCCCACGGGTACGCCGTTTCAGCTCAAGGTCTGGATGGCGCTGCGCGCGATCCCCTATGGTGCGACGCGCAGTTACGGCCAGCAGGCGGCGGCGATCGGCCAGCCCAAGGCAGTGCGGGCGGTGGGGCTGGCCAATGGCAAGAACCCGATCTCGATCATTGTGCCGTGCCATCGCGTGATAGGCGCTGGCGGGGCGCTGACCGGCTTCGGCGGCGGCCTCGCCCGCAAGCAGGCGCTGCTTGACTTGGAACAGAGGCAAACGCTGCTGCGCTAGCTGCGCATTACCAAGGATCAACCGTCTTCTCCCATCGCGTCCCGCCGCGGGCTCTGCTAGGAGGCCCGCTCCGAGCCTTGAGGGAGACTGCGGATGTGGAAAGTGGCGGCTGTGGCGGCATGCGTGCTGGCTTTGGCGGCGCCAGGGGTGGCGCGCGCGCAAGACGAAGCAGGCTGGAGTTACGCCTACACCAACGGGGTGGCGACCGCGACCGAGCGCGATGATCGCGGCCGCGTGGTCGCGACGATCACGTGCCGTCCGCCGACGGGCGACATCGTCATTTCCGATTTCGCTCTGGCGCGTGAGGCGCGGCGCGCGACGACTTCCGCCGTGCGCATCGGCGCGATGAGCGTCAACGTCCCGAGCAGCGTCGAAGGCCGCGGCCGCAACCGCGCGCTGACGATCAATCTGCCGCAGCGCCCGCCGATCCTGGCGGCGGTGCAGCCGACCGATCAGCTGAGCGTTACCGTCAATGGCGAGACCCGTACCTTCGCGCGCGGCGGCCCCGACAAGATGAAGGAAGTCGCCTACGCCTGCTGGGGCGGGTGACGCTCACGCCGCTGCGCCGCTCGCAAGCATGGCGTCGATCTCCGGCGCGGCGTAGCCAAGTTCGGTAAGCACCGCGCGTGTGTGTTCGCCCAGGCGCGGCGACGGGCCTTTGGGGCCGTCGTCAGCGCCGGGAAAGCGTACCGGCGAGGCCGGCGCCTTCATCGCGCCGCCATCGTGCAACGGCGTGTCGACCACGCAGCCCGCGGCGATTGCTTGCGGATCGCTCGCCGCCTCGCGCGGCGTGAGCATCGGCGACCAGATCAGCTCTTCCGCATCCATCGCGACGGCCAGCTGCTCCAAAGGATATTGCGCGAACGCCGTGTCCAGCAGCGCGATGAGCGCCTCAGCATGGTCGCGGCGGGCGCGGGCGCTGGTGAAGCGGGGATCAGTGGCGATGTCGTCGAGCTTCAGGGCTCTCGCAAGCTTGGGCCAATCTTTCTCGCCCTGGCGCGTGAGCAAGCTGATCCAGCGGTCGTCGGCGGTCTTGAAGAAATTGATCAGCGGTTGCGGCGCTTGCGTGCGGGGCTTGTTCGAGGAGACCCGGCCAATGCCGTGTTGCAGAGCCAGGTCGGACGCCGCTGCGTAGTGCGCCGCGCGCAGCAACGAGGCTTCAACCAGGCGGCCTTTGCCAGTACGCTCGCGCTCGAACAGTGCGG
This sequence comes from Hyphomonadaceae bacterium, assembly GCA_019753175.1. Classification (GTDB taxonomy): domain Bacteria; phylum Pseudomonadota; class Alphaproteobacteria; order Caulobacterales; family Aquidulcibacteraceae; genus Vitreimonas. The sequence continues at coordinate 31,213 of JAIELK010000018.1, forward strand.
CCAAGATTCCGGCGACGGTCGCCATCGAAGCGACGTGGTCGCCGAAGGCGGTGCGCAGCGCGATCGGTTCGCCGCCCTTGGGGCTGAACATCGCCGCAACGCCGGAGCGCGCCCAGAACGAGGCTGAGTCCATGCCGGGGCGATCAGCGTCGGGGCCGATCAAGCCGTAGCCGGTGACCGTGGCGTAGACGAGTTTCGGAAACCGCGCGAGCAGGGCGTCATGGTCAAGCCCCGCGCGCCTAAGCCCTCCTGGGCGAACATTGGTGAGAAACACGTCGGCGCGTTCGACAAGCCGCAGCAAGGCTTCGCGGCCTGCCTCCAGTGCGGTGTCGAGCACGATCGCGCGCTTGCCGCGATTATCCATGTCGAAGACAGGATTGCCTTCGCGCTCGACGCCGACCGAAGCGAAGAACATGCGGATCGGATCGCCGCCGGGCGGCTCGACCTTGATGATGTCTGCGCCCCAATCGGCCATGATGCCGCCGGCGCCAGGCGCCGCTACGTAAGTGGCGTACTCAACAACGCGTAAACCCTCGAGCATGGATATGGTTTCTCATTCGCAACGATGGCGATCAAGCATTCCTTAAAGGTGGCGGTGAAGGGTGGACAGCTGGCGGCGAGAGTCGCGGGAATCCGGAATAGAGGCCATGTCGATCGTCACCATGCGCGCGAACCTGACTGAGTCGGACGTAAGAACGCTGGTCAAAGGCCCGAGCGAGGAATTGCGCGCGCAGGCCGCGCACAAGATTTGCCGCTGCATCGAGGACGCTCAGCTCTCGGCCGAGGAGCGTCAGCACGCCGAGGGCATTATCGTCATCATGGCCCAAGATGCAGCCGTGCTCGTGCGCCGGGCGCTGGCGGTGGCGTTGAAGAGCTCGCCGAAATTGCCGCGAGAGATCGCCAACAAGCTGGCGCGCGACGTTGAGTCGGTGGCGCTGCCGGTGATCATGAACTCGCCGACCCTGAGCGACTCCGACTTGGTGGAGATCATCCGCACGTGTCCGCCGACCAAGCAATTGGCGGTGGCGAGCCGGGAATCCTTGACCGTCACCGTGACTGGAGCGATCGCTGAATACGCCGTTCCTGAGGCGGTTGAGCGCGCGTTGGCTAATGACAACGCCATCTTCAACGAGGGCGGCCTCGAAACCGCCATCGACCGCTTCGAAGGCGTGTCTGAGGTCATGGCGGCAATGGTGCATCGCAACCAATTGCCGGTGGCGGTCGCAGAGAAGCTGGTGTCGATCGTCTCCGGCAGTCTGTTCGACCACCTCGTGAACAATCACGAACTGCCGCCTCAGATCGCGATTGACCTGGCCATGGGCTCGCGCGAGCGTGCGACGCTCGACATCGTCGAGCAGGCTGGGCGCCAGCGTGATTTGGTCGGCTTCTGCAAACAGCTCAATCTCAACGGCCGTCTCACGCCCTCGCTGCTGATGCGCGGCCTGTGCCTCGGGCACATGGGGTTCGTGGAGCACGCTATGGCCGAGCTGGCCGGGCTAACCCATCATCGAATGTGGCTGCTGATGCACGACAGTGGGCCTCTGGGCTTGAAGGCGGCGTTCGATCGCGCGGGTTTGCCGCCGCGCTTGTTCCAGTCCTTCCGAGCGGCCGTGGAGGTCTATCACAGCATTGAGCGCGAAGGCGCGTCGCACGATCGGAGCCTGTTCCGAAAACGCATGCTCGAGCGAACGCTGACCCTGTTCCAGTCCGTACCGAAGGACGATCTCGACTACCTGCTCGACAAGCTCGACGCCTATGCGGCCGGCGAGGATCGCGCCGCTGCGTTTTAGCGTAGGCTCGTTTCCGCGAACGGTCCGCCGCCGCGGTCGAAACCGGCTATCGCCAAGCTGCGCGCTATCGCCGCCGTGGCGACAGTCTCCGCCGTCAGCGTCAGACCGGCGGCCCTTGCCGCCAACAGCCGCTGGCCGAACGGACTTCGATCGGCGTCTTCCACGGCGAGAAACGGGTCGAGCGGGACGGGCGCATCGACTACAAGTTCCGTAAACACGCCGCGTGCGCGCCCGCCGAGGGGCAGCGGGCAGGCCGCGTCGCCACGCAAGGCGACACCCCAGCCCGCGGCTCGAAGCCGCTCCGCCATGCCCTGGCCAGCCAACACCAGCGCGCACTCGTCCAGTTCGAAGCTCAGGCCACGACGCGTGAGGCCGGCCTCGATGGCGGCTTCGCTCAGCATTTCCGCCTCAAGCGTGGCGTGTAGCGCGGCAGGCACCTCTAACGACAGCGGCGCGTGAGCGCCCCGCTCGCGCCAAGCCATGCGCGCAGCGCGCAAAAGCCGCGCCAGGTTGGCGAAGCCGAAAACTTCAATCCCATCGCCGCGCGGCCGCACGACCCCGCCGGTGAGTGCGCCGACGCGCAGGTCCACGCGCGCGCCAATCGCGAAAGCGAGCGGTTCCGGCGCGGGTCGGGGAAACGGGATGACGGTCATGGCGGCGGGACGACGTTATGCCAGAGCGCGGTTAAGGAACCGCCGCCCGACGCGGTAAACCAGATCTCAAGACTCCGGCGTGGCGAACTTTGCGACCCGCGCCCTGAGTTCCGCCAGCAGCGCGTCTCCAAGGGGAGTCGAGGCATCCTTTAAGCCGGCGCGCGCGGCGGCGCGTATCGCGTCGACGTGGCTCGCGATCAGGGCCATGCGGGGCGGCGGCGGGGGCTGAGGCGTCGCCTCGATCAGCCGGCAAAGCGAATGCGCAAGTTCAGACACCAATGGGTAACCATAGGTCGCACCCATGCCTCTGAGATCGTGGGCGACGATCAGAAACGCCTCCAGGCGTGAGGCGCTGTCAGGCGCTTCTTCGAGAGCCAGCCGCGCGCTCTGCAGTTTGTCGATGTCGCGGTCGAACCAAGCCTCCATCGATTCCGCCAAAGCCGTTAGGGCGTCCTCGGCGCGCTCGACCGCCTTTGCATCGAAGACCGGGCGAGAGAGAGCCAAGCCTCTTAGGCCAGCGTCTCGCGGATCGACGAACTGAGCGGCAGGCTTGGTCATGGGGCCAGCATTGCCGCTGGACGTGAACGGATCATTGACGGCGGGTCAGACGCTGAACTGTTCGCGCAGCACGCGCTCGTCGAGCGCATGGCCTTGGTCAAACAGCAGCGTAAGTGAGACCGCGCTGTCTTCGTGGATTTCCACGGCGAGGACATCGCGCGTCTCGAGGTTGTCGGCGGAGGCGCTCACCGGGCGTCGGTCGGCCTCGAGCACCTCGATGCGGACGTGTGCGCGGCGCGGCAGCAAGGCGCCGCGCCAACGCCGCGGGCGGAAGGCGCTGATCGGCGTCAGCGCGAGCAGCCGGGAGTCGATGGGCAGGATGGGGCCGTGAGCCGAGAAGTTGTAGGCGGTGGAGCCGGCGGGAGTCGCCACCATCACGCCGTCGCAAAGCAGCTCAGCCATCCGCTCGGCGCCATCCACGGAGATACGGAGTTTTGCGGTCTGCGCGGTTTGGCGCAGCAGCGAGACTTCGTTGAAAGCGCGCTCCTCCACCACGGCGCCGCCGACCGTCGCGCACCGCGCCACCAGAGGCCGGATGCGCACCTTCTCCGCTTTGGCGATCCGGTCCGGCAGATCGCTTTCCACGTATTCGTTCATCAGGAAGCCCACGGTGCCGCGATGCATGCCGTACACGGGCTTCTTGTCTTTGAGCCGCCGGCGCAGCGTGTCGAGCATGTGGCCGTCGCCGCCGAGCGCGACGATGACATCGGCGGCGTCCTCGCCTGCATCGCCATACAGGCTGGCAAGCCGCTGCAATGCGTCCTGAGCTTCCGGGCGTGGGCTGGCGGTGAAAGCAAGCTTCATGCGTTGTGCTCTTTAGCGCCGCGCATTGGCGCCGTCCCGGTCAATCGTCGCCCGGTTGAGCGTGCGCGGACTTGGGGCTAGGGTGATTAACCAAAGGAGCACACAAACCATGGCCGACGATGCGGGCGTTTCAGTGAGAAGCCAAGTCAGCGCCGAGGAGTGGCAGGCGCGGGTTGATTGTGCGGCGCTCTACCGGCTGGTCGCGCTGTACGGCTGGGACGACATGATCTTCACGCACATATCGATGCGCGTGCCTGGCCCCGACCACCATTTCCTCATCAACCCCTACGGGATGTTTTTTGAAGAGATCACCGCATCGTCGCTAGTGAAGGTCGATCTCGACGGCAATATCGTCGCGCCGACGCCGTATTACATCAATCCGGCTGGGTTTACGATCCACTCGGCGATCCACGCCGCGCGCGAAGACGCATTGTGCGTGATCCACCTGCACACCGACGCGGGCGTCGGTGTTTCGGCCCAGAAAGAGGGCCTGCTGCCGATCTCGCAGAACGCGCTGCTGGTGCTGCCGAACTTGGCCTTCCACACGTATGAGGGCGTCGCCCTGAACCTCGACGAACGCGAGCGGCTGGTGGCCGATCTCGGCGACAAGAAACTGATGCTGCTGCGCAATCACGGTACGCTCGCCGTGGGTTTGAACGCTGCCGACGCGTTCTTGGGCATCTTCTTTCTCGAGCGTGCGTGCGCACAGCAAGTCAATGCGTTGAGCGGAGGGCGGGAATGCGTGCTGATTGCGCCGGACGCGGCTCAAGAGGAGACGCGTGGACAGTCCAAGGGGCTGGCGATGGTGTCGGGGCTGGCGTGGCCGGGCCTCAAGCGCAAGCTCGACCGTCAGTTGCCGGGCTACGATACCTAGCCGCCATTGCAGTCTCGCTGACGCCGGCGCCGGCGTGCGCCAGCGCTTGGATCGCTGCGGAGAGCCAGGAAATCTGGACCAACGTCGCGGGCTCTCGCGACGATTTGCGCTTCTACGAAAGCGCCGCGTACTGGGAGGAGCCGATTGGCGATGCTGCCGCCATTGTGGTGTCGCCCTGGGTCGAGCAGAACCAGACCTCCGCCGAAGGTTGGCGGGCCGAAGCGCTGTTCGGTTTGAAACACAAGCTCGTTGAACAGGAGCGAACCGTTGTCGCTGTGCAAGCCAGTGGCGTCTGGGCGTCTGAACCGGCCGGCGGTTGCGATGAGGGCGGTGGCGAGCTGCGCGTACTTGGCGGGCGGTCGTTCGGCGAGACCGGCTTCGTCAACGTGGAAGCGGCGACGCGGGCGCTGAGCGGCGGCTGTCGCGGCGAGCGCTTGGACCTGACCCTAGGGTATCGCCCATTTACGAACTGGTTGGGGATGGCGCAGATATTTGCCGACCGCCCGCTCGATGGCGATGACGCCGTCAGAGGCCAGCTGAGTTTGGTTCGCTTCGGCGAATCCGGCCGCGGCGTGCAGATCGGCGTCCGGGCTCGCCTGGATGGGGAGGCTGAGACCGCCGTGGTGCTCGGTTTCTGGGGCGCGCCGCGCGACTAAAGAGCCGGCAGCATTGCTCGTCCGTAGTTAGGACACACATCGACAAAGCATCTCGTGTAAGAGCCATTTCATGTTCGGGTTCATCAGGCGCTATGGCTTCGCTGCGGCGGTCGCCATCGGATTGGCTGCCATGACCGCCATCGTATTCGGCAAGACGGTATTCGATGCCATCACGGAATCGGCGGTGTCGGGCGCTCGCGGCGCTCCGGGCGCTGGCGGTCCGCCGGGACGCGGCGCCGGCGGCGGTATGACCGCCACCGTTGTGGCCGCACCCGCGACGCTGCATGCCTTCAGCGACGGCATCCAGGCGATCGGCACGGCGCAGGCGCGAGAGAGCATCGTGCTGACGCCGAAAGTTGCCGACACCATTCGCGCCATTCGCTTCGACTCCGGCGATCGCGTTCGCCGCGGCCAAGTGCTGGTGGAGATGTCGAGCGTCGAACAGGCGGCGGGCTTAGAAGAAGCGCGCGCAGCCTATCAGGCCGCGCAGGACGAGTTGGGCCGTTATCAGGAGCTGTTCGATCGGGGTTTTGCCTCGCAGGCGCGTCTCGATGCCGTGCAAGCGGCAGCCGACGCAGCAGAAGCCCGGCTCAACGCCAACACCTCGCGTATCGCCGACAGAACCATCCGCGCGCCCTTTGCCGGGCTCGTCGGTCTGCGTACCGCGAGCCCGGGGCAATATGTGCGGCCGGGCGAGCAGATCGGCACGCTCGACGACCTCTCGGAAATCAAGCTCGACTTCGATGTGCCGGAGACGCAATTGACGCGGCTTACCGTTGGCGTTGAGATCGTCGCACACGCCGCCGCCTTCACCGGTCGCACGTTCCGAGGGCAGATCGCCACTGTAGACAGCCGCGTCGACACCACGACGCGCACGGTGCGCGTCCGCGCCATGTTGCCAAACGCCGACGAAGCGTTGCGGCCAGGCATGTTGTTGACGGTTGAGGTGCGCGCCAATCCGCGCGAGGCCCTGGCCGTGCCTGAGATCGCAGTCATGGACGAAGGCGAGACTGCGTTCGTCTACCGCGTGGCCACGGGAGAGAACGGCGCGCGGGCTGAGCGCGTTCCCGTACGCGTCGGGCAGCGCAGCGGCGGTTGGGCCGAGATTGTCGAAGGTTTGGCGGTGAACGATCTGGTGATCACGGAGGGCGTGCAGAGCGTGCGGCCGGGGCAGCCGGTGCGCGTCGCTGACGGAGCGCAGCAACAGCGGAGGAGCTGACGCGATGACGCTTTCCGATCTCTCGGTGCGCCGGCCGGTCCTCGCGACGGTGTTCTCGCTGATCATCATCGCGTTCGGCGCGATCGCCTTTACGACGTTGCCGTTGCGCGAATTGCCGGACGTCGACCGGCCGGTCGTTTCCGTCACGACCGTCTATCCGGGCGCCTCGGCGCAAGTCGTGGAAAACCAGATCACGCGGATCATCGAGGATCAGCTCTCCGGCATCGACGGCATCGACATCATCTCAGCCTCTAGCCGCGACGGGCGTTCCTCAATCAGCGTCGAATTCACGCTCGACCGCGATCTGGAGGACGCCACAAACGATGTTCGCAACGCCGTCGATCGTGCGCGCGGGCAGTTGCCGGCCGATGTCGATCCGCCGAGCGTGCGCAAGGCCGACGCCGATGCTGAGTCCATTTTGTGGTTCTCTCTGGAATCCACCAGGCTAGATCGCATTGCACTGACGGATTACGCCGAGCGCTATGTCGTCGATCGGCTGGCGATCTTGGATGGCGTCGCCAACGTGCAGGTCGGCGGGGGTTTGCGCCCCGCTTTGCGCATCTGGCTCAACACCGATGCGCTCGCGGCGCGCGGGCTCACGGTCCAGGATGTCGAGGCGGCGCTGCGGTCACAGAATGTCGAACTGCCGGCGGGATACGTGCAGAGCCAGGACCGCGACTATCAAGTGCGGGTGCCGCGCGCATTCGAGACACCGGAGGAGTTTGCCCGCCTGCCCTTGCGCGGCACGGGTGAAGACGAGGCGGTGGTGCGGCTGGGCGATGTCGCGCGCATCGAAATGGCCCCGGAGGAATCGCGGCGACTGTTCCGTGGCAATGGCGTCGAACAGGTCGGCATCGGCATCGTTCGCCAATCGCAATCGAACGCGCTCGACGTGGCGCAGGTGGTCAAGGACGAAATCGAGCGCATCCGGCCAAGCCTGCCCGAAGGCACGAACCTCGTGCTCACCTTCGATTCCACGCTTTTCATTGAGCGCGCGATCGAGCGAGTCGGCCAATCGTTGTTGGAAGCGACGCTGCTCGTGGTGCTGGTCATCTACTTGTTCTTGGGGTCGTGGCGCGCTGCTTTCGTCCCGGCGGCGGTGATCCCGGTGTGCTTGGTCGGCGCCTTCCTGGTGATGTCGCTGTTCGGCTACTCGATCAACTTGCTGACGCTACTCGCCCTGGTGCTGGCGATCGGTTTGGTTGTCGATGACTCCATCGTCGTTCTGGAAAACGTGCAGCGGCGGGTTGACACGCTCGGCGAGCCGCCCTTGATCGCCGCCGAACGCGGATCACGACAAGTGTTTTTCGCCGTGGTGGCGACGTCGGCGGTGCTGGTGGCGGTGTTTGCACCGCTGCTGTTCGTCGGCGGTTATGTCGGGCGGTTGTTCATCGAGTTGGCGGTTACGATTGCCGGCGTGGTCGTGATCTCGGCCTTCGCGGCCCTCTCGCTGTCGCCGATGATGTGCTCGAAACTGGTGAAGCCGGTGAAGAGCAGCACCAAGCTCTCGCGCGCCGTCGACGGTGTGCTGAACGGCCTGCGCGCCTCCTATCGTGCGTCGCTAGAGGCAGTGCTTAAGGCCAAGGCCTTGGTGGTCGTGGTTTTCATCGGCGTCATCGCGCTCGGCGTGGTGATGTTCAATCAGCTCTCATCCGAACTCACGCCGCCTGAGGACCGCGGCGTGCTGGTCGCATCGATCAATGGCCCTGAGGGCGCAGGCTTCGACTACATGAGCCGCGTGGTGCGCCAAGTGGAAACGGTCCTGCTCGAATATGTCGAGAGCGGCGAGGCGACGCGGGTGCTGATGGTCGCGCCGGGGTTCGGCGATGTCGGCACCAACCGCTTCTCTTCAGGATTTGCGCGTATCTCGCTCGCCAACTGGGAGGACCGTCACCGCACGGCCGCAGAGATCGAGACCGAACTGAACCGGCGCCTCGCTTCCATTTCAGGGGCGACAGTGCGTGTCCGCGCCATGGGCGCGTTTGCGGCGCGCGGTGGCGGCGGCGGGGACGGCGCATCCATCGTGTTGCTGGGTTCGACCTACGAACAGCTTGCTGCCATCGGCAACCGCATCGTCGACCGACTGCGCGACAATCCCAACTTCCAGCGGCCGCGCCTGGATTATGAACCGACTGCGCCGCGTGTGCTCGTGGATATCGATCGCGAGCGGGCCGCGGCGTTGGGCGTATCGGTGCAGACCATTGGCCGCACGCTTGAGGCGACCATGGGTTCGCGGCGCGTGAACACCATCACCGATCGCGGTGAAGAATACTACGTGTTCCTTCAGGCCGAGCGCGAAGCCCGCTCCGACATATCCGATCTCGCCACCCGCTATGTGCGCTCGGACCGCACCGGTGAGCTCGTGCCGTTGTCGACGCTGGTCACTCTGCGCACCGAAGGCGACGCCAGCGAGCGCCGGCGCATGAACCGCCAGGCGTCGATCACCGTCGCGACCTCGATCCCAGGGAGCTACGCAATCGGCGATGCGCTAGAGGAGCTTGAGACCATCGCGCTTGAAGAGATTGGCGACGAAGCCGTGGCCATCGACTACACCGGCGCCGCCCGGCAGTACAAACAGGCGACGAGCGCGATCTTGTTCGCGTTCGGCTTCGCGCTGTTGATCGTGTTCCTGGTGTTGGCCGCGCAATTCGAGAGCTTCGTCCATCCGTTCGTGATCATGCTGTCGGTGCCATTGGCGGTGACCGGCGGCCTGTTCGGGCTTTTCTTGTTTGATCAGACGCTCAATATTTACAGCCAGATCGGCCTCATCATCCTGATTGCGCTCGCCGCCAAAAACGGCATCCTGATTGTCGAGTTCGCCAATCAATTGCGTGACGAGGGGAAGTCGATCCGCGACGCGATCATCGAAGCGGCCGATCTGCGCATCCGCCCGGTGCTGATGACGTCGATTGCGACCATCGCCGGCGCAATCCCGCTCCTGATCCCGCATGGCGCCGGGTCCGAGAGCCGGCTCGCCATCGGCGTGGTGATCGTCTTCGGCTTGCTGGTCGCCACCGCGCTGACGCTGTTCGTGGTGCCCGCGTTCTACGACATGCTGGCGCGGTTCACGCGCTCGCCGGATGCGACCGCGCGAGAAATCGAAGCGTTCGACAAAGGCGTGACGCAGGCGGCCGAATAGTCAAGGCGCTGGCGTCGTCTCGACCTTGAGGTAGGCGATGAGGTCGCGTCGCTGCGTCTCATCGCGAACGCCGGCGAACGCCATGCGGTTACCAGGCAGGAAGGTCTGCGGGTTTTGCAGCCAGTTATCGAGCTGAGCGGCGTCCCAGATGAAATCCGCGTCCTGCACCGCTTGCGAGTAATTGAAGCCGGCGACACCGCCGATCTCACGCCCGAAGACGCCATGCAGGTTGGGACCAACGCGATTCGGTCCGCCCGCATCGAGCGTGTGGCAGGATCGGCACTGCGCGAAAACGCGGCGGCCGGCTTCATAATTGGCTTCGTTGTACGGCGCGGGGAGCGCGGCGATGGCGGCTTGAATCGCGGCGGGGTCCCTGGCTCCTGGCGCAACAGCCGGCGTCGTCGGCTGCGAAGCGGGAGCTTGCGTGTCGGCTTGTTGCTCAGGTTGGCCGCAGGCGGCAACAGCGAGCAATACGGTGGAAAGCAACAGGTGACGCATGACAACCCCAGCGCAGCGGTAGCCTGCATCAAAGCCGGTGTCGGCCCATTATGCAAAGCGACTTGGCGCCTCAGGCGCCGCCGACGCGGGCCGTCAGATCACGCCGGCGTCGCGCCAAGCCAGAAGCTCGGCGTCGCTGGCGTGAAGCCACTCGCTCAGCACGGCGTCCGTGTTCTCTCCTAGACGAGGTGGAGCATGCCGCGTCTGCGGCGGCGTCTCCGACATGCGAATGGGGCTCGCAGCGAGGCGCAGCGGCGCGCCGTCTTCCCGCACCACTTTTTCGACCATACCGCGTGCTTGGACCTGAGCGTTGGCGTACACTTGCGCGAGGGTGCTGATGGGCCCGCACGGCACGTGAGCCGCCTCGAGTGCCTCCACCCACGCGGCCGTCGTGCGCCGCGCCAGGATCGGCGCAAGCGCTGCGGTCAGGTCACTCCGATGAACGACGCGCGCCGCGTTCGTCGCAAAGCGAAAGTCTTCGGCAAGTTCAATGTCGGCGACCCTGCAAAAGTTGCGGAATTGGCCGTCATTGCCGATCGCGAGAATGAGATGACCGTCTGCGGTGGCGAACACCTGATAGGGTGCGATAACGGCGTGTTGATTGCCCACACGCTCAGGCGCAGCGCCGCAGGCCAGGTAGCTGGCGCCGAGATTTGCCAACATCGCGACTTGCGAGTCGAGCAGGGACTGGTCGATGTGCTGACCTTTGCCGGTGCGTTCGGCATGGCGCAGGGCGGCGAGCAGTGCGGTCACGGCATACATCCCGGCGAAGAGATCGGCGATCGCTACCGCGCACTTCATGGGTTCACCGTCTGGTTCGCCTGTGACGCTCATGAGCCCGCCCATGCCCTGAATGATGTAATCGTAGCCGGGGCGCAGGGCGTAGGGGCCAGTCTGGCCGAAGCCGGTGATGGAACAATACACGATGCTTGGATTGAGGGCGGCGATGCTTGCGTAGTCCAGCCCGTACTTCTTGAGCCCGCCGACCTTGTAATTCTCGACAAGAATGTGGGCGCGTTGCGCGAGCCGGCGCACGATCGCTGCGCCCTCTGGCTTTGCGATGTCGATCGTGACTGAGCGCTTGTTGCGATTGGCGGCGAGGTAATAGGCCGCGTCGCCACGCGCGCCGTCAGCATCTTCCAGAAACGGCGGTCCCCAGCTGCGTGTGTCATCACCCGCGCCGGGCCGCTCGATCTTGATGACGTCAGCGCCAAGGTCGCCAAGGATTTGCGTTGCCCAGGGACCTGCGAGCACCCGCGAGAGATCGAGCACGCGAACGCCGTCAAGGGAAGCGGGTCGGATTGTTACGCTGGCGGCTGTCATGAGCGTTGGGCGGTGTTAGAGTGAGTTCATGATTGGAGTCAAAGAGGCCGTTGCGACCGGCGGCTGTCAGTGCGGCAAGGTGCGGTATGCGCTTTATGTGCCGCCCGAGCGCTGCCACGTGTGTCATTGCCGGATGTGCCAGCGCGCTACCGGCGGTTTGTTTGCCGCGCTCGCGGGCGCGCCCAAGCACACCTTTGCATGGACCGAAGGCGAGCCTGCAGTGTTCGCAAGCTCAAATCTCGCGACGCGGGGGTTCTGTCGTGATTGCGGGACGCCGCTTTCGTTCAGCTATAACCGGCCGGATGCGCATTTCTACGTCACCATTGGCTCGTTGGACGACCCCTCTGCGGCGCCCATCGAACGTCAGTTTGGCATTGAATCCAAGATTCCATGGGTCCAATTCCGCGACGACACGCCAAGCGAGGCCACCGGCGCAAGTCCGCAGGCAGCGGCGTTCTTTGTCGGCATGCAGAATAATCAGCGGACCTGAGCGCTGAGCACGCCTGCGTTTGTACTAGACGCTGCGCCAGCCCCCTCGGCGCGACCTGGATCAGTCTTGCGCGACGGCGCGCGAACCGCCAAAGGAACCGTCAAGGGCGGTTAGCTCAGCGGTAGAGCGTCTCGTTTACACCGAGAGGGTCGGGGGTTCGATCCCCTCATCGCCCACCAGGTTCGCCCGGGACTTGTGGGGCGCCGCGTCGCTTGACCGCCGCCGCTGCTTGGCCTAACTCCCCGCCTCTCGCGCATCAGACGCGGGTGTAGCTCAGTCGGTTAGAGCGCCGGCCTGTCACGCCGGAGGTCGCGGGTTCGAGCCCCGTCACTCGCGCCATTCGCCACGACTGGCCCCTGTCCCTGGGTCTGAACGACGCCGGCCGGGGATGCGATGATTGAAGACCTAGCGAGCGGCGGATTGGAGCGCGAAGCGCGCGCTGACATCTGTGTCATTGGGGCGGGTCCCGCGGGCATTACACTGGCCCTGGAGCTGGCGGCTCGTGGCAGGCGTGTCATCCTGGCGGAGGCCGGCGGCCTGCTTCCCGAAACGGAAACTCAAGCGCTCTATGGCGGCGAGTGTGTAGGCCACCCAATGGCGTTGGATGAGGGACGCTATCGGGTTCTAGGGGGAGCAGCGACGCAGTGGACGGGCCGGTGCGCCCCCCTCGACGACATTGATTTCGAACGCCGCGAATGGGTGGCGCATTCAGGCTGGCCGATCGGCGCGGAGACGCTCAAGCCATACTACGCGGCAGCGGCGCGGTATTGCGGGTTCAGCGCCCCCTGGGGGGCCGGTGACTTGTCGGTGGAGGCCCCGCCCTTCGATCCGGACCGCATCGCGGCGCAGGTTTGGCGCTACGCACCGCAAGGTCGCGTGCGCCGATACCGGGATTGGGGACGCGACTATTTTGAGGATTTGCGTCGAGCACCTGGCTTGCGCGTTATCCTGCACGCCAATGCAGTGGAGTTCGAACCGCAATCGAGACGGATCGCCGCCGTGTCGTTCGCGTCTCTCCACGGTCAGCGGCTGCGCGTGACGGCGGATGCCTTCGTATTGTGTTGCGGCGGCGCTGAAAACGCGAGGCTCCTTCTCGTGTGCCGAGAGCAAGCGCCGGAACTCCTGGGGGGCGGCGACTGGATCGGGCGCTGCTTCATGCAGCATCCGCGGGGCGTCATTGCGACAGTGAGAGCGGATCGGGCTGCCTCTGAGAGGCTGCAGGATGCCTTCAACGTGTTGGCGCGCAGAAGCGGCCTCCAAACCGAGCTCGGTTTCGCGCTGTCCCCATCCGTGCAGCGGCGCGAGAACCTGCTCAATGCAAGCGCGATCCTCACCTATACGGCGGATCCGAACGCGCCATGGGAGCGCTTGAAGCAAGCCGTGCGCGGCGACGTCGGCGCGCTCGCAGCGGCGCTGGGACGCCCCCGCGCCATCGCGCGGAATCTCTGGCGACGGGGCGTGCTCGGTCATCATCCGCTGCTGGAGACGCAAGCGATCGCGGTGGTGGCCGATCTCGAGCAGGCGCCTGATCCCGAGAGCAGGGTGACGTTGGGCGCCGAAAAGGATGCACTGGGCATGCCGCGATTGCGTGTGGATTGGCGCATCGGTGCGCAGGAGCGCGCAACCGCCGCACGCTTTGCAGTCGTGCTGGCGGAGGAGTTTTCTCGGCTGCGTCTCGGTGAGCTGACGCCGGCGCCCTGGGCGTCGTCGCCCGGTCTGATGCCGACGGAGGCCTTGTCGGGGACCTTTCATCACATCGGTGCGGCGCGAATGTCCGAGGGGCCGGCGACGGGCGTCGTGGATGCGGATTGCCGTGTGCACGGTGTGGACAACCTGTTCGTTCAGGGTTGCGCGGTCTTTCCGACCGGGGGGCACGCGAACCCAACCTTCACCATTGTCGCGCTAGCGCTACGCCAAGCCGATTTTCTGGCGCCCCCGCCCACCGATGTGCGGGCACACTAGAACCGCTCGCTTCGTACGCTGCCGCATCCGGTTGCGAGGCGGCGGACTCCGGTTAGCGTGGCGGGCCGCTTGTTGGGTGGGGTCGATGTGTCGTTTGTAAGAGAAACCCAGGCCGCGCTTCGGGCGAAACAGGCGATCCTGCTTTCGCGTCAGCGAATCGTGGGCGCGACCAGCGGCAGCAGCCTCTATGTTTTGTCGCTGATGCGCGTGCTGCGGGACGCGGGGTATGCGGTGCATTTCCGTGGGGTGTCGCCCAAGTTGTTCGGCCGGTGGCCGCTCGTGCGCCTGCGGGCGGAAATGCGGGTTTTCGAGACGATCGGCATACGCGGCGGCACGCGCCTTGGCCGTTGGTTTTGGTGCACCAATCCGATAGTCTATGCGAGGGCGTTTGTCGCGGGGCTCGAGCGCTTGCTCGTCGGCGCCGGTTTGCTGGGGCGGGGCTGGACGCGCCGTGCCGAGGATTCCTTGCGCGCGGTGAGTGAGTTGGCGGATGCGCTCTACGTTGCCGAACACACTCAACAGGCCGATGTGATTGTCTGCGACTACGCATTCTTGACGCCGCTGGCGCGCGACGCGCGATCGCGCCCGGCTCCTATCCTGGTGATCATGCACGATCTAATGTCCTCGAATGCCGCCGACGCGATGACTGCGTATGCGCTCGATGCAACTGAGGAGTTTCAACTGCTTTCGCAGGCAGACGCGATCGTCGCGATCCAGCCCGAAGAGGCCGCTGTTGTCAGAAGCAGGCTACCCGAGACGACGACGTTGCTGGCGCCGTGCGCCGTGAATTGCGTCTCTGAGCCTCAGCCCGGCGCTGGCGACGAGCTGCTCTTCATCGGTTCGAACACCTTTTTCAACGCGGAAGGTTTGGAGTGGTTTTTGGCGCAATGCTGGCCGGCGATCCGCGCCCGGCGCCCGGATGTTCGCCTTCGCGTCGTGGGATCGGTGTGCCGACGATTGGGCGCGCTTCCGGAAGGCGTCGTAGCCCTTGGCGTGATCGACGACCTCAGGGACGTTTACGCGAGCGCCGGAGTTGTCATCGTGCCGCTGCTCGGTGGCGCAGGGCTGAAGATCAAGTTGGTTGAGGCGCTGGGGGCGGGCAAATCTGTCGTCGCGACCGCGGCCGCGACGAAGGGCGTCGAGGACTATGTGACCCCGGCGGTGATCATCGAGGACGAGGCAGACCGATTCGCCGGGGCAGTCCTCGTGCTCCTGGATGACCGCTCCAAACGCGAGGCCCTCGGGCGCGCGGCCCTTGCGGCCGCGTCCCGTCACTTCTCGGAGGCGCAGTGTTACGAGGAGCTGCGCCAGTGGCTCGGCCAGCAGACGCGCAGCGACGCCATCCCCGCCAGCCGGCTCGCCTGAGGATCGATGGTTGCGTCGGGATGCGGCGGCGACTAGCGTCCGCGCCGATTTCACCGCTGCGGCGCATGGCTCCATGGCGCTGCAGCGGCGTACGCCTTAGGTGACGCCGCATGGGTCTCGACCTCACTGACTACCTACCAATTGTCATCTTTTTCGCCATCGCTCTGGTGATGGGCGCGGGGTTCCTGATCGCCGCCTGGGTGGTGGCCCCCAAGAGCCCCGACAAGGAAAAGGTGTCGGCCTACGAATGCGGCTTCAACGCCTTCGACGACGCGCGCATGAAGTTCGACGTGCGCTTCTATCTGGTGTCGATCCTGTTTATCATCTTCGATCTTGAAGTGGCGTTCCTGTTTCCGTGGGCGATCACCTTGACGGATATGCCCACGGAAACCGCTCAGTTCGCATTCTGGTCGATGATGGCGTTCCTCGGCGTGCTGACGGTGGGCTTCATCTACGAATGGAAGAAAGGCGCGCTCGAATGGGAGTAATCACTCCAGCTGGCGGCGCCGCGCGCTCAAGCGTCGAAGGCGGCTATCCTGTCCGCGAGGACGATCCATTCTACACCGGGCTCTCCGATCAATTGGCGGACAAGGGCTTCCTCGTGGCCGCAGCCGATGATCTCATCACTTGGGCGCGCACAGGTTCGCTGATGTGGATGACGTTCGGTCTAGCTTGTTGCGCAGTCGAGATGATGCAGGCGTCGATGCCGCGTTACGATCTTGAACGCTTTGGCTTTGCCCCGCGCGCGAGCCCACGCCAAAGCGATGTGATGATCGTCGCCGGAACACTCACCAACAAGATGGCGCCGGCGCTGCGCAAGGTCTACGACCAGATGCCGAATCCGCGCTACGTCATCTCGATGGGCTCGTGCGCCAATGGCGGCGGCTACTACCATTACAGCTATGCCGTGGTGCGAGGATGCGATCGCATCGTCCCGGTCGACATCTATGTTCCAGGGTGTCCGCCTACGGCAGAGGCGCTTGTTTATGGCGTGCTGCAGTTGCAGCGGAAGATCCGACGCGAGGGGAACATCGAGCGATGAGTGCGGGGCTTTCTGATCTCGCTGCACACATTGCGTCGACGATGACCAACGCCATCGTCAGGCACGACGTGCCAATGGGGGAGCTCACGCTGGTCGCCCGCGCCGAGCATATTGTCACGGTGCTGACCTTTCTGCGTGACGATCCGCGCTGCAGGTTCACCACCTTCGTCGATCTCTGCGGCGTCGATTATCCCGAACGAGAGAAGCGCTTTGATGTGGTCTATCACCTGCTGTCGATGCCGCTGAATCAGCGCATCCGTATCAAGGTCGAGACCGATGAGGACACCGCCGTGCCGTCGGTGGCGGGGCTGTTCCCATGCGCCGACTGGTTTGAGCGCGAAGCGTTCGATATGTACGGGATTGTGTTCTCAAACCACCCCGATCTACGTCGCATCCTTACCGATTACGGTTTCCAGGGTTTCCCGCTGCGCAAGGACTTCCCGCTCACCGGCACTGTCGAAGTACGCTACGACGCTGAGCAACAGCGCGTGGTTTACGAGCCGGTGAAGCTGCAGCAGGCGTACCGCAATTTCGACTTTTTGAGCCCTTGGGAAGGCATGACGTTACCCGGGGATGAGAAGGCCAATGGCTGACGATCTCTCCAGCGCGTCGGAAGAAAAGCGCACCTTCACCATCAATTTCGGCCCGCAGCATCCGGCCGCGCACGGCGTTTTGCGCCTGGTGCTGGAGCTTGACGGCGAAGTGGTGGAGCGCGTCGATCCGCATATCGGCTTGCTGCATCGCGGCACCGAAAAGCTGATCGAGTACAAGACCTATCTGCAGGCGCTGCCCTACTTCGATCGGCTCGACTACGTCGCACCGATGAACCAGGAGCACGCATACTGCCTGGCGATCGAGAAGCTCGCCGGTATTGAGGTGCCGCGGCGCGCCTCCATCATCCGCGTGCTCTACTCCGAAATTGGACGCATCCTGAATCACATCCTCAATGTCACCACCCAGGCGCTGGATGTCGGCGCATTGACTCCCCCTCTTTGGGGGTTCGAAGAGCGCGAGAAACTGATGGTGTTCTATGAACGCGCGTCGGGCTCGCGCATGCACGCAGCGTACTTTCGCGCCGGCGGCGTCCACCAGGATTTGCCGGATGCTTTGATCGACGACATTGAGTCCTGGTGCAAGCAGTTCCCGCGCGTCATCGACGACATCGAGGGCTTGCTCACCGACAATCGTATCTTCAAGCAACGCAACGTCGATATCGGCGTCGTCAGCCAGGAAGACGCGCTCAAATGGGGCTTCTCGGGGGTCATGGTGCGGGGTTCGGGGTTGGCCTGGGACCTGCGCCGCAGTCAGCCCTATGAGATCTATTCCGAGTTGGATTTCAAGATTCCGCTCGGCAAGAACGGCGATTGCTACGACCGCTATCTCTGTCGCGTCGAGGAGATACGCGAGTCCACCAAGATCATGCTCCAATGCATCGACTTGCTGCGCAAGACGCGTGGGCCGGTGATGCCGGAGAACTCGAAGTTCGCTCCGCCTCGGCGCGCCGAGATGAAGAGCTCGATGGAGGCGCTCATTCATCACTTCAAGCTTTACACCGAGGGCTATCACGTGCCCGCGGGGGAGACCTACGCCGCGGTGGAGGCGCCAAAAGGCGAGTTCGGCGTTTACCTGGTGTCGGACGGAACCAACAAGCCATACCGCCTCAAGATACGTGCGCCTGGTTTTCCGCACCTTGCCGCTATGGATCACCTGTGCAGGGGTCACATGCTGGCCGATGTGTCCGCCGTGCTGGGTTCGCTCGATATCGTGTTTGGTGAGATCGACCGGTGAACGGCGCGCATACGCCGCTCATGCTGTGGATCGAGGCCGTCGTGGCGCTCGTGATCATGCTCGCGTTCGTGCTGCATTGCGTTGTCGCTTTCAAACCGCAACACGTTGAGCATCATCCCGCGCGCGTGCGCATAGGCGCGGCGATCCAAGGACTGACCATCGGGCTGTTGATCGGCTTCGTCGTGGCGCCGCTCCGCATGCAATACATGGACGTGATCGATGCGCGCTCGGCGCCGGGCCTGTCGACGCTCTCGTTTGTGCCGGCGTTGATCATGCTCATCGCCATCCGGCGTGGAGCGCTGCTCAAAGTCCCCGTGCTCAGGAAGTATCTGCGCGCCTATCGCCGTGCCGGCCTGTTGAAGGCGCGGGACGACGCCGATAAGGCGCTCGCGAAGCTTGACCAGATCGAAGGCCGAGGAGCAACGATATGAGCGATGCGCCGACCCCTGTGAGCGCGTTGGCGATGCAAGGCTGGGAGGTTGCGCACTACAGCGCAGCCATCGATTCCGGCGGTTTGTTCCAGCATTGCTTCCTCATGCGTAAGGGCGGGCGCTACAAGGTGTTGATGGTGCGCGACAAGATGATGGGCGAAGGCTTCGTCGCTGAAGAACGGGACGTCTAAGATGAGTCCGTCCGACGTCGTGCAGCGGCAACTCGAGGCATACAATGCGCAAGATCTCGACGCATTCTGCGCCACCTACGCCGACGATTGCGTGATTGCTGATCTCAACGGCGCTGTCGCCCAGGCCGGTTCGGATCAGATTCGCGCGCGTTACGCCAAGACCTTTGCTGACTTTCCCAACAACCGCGCCTGGATCGTCGGCCGCATGGCGCTCGGCGATGTCGTCATCGATCACGAGAAGGGCGAACGCTCGCCGCAGGGGCCGTTCTTTGAGGCGCTCGTCGTTTATACGGTGAAAAAGGGGCGCATTGCGCGCGTCGACTTTGTGAAGTGAGAGAGCCATGAGCGTCCGTCGTCTCGCCGCCGAGCAGCCTGAGCGCTTCGCCTTCACGCCAGCGACCATGGAGCAGGTGCGCTGGTGGGTTGCGAAGTACCCGCCGGACCGCAAGCAGTCGGCGGTGATCCCGATTATGTGGCTGGTGCAGAAGCAGGAAGGCTGGGTGAGCGAACCAGCGATCCAGGCGATCGCAGAGCTTCTGGAAATGCCGAAAATCCGCGTGCTGGAGGTCGCAACCTTCTACACGATGTTTCATCTCGCCCCGGTTGGAAAACACCACTTGCAGGTGTGCGGCACCACGCCGTGCATGCTGCGCGGGGCCGAGGAACTCAAGGATGTGTGCAAGCGGCGCATCGGAGAAAAGCATGCTGTTAGCGCTGACGGACTCTTCTCCTGGGAAGAGGTGGAGTGCGTAGGGGCGTGCGTGAACGCGCCCGTGGTCGCCATCGACGACTATTATCATGAGGACCTCAGCGCAGAGGCGCTCGAAACCCTGATGGACAAGCTGGCTCGCGGCGAAGCGATCTCGCCGGGCTCGGCGCGCGGGCGGCAGACGTCGGAGCCAGAGGGCGGAACGGCGGTTCTTAGCGATCCCTCGCTCTATGACGGCTCGTTGGCGCGGCTGGTCAAGTTGCCGGGCCTGCCGGAGAAGGCGTGAGCGGCGAACGACCCTCCGGGCTGCCGCGGGTGAGGCCGCGGCTGCCGTTTGAGCCGGTGCAATCGCCCTTGACCGGACAGACCGGCAAGTTGTTCTTGCTCGCGCTGCTGATGGCGGCGTGCGTGGCGGCGGCGGCGTACATGCTGCTGGTGGCGCGCATGCCATGGACGGATATGCGGGTTGTGGGTCCGGCAATCGGTGCGCTTTGGTTTGGCTTGCGCATTTTCATGAACCTCACGCCCAAGCTTTGAGGACGGGACTAAATGCTGGCGGACAAGGATCGCATCTTCCTGAATCTCTACGGCCGTCATGGCTCGGACCTGGAAAGCGCGAAGCGGCGTGGGGCTTGGAACGGCGCCAAGGACATGCTCGGCGCCGGGCGCGACTGGATCATCCAGCAGGTTAAGGACTCAGGCTTGCGCGGGCGCGGTGGCGCGGGCTTTCCGACGGGCCTCAAATGGTCGTTCATGCCGAAAGAAGTGAAGGACCGGCCGCACTATCTCGTGGTCAACGCCGACGAGTCCGAACCGGGCACCTGCAAGGATCGCGACATCATGCGTCACGATCCGCATCTCTTGATCGAGGGGTGCCTGGTCGCCGCCTTCGCGATGCAGGCGCACGCCTGCTACATCTATATCCGCGGCGAGTACGTGGCCGAGCGCGAGGCGATGGAGCGGGCGATCAAGGAGGCGTACGAAGCCAAGCTGATCGGCAAGAACAATGTGCATGGCTGGGATTTCGATCTCTACATGCATCACGGCGCGGGCGCTTATATTTGCGGCGAGGAAACCGCGCTGTTGGAGAGCCTCGAAGGCAAGAAGGGCCAGCCGCGCCTGAAGCCGCCGTTTCCGGCCAATGTCGGGCTCTATGGCTGCCCCACCACAGTCAACAATGTCGAGAGCATCGCCGTCGTGCCGACGATTTTGCGGCGCGGCGCGAAATGGTTCGCCGGTATCGGCCGCGCCAACAATACAGGCACGAAGGTGTTCTGCATCTCGGGTCACGTAAACAGGCCGTGCAACGTCGAAGAAGCGATGAGCATTCCGCTCAAGCAGCTGATCGAGGAGCATTGCGGCGGCGTGCGCGGCGGCTGGGGCAATCTGAAAGCGGTGATCCCCGGCGGCTCGTCGGTGCGCATGATCAACGCGCAAGAGAGCGAAACCATGCTGATGGATTTCGACTCGCTCGCCGCCGCGCCGCATCGTTCAGGCCTGGGCACTGCGGCGGTGATTGTCATGGATCAATCCACCGACATGATCCGCGCCATCGCCCGCATCGCCTATTTCTACAAGCACGAAAGCTGCGGCCAGTGCACGCCATGCCGGGAAGGCACGGGCTGGATGTGGCGTGTGCTCGAGCGCATGGCCAAGGGCGAGGCCGACCACAGCGAAATCGATCTCTTGCTCGATGTCGCCGGCCAGGTGGAAGGCCACACCATCTGCGCGCTGGGCGACGCCGCGGCCTGGCCGATCCAGGGGCTGATGCGCTGCTTCCGCAGCGAGATCGAACAACGCATCGACCGCTACCGCGC
Source organism: Hyphomonadaceae bacterium (assembly GCA_019753175.1). GTDB lineage: Bacteria > Pseudomonadota > Alphaproteobacteria > Caulobacterales > Aquidulcibacteraceae > Vitreimonas. The sequence continues at coordinate 52,522 of JAIELK010000018.1, forward strand.
CGCCAAGGGCGTGCACCAGGTGCGCCTGGTGGCGGCGGAGTAGGCGCGATGAAGCACTTTCTCCTCATATACGAGTATGAGCCCGACTATTTGGAGAAGCGTGCTGCAGTGCGTGCTACACACCTTGAACTCGCGCGGGCGTCTGTTGCGCGCGACGAACTCCAACTTGGCGGTGCGGTTTCGGAATCCGCAATGGATGATGGCGGCGCAGATTGGGAAGAGCCGCCGTTTGGCCTGCTGGTATTCAAGGCCGAGACGCCACAAGTGGCGATAGACTTCGCCCGCGCCGATCCTTACGTCACGAATGGCGTCGTCAGTTCATGGCGCGTGCGCGAGTGGGTGACGGTAGTCGGCCCACTCGCGCTGACCAAGGTCTGATTCTTAGCGACAGAGATTACGATCCGGGCTCGCGCCTGGGCCGCCGGATGGGCCCGGCGGGTTCTCCCAGTTTGTGCCGCGTCCGCCTGCCGGTCCCGGTGGATTGCCGTCGCGGTCACGCCACCAGCAGGCGCGCGCCGGGCTCCAGTAGGCGCCATGCCAGTAGTGATGGCGATGCGGATGCGCGTAGCCATACCAGCGCCGATCGGGAGAGGCGCCGGGCCCGCCGCGCCGACCGGGCGGATTTTCCCAATTCGTTCCGGGGCCGCCGCGCCAACCCGGTGGGTTGTGATCGCGGTCGCGATGCGCATAGGCGGGCGCGGCAGCGGCGAACAATGCAACGGCTGCAAGCGCTCCTGTGACAAGCCTCATTTCTTGACCTCCATTTCGCCCTCCACGATCCAAACGCAGCGGAGACCTGGACCCGTCGGCGCACACCGTCACAGCCGCGTGATCAGGCCGTACAGCGCGGCCTTCGGCCCCCTTGCGGCGCGGCAATAAATGGGCCATGCGCGTCGCGCGAGAGCGGACCTTAATGACCAAGATTCTCGTCGACGGCGCGGAAGTCGACGTTCCTCCGGAATACACCTTGCTGCAGGCGTGCGAGGCCGCCGGCGCCGAGATTCCGCGCTTCTGCTACCACGAGCGGCTGTCGATCGCCGGCAATTGCCGCATGTGCCTGATCGAGGTGAAGGTCGGCGGCAAATCTGGCCCGAAACCAGTGGCTTCCTGCGCTCAGCAGGTGAAGGACTTGCCGCCAGCACGCGACAACATGTTGAACGAACTGGTCACCAAGAGCGCGACCGTCGCCAAGGCGCGCAACGGGGTGATGGAGTTCCTGCTGATCAATCACCCGTTGGACTGCCCGATCTGCGACCAGGGCGGGGAGTGTGACCTACAGGATCAGGCCGTCGCCTATGGCCGCAGCGGCTCGCGCTTCGAAGAGAACAAGCGCGCGGTCGAAGAGAAGTTCATGGGGCCGCTGGTGAAGACGGTGATGACGCGCTGCATCCAGTGCACGCGCTGCATCCGTTTCGCCACCGAGGTTGCTGGCGTGCCGGAATTGGGCGCGACAGGCCGCGGCGAGGATATGGAGGTCACGACCTATCTGGAAGCATCGCTGAGCAGCGAGCTTTCGGCGAACGTCATCGATCTGTGTCCGGTCGGCGCGCTCACCTCCAAGCCTTACGCCTTCAATGCACGGCCGTGGGAGTTGACCAAGACCGAGTCCGTGGATGTGATGGACGCGCTCGGTTCGGCGATCCGCGTCGACGCGCGCGGCGAGGCGGTGTTGCGGGTGCTGCCGCGCGTCAACGACGAGATCAACGAGGAGTGGATCTCCGACAAGACGCGCTACGCCGAGGATGGATTGTCGCGACAGCGCCTCGATCGGCCCTATGTACGCGTGAACGGCAAGCTGCGTGCGGCAAGCTGGGATGAAGCGCTGCAGGCGGCTGCGCGGGCGCTGGCGGTCGGCGGCGACCGCATCGGGGCTATCGCCGGAGACCTTGCCTGCGCCGAAAGCATGAAGGCGACGCTCGATCTCTTCAGAGTGCTTGGCTCGGCCAATACTGATTGCAGGCCCGACGGCGCTAAACTCGGCGGCGGCGCGCGCCAAGGTTATTTGTTCAACTCGACCATCGCCGGCATTGATGATGCCGATGCGATCCTACTGGTGGGAACCAACCCGCGCGTGGAAGCGCCAGTGCTCAACGCGCGCATCCGCAAGGCGTGGCTGCGCGGCGCCGAAGTCGCAGTCATCGGCGAGGCCACGGATCTTACCTACCGATACGCACACATTGGCGCCGGCCCGCAATCGCTGGGTCAGCTGGGTGCCGTCGCGGAGCTGCTGAAGAACGCGCAGCGGCCGATGATCATTGTTGGTCAAGGCGCGCTGGCGCGGCCGGACGGCGCGCAGGTGCTGCGCGCGGTGGGGCGGTTGGCGGCGCAGCTTGGCGTGGTGCGCGAGGCCTGGAACGGCTTCAATGTGCTGCACACAGCAGCGGCGCGCGTTGGCGGACTCGATCTCGGCTTTTTGCCGGCGCAGGGCGGCAAGAGCGCCGAAGAGATGAGCCAGGGCGGGCTCGATGCGCTGCTGCTGTTGGGCGTCGACGAGGCGCCGCTGCCCAGCACCGGCACGGTCATTTATGTTGGCACGCATGGCGACGCCGGCGCACATCGCGCGGACATCATCTTGCCCGGCGTGGCGTACACCGAAAAGGACGCGACCTGGGTCAACACCGAAGGGCGCGTTCAGTACGGGCGTCGGGCAACGTTCCCGAAAGGCGATGCCAAGGAAGATTGGACCATCCTGCGCGCGCTGTCGGCGGTGATGGGCAAAACGCTTCCTTACGACTCACTGGCACAGCTGCGCGCCAAGATGATCGCGGACCATCCAAGCTTCGGTCAGGTCGACTACGCACCCGGCGCGGCGGACGCGACGCGTTTTGACCCTGCGCAGTTGGGCGCCGACGGGTCGATCTCGAACGAACCGTTCCGCAGCCCGATTACCGACTTCTACCTGACCAACCCCATCGCCCGCGCTTCGGTGACGATGGCCGAGTGCTCGCGGCTCAAGCGCGGCGCGGAAAGGGTGGCGGCAGAATGAGCCCCGACCTCGACTACATCGCGTGGTTCGGAATTGACTGGCCGGTCGAGGTCGAGTGGGCGCTTGTGAAGACAGGTCAGATCCTTGCGATCATGATCCTGTTGCTGATCTCACTCGCCTTCCTACTGCTGTTCGACCGCAAGGTCTGGGCGGCGGTGCAGCTGCGCAAAGGACCGAACGTGGTCGGACCGTTCGGCCTGCTGCAAAGCTTCGCGGATTTCTTCAAGTTCGTGTTCAAGGAAATCGTTATCCCCGCGGGTGCGAACAAGACGGTGTTCATCCTGGCGCCGCTGATCACGTTCGTGCTGGCGTTCGTGGCGTGGGCGGCGGTCCCGTGGGGGCCAGGCATCGTCATCGCCGACTTGAATGTTGGAATCTTGTACCTGTTCGCGATCTCATCGCTCGGCGTCTACGGCATCATCATGGGCGGCTGGGCGTCGAACTCCAAGTACCCGTTCCTGGGCGGCCTGCGTTCGGCCGCGCAAATGGTGAGCTACGAAGTCTCGATCGGCTTCATTATCATCACCGTGTTGCTGCTGGTGGGGTCGCTGAACCTCACGGACATTGTTGATGCTCAGCGTGAGGGCATCTGGATGTGGCACGGCTTCCGGCTGTTCAATGTCCAGGAATTCCCGAGCAACCTGCTGGTCGGCGCGATCATGCTGGCCATGCTGGTGATGTTCTTTGTTTCCGCCCTGGCGGAGACGAACCGGCCGCCGTTCGATTTGCCGGAGGCGGAGTCCGAGCTCGTCGCGGGCTACCAGGTCGAGTACTCGTCAACGCCGTATTTGCTCTTCATGATCGGCGAATACCTGAACATCGTGCTGATGTGCGCGATGACGACGATCCTGTTCCTCGGCGGCTGGCACTTGCCATGGGGGCCGGTCGACCATCCCGCGCTCGGCATGCTGGTGTTCTACGTCAAGCTCTGGATCATGTTCTTTATGTTTGCGATGGTGAAGGCCATCGTGCCGCGCTACCGCTACGACCAGCTGATGCGGCTGGGGTGGAAGATTTTCCTGCCGACTTCGCTCGTGGCGGTCGCGGCGATCGCGTACTACGTCACCTTCATGCAGCCCGCCGCTGCGATCACGGCGGGAGGGTAGGGCCGATGTCTCGCATACTCCAAGCCGCCAAGGGCGCGATGATGCTCGACATGCTGGGCGGGTTCATGCTCGGCATGAAGTACTTCTTCCGGCGCAAGGCGACGGTGAACTACCCGTTCGAAAAGAACCCGCTTTCGCCGCGCTTTCGCGGTGAGCACGCCTTGCGCCGTTACGCCAACGGCGAAGAGCGCTGCATCGCCTGCAAGCTCTGTGAGGCAATCTGTCCCGCTCAGGCCATCACCATTGAAGCCGAGCCGCGCGCGGACGGATCGCGCCGCACCACGCGCTATGACATCGACATGGTGAAGTGCATCTATTGCGGCTTTTGCCAGGAGGCGTGCCCGGTCGACGCCATCGTCGAGGGTCCGAACTTTGAGTTCGCGACCGAGACGCGCGAAGAGCTGTATTACGATAAGGAACGTTTGCTTGCGAACGGCGACCGCTGGGAGCGCGAGATCGCTAAGAGTTTGGAACTGGACGCGCCGTATCGGTGACGCGCGCGGGAGGGACGGGGAATGCTGGCGGCGATCGCCTTTTATGTACTGGCCGCGGTAGCGGTGATCTCTGCCTTCGCGGTTATCGCGGCGCGCAATCCCGTGCACTCGGTGTTGTTTCTGATCCTGACCTTCTTCACGGCCGCCGGCCTGTTCGTGCTGTTGGGCGCAGAGTTCTTGGCGATGTTGTTGGTGGTCGTTTACGTCGGCGCCGTCGCCGTGCTGTTCTTGTTCGTGGTGATGATGCTCGACGTTGACTTCGCCGAGCTGAAACAGGGCTTTCTTTCATACATGCCCGTCGGCGCGCTGGTGGCGGCGGTGCTGTTGGCGGAGCTGGTGCTGGTGGCGTTCGCGGCCAGCGGCGCTCGTGGCGCACCGTTGGCGATCGCGGAGACGTCCGGCGGGGTCACCAACGCCGAAGCCATCGGGCTAGTGCTCTATACCGAGTACCTGCTCGCGTTTCAGCTCGCCGGCCTCGTGCTCTTGGTTGCGATGATTGGCGCGATCGTCTTGACGCTGCGCCATCGGCCGGGCGTCAAGAAACAGGATATCTCAGCCCAGGTCGGGCGGCGGCGCTCCGAGGCCGTTGAGCTCAAGGACATTCGTCCAGGCCAGGGGCTTGGCTGATGGACATCACGCTCACGCATTACCTGGTGGTTGCCGCCTTACTGTTCACCATCGGGGTGTTCGGCATCTTCGTAAACCGCAAGAACGTCATCATCATTCTGATGTCGATCGAGCTCGTGCTCTTGTCGGTGAACATCAATCTGGTCGCGTTTTCCGCTTTCTTACAGAACATCGAGGGCCAGATTTTCGCGATGATGGTGCTCACCGTTGCTGCCGCGGAGGCTGCGGTCGGTCTCGCCATCTTGGTGACCTATTTCCGCAATCGCGGCGGCATCGCTGTCGAAGACATCAATCAGATGAGGGGCTGAGGGGGTGCAGTTCTCAACCGAAGCCTTGATCGTGCTCGCGCCGCTCTTTGCGGCCGCGATCGCGGGACTCTTGCAGCGGCTCATCGGCGATCGTGTCGCCATGACGGTTACCACCGGTTCAGTGGGCCTTTCACTGGCGCTGTCGCTGCCGATCTTCGCTGACTTTGTCTGGGGCGAGGGCCACGAGCGCGTGATTGAGCTGTTTCGGTTCATCGACGTCGCCGGATTCACTTCCATCTGGAGCGTGCGTATCGACACGCTCTCGGCGATCATGCTGGTGGTGGTGACATCGGTCAGCTTTCTGGTGCACGTCTATTCCTGGGGCTATATGGCTGAAGACCCGCACCGTGCGCGGTTCTTCTCCTACCTTTCGTTCTTTACTTTCGCGATGCTTTCGCTGGTTACGGCCAACGACTTCTTGCAGCTGTTCTTCGGTTGGGAGGGCGTCGGTGTCGCATCCTATCTTCTGATCGGGTTTTGGTACCAGAAACGCAGCGCCAATGACGCGGCGATCAAAGCGTTCATCACCAATCGTATTGGTGATTTTGGTTTCGCGCTCGGCATCATGGCGGCGTTCTTCTGCTACGGCTCGATCCAGTTCGACGAAGTCTTCCATGCGGCCGCAGCAAACCCCGCGATGATGCTTGGCGTTGGCGAAGTGCAATTCCGCGCCGTGGAGGTGATTGCGTTTCTGCTGTTCATCGGCGCGATGGGGAAGAGCGCGCAGTTCTTTCTCCATGTGTGGTTGCCCGACGCCATGGAGGGCCCCACGCCGGTCTCGGCGCTGATCCATGCCGCGACCATGGTCACCGCAGGCGTCTTCATGGTGTGCCGCGCGGGTGAACTTTATCACCTGGCGCCGCTGGCTTCCGGCTTCGTCACCATCGTCGGCGCGACTACGGCGTTGTTCGCCGCCACCGTGGGCTTGGCGCAAAACGACATCAAGCGCGTGGTCGCCTATTCGACCTGTTCGCAACTCGGCTACATGTTCTTCGCGGCCGGCGTCGGCGCCTACAACGCGGCGATGTTCCATCTGTTCACACATGCCTTCTTCAAGGCGTTGCTGTTCTTAGGCGCGGGGTCGGTGATCCACGGTCTGCACCATGAACAGGACATGCGCTATATGGGCGGCGTCCGCAAACCGATGCCGATCACATGGGCGATGATGTTGATTGGCACATTTGCGCTGATCGGCTTCGGCCTACCACTCGAAGGACTGAAGATCGGCTTTGCGGGGTTCTACTCGAAAGATGCGATCATCGAGGCGGCTTACGCTTCGCACGGGATCGGCGCGCAGTTTGCGTTCTGGTGCGGCGTGACCGCTGCGTTGCTGACCAGTTTCTATTCGTGGCGTTTGGCGTTCATGACCTTCGAGGGCCGTTATCGAGGCAACCCGCACGCGCACCACCACGATGCAAGTGGCACGGACCATCACCACCATGACCACGAAGAGGCAAAGTCGACAGCGGCGCACGCCGATCATGCCCATGAAGCGCCAACCGACGGCTCGGCGCCTGCTCATGAGTCGCCATGGGTGATGCTGGCGCCGCTGCTTGTCCTGGCGGCGGGCGCCGTCTTTGCCGGCTGGCTCTTCTACCCGTACTTCCTAGGCTACCATGCTGAGGCGTTTTGGGGGCAGGCAGTGCCGCTTGAGCACGAGCGCCACGACTTCCCGGTGTGGGTGCTTTGGGCGCCCGTCGTGGTAACGCTGATCGGTCTTGCGCTGGCCATCATCTTTTATCTTTGGGCGCCAGCCGCGCCACGAGCCATGGCGAGGGGGCCAGTGTGGGCCTTCCTCTACAACAAATGGTATTTCGACGAGATCTACGACTTCGTGTTTGTCAAAGGCGCCCGCGCCATTGGCGATTTGTTCTGGAAGGTCGGGGATCGGCGCGTAATTGACGGGCTTGGGCCCGACGGCGTGACGTCGGTGTCGCGCTGGTTCTCGCGCGGGCTGCGCCGCGTGCAGACAGGTTTCGTCTATCACTACAGCTTCATCATGCTGATCGCCGCGGTCGCTTTTGGCGCCTATGCCATCTTCGCCGGCTTCGGGGGCGCGCCATGAGCGAGTTCATGGCTGGCTGGCCGATCCTCTCGATCGTCACTTTCCTGCCGGCGGCAGGCGCGCTGCTGATCTTGCTCTCGCGCGTGTCGCTCGGCGGCGACAACGAAGGTTACGATAACGGTGTGCGGCTTCTGGCGCTGATCGTCACCATCGCAACGTTCATCGTATCGCTGTTCGCTTTCGCGGCGTTCGACCCGAACGCGACCGAGCTTCAGCTTGTAGAATATGTCCCATGGGCGTTTGAGGCGGCGTACTCGATGGGCGTCGACCAATTGTCGATGTCGCTCGTGCTGCTGACGACGTTCCTGACGCCGCTCTGCATCCTCGCGAGTTGGTCCATCTCGAAGCAGGTCTCCAGCTACATGGTGCTGTTCCTGATCCTGGAGACGCTAATGATTGGCGTCTTCTGCGCGCAGGATATCATTCTCTTCTACGTCTTCTTCGAGGGCGGTCTCATCCCGATGTTCATCCTCATCGGCGTGTGGGGTGGCGAACGGCGGGTCTATGCCGCGTTCAAGTTCTTCCTCTACACGCTCTTGGGCTCGCTGCTGATGCTGGTGGCGATCGTGGCGATGATTGCGATCGCCGGCACGAGTAGCGTCCCCGAACTGACGGCGTTCGCAGCCGGCGATGGTTTCGACCCAGCGCTACAGATTTGGCTCTGGCTTGCCTTCTTCGCCTCATTCGCGGTGAAGATGCCGATGTGGCCGGTGCATACCTGGTTGCCAGACGCCCACGTCGAGGCGCCGACCGCCGCCTCGGTGGTGCTGGCGGCGATCCTGTTGAAGATGGGCGGTTACGGCTTCCTGCGTTTCTCGCTGCCAATGTTCCCGGATGCGAGCGCGTACTTTACTCCGCTCGTGTTCGCACTGTCGGTGATCGCCATTGTGTGGGCGTCGCTGGTGGCGTTCCGCCAGCTCGATATGAAGAAGCTGATCGCGTACTCGTCGGTCGCGCACATGGGCTTCGTTACCATGGGCATCTTCGCCGGCAACGAGCAGGGCATTCAGGGCGCGATCTTTCAGATGCTGTCGCACGGCGTGATTTCCGGCGCGCTCTTTCTCTGTGTCGGCGTCGTTTATGATCGCGTGCACACGCGCGAGATCGCGTTCTATGGTGGCCTGGTGCATAGGATGCCGGTTTACGCCGCGATCTTCATGCTTTTCACCATGGGCAATGTCGGCTTGCCCGGCACGAGCGGCTTTCCCGGTGAAATTCTAACCATGGTGGGCGCCTTCGAAGTGAACGCCTGGGTGGCGGCCGGCGCCTGCCTGGGCGTCATCCTTTCCGCCGCCTACGCTCTGACGCTTTACCGCAAGGTCGCCTTCGGCACGATCGAGAACCCCAAGCTTGGATCGATCGCCGACATTGACGCGCGTGAGTGGATCACCTTCGCGCCGTTGGTGATCGCGACCCTGATCATGGGATTGGCCCCCAGCATCGTGCTCGACTTCACCGCGCCTTCGGCTCAAGCGATTGCGGCGGCGTTTGCCGGAGGCGCCCCATGAGCCCGCTTCAGGATCTCATCGCATCCGGCCCCCATCTCTTGCCGGAGGCCGTGCTTGTCGTTTTCGCGCTCGGCGCGCTGTTTTTCGGCGCTCTGCTCGGCGCAGATCGCTGGTTTGGCCTGACTTCGACAGCCGGCGTGGCTGCGCTCGTCGCGGCTGGGGCGCTGGCGATCGCCCGCCAACCTGTCGCTCCGGTGGATGTATTTCTCGGCGCGATGGTGATCGACGGCGTCAGCGCTTTCGCCAAGGCGCTGATCGCCTTCGCAGCGGCGGCGACGCTGTTCTTGGGGGCTGTCCATTTCAACGCCACGCGCGAGCGCCGGTTCGAGTTCCCGATTCTTGTGTGTTTGGCCGTGCTGGGGATGTTCGTGATGGTGTCCGCGCAGGATCTCATCACGCTGTACATCGGCGTCGAGCTGCAGAGTTTGTCGGCCTACGTTCTCGCCGCTTGGCGCCGCGACGATGCGTTCTCCTCGGAAGCTGGACTCAAGTATTTCGTGTTAAGCGCGATTTCCTCGGGTTTGCTGTTGTTCGGCGCGTCGTTTGTCTACGGCTTCACCGGTTCGATCGACTTTGACGTCATTGCGGCGGCGGTGAGCGAGGGCGCAGGCGGCGTTGGTCTCGTATTTGGCCTGGTGCTGATGCTGTGCGCACTGGCTTTCAAGATGTCGGCGGCGCCGTTTCACATGTGGACGCCGGATGTCTACGAGGGCGCGCCGACGCCCGTGACGGCGTTTTTTGCCGCCGCACCGAAAGTCGCGGCCGTCACATTGATGGCGCGCGTCTTGTACGAGCCGTTCGCTGGCCTTGAGGCGCAATGGCAGCAGGTGATCGCGGCGTTGGCGGCGATCTCCATGGTGTGGGGCGCCTTCGGCGCGCTGCTGCAAACCAATCTGAAGCGGCTCATGGCGTATTCTTCGATCGCCAATATGGGCTTTGCGCTGATGGGTTTGGCGGCGGGCCTTGAACAAGGGCCTGCGTCAGCGCTCATCTATCTGGCGCTTTATGTGCCCGCCAATATCGGCATCTTCGCGCTGATCCTGGCGATGCGCCGCGACGGCGCGCCTGCCGAAACCGTCGCGGACCTTGCGGGGCTCGCGCAGAAGCGGCCTTGGATGGCGGCGCTGTTCACGATGCTGCTGTTCTCGATCGCGGGCGTGCCGCCGTTCGCCGGGTTCATTGGCAAACTCTTGGTGTTCCAAGCTTCGGTTGACGCAGGCCTGGTTTGGCTCGCCGTTCTCGGCGGCGTCGCCGCCGTCGTTGCCGCGGCCTACTATCTTCGCCTCTTGGCCTCGATCTGGTTCCAGCCGCCGGCGGCTGCGCTGCAACCGGCGGGCAACGCCAACCTGATCACCGCTACGTTCGCCGCCGCGCTGACGTTCCCGATCCTCGTCGTCGCGCTGGGTTCGATCGAGCGGTGGGCAGAGGCGGCGGTGCGGATGTGGTTTTGAAAAGGCACCCGCGATGATCGACGCCGACGCGCCGATCGAGACGTTCGAGGAGATCGATTCCACCGTGCTTGAAGCACGTCGGCGTGCTGAACGTGGCCAGAGGAATCCGGTTTGGCTTATCGCCAAACGCCAGACCGCGGGTCGCGGTCGTCGCGGTCGCGCATGGGCGTCGCTCGAAGGCAATCTGTTAGCCACCTACCTTGGACCAACGGACCATCCCCCCGCCGACATCGCGCTGCTCGGCTTTGCGACAGCGCTTGCGATCGCCGACGCCATCGACGGCGAGCTTGGCGCTGCGCGCACGACGCTGAAATGGCCCAATGACGTCATGGTCGACGGTGCTAAGGCTGCGGGCATCCTGATCGATAATGGCGGGTCTTGGTTGGCGCTGGCGTTTGGGGTGAATCTGGCGTCGTCCCCGAAACAGATCGACCAGCCCACGACGAGCTTGGCCGAGGCGCTGGCCGCCGCCGCGCCCGCGCCGCTGGTTTTCTTCGAACGCCTGCGCCCCCATCTGCGTCACTGGTTCGGCCAACTGCAGCGGGTGGGGTTTGAACCGCTACGGGCGGCTTGGCTTGCCCGCGCGCACGGTTTGGGAGCGCTCGCGCGCGTTGCTTTGGGCGAAGCGACGGTCGAAGGGCGGCTAACGGGTCTATCCTCGCGCGGCGAATTGGAATTGGGTACACCTTCGGGTCGGCGTCTCATCGCCGCCGGAGATGTGATTTTCACCGTGGTTTAGGCTCATGCTGCTCGCCATTGATGTCGGCAACACCAATACCAAGTTTGCGGTCCATGACGGCCAGTCCTGGCGCGGCCAATGGCGCGCGTCCACCGACTCGAGCCGCACCGCGGACGAGTACGCCCCGTGGCTCACCCAGATCATGGGGCTGTCCAACCTGGGCTTTGACCAAATCAGCGCCTGCATCATCTCAACGGTGGTGCCACAAGCGCTGTTCAATCTGCGCAATCTTTCGCGCCGCTATGTCGGCGCCGAGCCGCTCGTGATTGGCGAACCGGGCGTGGAACTCGGGATCGATGTCCGCATCGACAAGCCGAGCGAAGCCGGCGCGGATCGCTTGGTGAACGCGGTCGGCGCCTATATCGACTATGGCGGCCCAGCCATCGTCATTGATAGCGGTACGGCCACGACGTTCGATATCGTCGCCGCCGACGGCGCCTTCGAAGGCGGCGTCATTCTGCCTGGGATCAACCTCTCGCTCCAAGCGTTGCACGACGCCGCGGCGCGGCTGCCGCGCGTAGAGATCCGCGATCCTGGCCGCGTCATCGGCAAGGACACTGTGAGCGCGATGCAATCGGGGATTTATTGGGGATCGATTGAAATGATTGAGGGCCTGTGCCGGCGCATTCGCCAGGAGTACGGGCGACCCATGAAGACGATCGCCACGGGCGGGGTGGCTTCGATTTTCGAGGGCGCGTTCCCGAGCATCGATCATTTCGACCAGGATCTGACGTCGCGCGGTTTGCTCGAGATCTTCAGACGCAACGGCGGCAAGCTTTGAAACGCGCGTCGCCCGCCGACGAACTGGTGTTCCTGCCGCTGGGCGGGGCTGGTGAGATCGGCATGAATCTCAACGCCTACGGCTACGGCCCGCCCGATGCGCGGACGTGGATCATCGTCGACATAGGCGTCACTTTCGGGCGTGAAGAGCAGACGCCCGGTGTCGATCTGATTTTGCCCGATCCTGCCTATCTGGAAGACGAGCGCGATAACATCCTCGGCATCGTGTTGACGCACGCGCACGAAGATCACATCGGCGCGCTGGCGTGGCTGTGGCCGAAGCTCAGGGCGCCGGTTTACGCCACACCGTTCACCGCGGCGTTGGTGCGCGAGAAGCTGCGTGAACAGAACCTGCTCGACAAGGTCCCGCTGACCGTGCTGCCGCTCAAGGGCAAGCTGGCGCTGGGACCCTTTGACATCGAGTACATCACTCTGACGCATTCGATCCCCGAGCCAAATGGCTTGGCGATCCGCACTCCGCTCGGTCTGGTTTGGCACACCGGGGACTGGAAGATCGATCCTGATCCGCTGATCGGCGAACTGACGGATGAAGCCAGCTTGCGCGCCATGGCCGACGAAGGCGTGCTCGCTATGGTGTGCGATTCCACCAATGTCTTCGTTGAAGGAACCTCGGGCTCGGAAGCCGACGTGCGGGAGAAGCTAACCAAAGTCATTGCTGGCTGCACGGGTCGCGTCGCAGTGACGGCGTTCGCCTCCAACGTTGCGCGGGTAGAGAGCGCGTTGCTTGCAGCGCGCGCGACGGGCCGCACGCCATGTCTCGTTGGGCGCTCGATGTTGCGCATTCACGGCGCCGCGCAGAGCGTGGGGTTGTTGAAGGACGCACCGCCGGTGATCATGGAAGAGGAAGCAGCCGGTCTTGATCCCGAGAAGGTTCTGTTCCTCTGCACCGGAAGCCAGGGCGAACCGCGCGCGGCGTTGTCGCGAATTGCGCGGGGCGAGCATCGCCACATCAGTCTGCGCGCCGGTGACACCGTGGTGTTCTCCTCGCGGGTCATTCCGGGCAACGAAGCGGCGATTCATGGGCTCTACAACGCCTTCATCGAAAAAGGCGTTGGCCTCATCACCGCTGATGATCATCCGGTGCACGTGTCCGGCCATCCCGCGCGCGATGAACTGCGGCAGATGTATCGCTGGGCGCGTCCGCGCATTGCCGTGCCCGTGCATGGCGAGCAGCGCCACATTCACGAACATGTGCGACTCGCGCGCGAACTGCAGGTGCCGGAGACGATCGCGCCCAAGAACGGCGATCTGATCCGGCTGGCGCCAGGGCCGGCGGCGGTCATCGACGAGGTGCCGGCGGGCCGGTTGTATGTCGACGGCGCCGTGATTGTGGAGACCGAGGGCGAAGCCATCCGCGATCGCAAGCGGCTCGGCGCCGAGGGGTCGGTGCACGCGGCGCTAGCGCTCAACGGCAAGAACGCCATCGTCGCCGGGCCGCACCTCACGGTTCGCGGCCTCTCCTGCGTCGACGAGGAGGACTTCGACATCGCGGTCTCTGAACTCGAACGAACGGCGGAGGCCGCGTTCGCCAAGTTGAACCATGGCGAGCGCTCGGATGATGAAGCGGTGGAGGCGTCGCTGGTGCGCGCGTTGCGCAAGGCAGCCGAGCGCGTCTGGAAGAAGCGGCCGCTTGTCGACGTCAGCGTGTTGAGGCTCTAATCTCTAGCGGCAGAGCGAGGTGAGCTATGATCGGGCGTTTGAATCATGTCGGTGTCGCCGTACCTTCAATCGAGGCGGCGAAGCAGACCTATCGCGACCTCTACGGCGTGCCCGAGGACGCCATCACCGAGACGCGCGAACTCGCCGCACAAGGCGTTAAGTTCGCGTTCGTCAATGTCGCCAACAGCCAGATCGAGTTGATTGAGCCGCTCGGTGAGCACTCGCCCATCGTCAAATTCCTGGAACGGAACCCAAGCGGCGGACAACACCATGTCTGCTTCGAAGTGCCGGACATCTACGCGGCGCGCGATGAGATGATCCGCCGCGGCGCGACAGTCCTGAATGAACCGCGCATTGGCGCGCATGGGACGCCGATCATCTTCATCCATCCGAAGAATTCCCACGGCGTGCTGATCGAACTCATGGAAACGCCCAAGGGCGCACACACATGAACCTGTTTCTGGGCGTAGCGATCTACATCATCGTCTGGTGGCTGGCGTTTTTCACCATGCTGCCAATCGGCGCGCGCAGCCTGCACGAGGCGGGCGAAGACGGGGCGCCCGGCGTCGAGCGTGGTGCGCCCAGGGCCCACAATCTCGGCATGAAGGCGGCGCTCGCCGCCGGGATCGCGGCGGTTGTGTGGCTGGGGATTGCCTGGGCGATCTCGATCGACCTCTGGAACATGCGTCCAAGCTAAGGCGCGTTGCCAGCCACCTCGGGCTCAGTCTATCTGAGACGCGAAAGGACAATCTCACCATGCATGCGCTCAAGGTCACGCGCGCCGAAGACTTTCCCGAGTGGTATCAAGCGATCGTGCGCGAGGCCGACCTCGCCGAACTGTCGCCGACACGCGGCTGCATGATCATCAAGCCGTGGGGTTATGGCATTTGGGAGCGCATCCAGGACGAGATGGACCGGCGCATCAAGGCGTCGGGGTGCGAGAACTACTATTTTCCGATGATGATACCGCTCAGCTTCATCGCCAAGGAAGCCGAGCACGTGGAGGGTTTCGCCAAGGAAATGGCGGTCGTGACGCATCACCGCCTGAAGGCGATCGACGGCGTGTTGAAGCCCGATCCCGAAGCCGAGCTGGCCGAGCCGCTAATTCTGCGCCCGACCTCGGAAACCATCATCGGCGATGCGTTCAGCCGCTGGGTGAAATCCTATCGTGATCTACCGCTAAAGCTGAATCAGTGGGCCAATATCGTGCGGTGGGAAATGCGCACGCGCATGTTTCTGCGCACGGCTGAGTTTCTTTGGCAGGAGGGCCACACCGCGCACGCCGATGAGGCAGGCGCCGTCGAAGAGACGATGCGTGCGTTGGAGATGTACCGCAGCTTTGCCGAGGAGGTGCTGGCGTTGCCGGTTATCGCCGGTGAGAAGCCGGAACACGAACGCTTTCCGGGCGCGGTGTCGACGTTCTCCATCGAAGCCATGATGCAGGACGGCAAGGCGCTGCAAGCCGGCACCTCGCACAATCTCGGCACCCATTTCGCCGAAGCGCAGAACATCCGCTACCAGGACAGCGGAGGCGGCATTAGCCTTGCACACACGACGTCTTGGGGCGTGTCGACGCGCCTCATTGGCGGCGTGATCATGACCCATGGCGATGATGACGGGCTGCGCACGCCGCCGGCGGTCGCGCCGCACCAAGTCGTGATCGTGCCCATGGTGCGCGGCAAACCCGAAGACGCTCAGCTCATCGCGTATTGCGACGTGCTGGCTCAGGAAACGGCTTCGCGGCAGTGCTTTGGAAGCCGAGTGCGTGTTCACGTCGACAAAAAGGACTCCCGTCCGGCCGACAAACGCTGGGACTGGGTCCGCCGCGGCGCCCCGATTATCTGCGAAATTGGACCGCGCGATATGGCGGCCGACAAGGTTACCTTCTTCCGCCGAGACCGCCTGAGGGTCGATGGAAGGCCATCGGCCGCGACGCTCGACCAGGCAGAATTCGTGCTCGGTCTCGATCGGCTGCTCCCAGAGATCCAGAACGCCCTTTTCGCTGAAGCCAAGCACAGGATGGAGAGCAATATCCGTGGGGGCTTTGCGGCGTTCAGCGACCTCGAAGACTATTTCGGCGAGGACCAGGACAGCCAGTTCAAGGGCTGGGCGCGCGTGCACTGGTCACGGCCGAGTGGGAAGGCGCTCGATGAGGTGGAGGCGCGCTTGAAAGCGCTGAAGCTCACCATCCGCAATGCGCCGCTTCAACAGCCGAACACGTTCGGCAAGTGCGTGTTCAGCGGCGCGCCGGCGGTGGAGGAAATTCTCGTGGCGCGGGCCTATTGATGAGTAGCCGCGCGGTTCCCTTCGGTCTGTTTGAACGCATGCTTGCCGGCCGCTATTTGCGCGCCAAGCGACAGTACGGCGGCGTGGCGCTGATTTCGATTATTTCCGTGGTCGCGATCACGCTCGCTGTGATGGCGCTCATCATCACCATGTCGGTGATGAACGGCTTTCGCGAGACGCTGTTGTCACGCATCTTGGGCGTCAACGGCCATGTCTATGTCGACGTCCGCAATATGCCGGGCCCCGAGGTGGAGCGCTTGCGCCAGCTGGTGGCGCAGACGCCGGATGTGCTGCACGTGACCCCGATCATTAACGCTCAAGCTCTGGCCACCGCGGAGGGCGCCGCGGCGGGCGTAGCGGTGCGCGGCATTCCGCGTGAACAGCTTGCGGGAATTTCGATCGTCGTCGACAGCATTCGGCCGGGCGGCGGGCTCGATGGCTTTGAGGGGATCGAATCGCCAACCGTGCTGCTGGGCGATCGCCTGGCGGCGGGCTTGGGCCTGGTTGAAGGCATGGCGGTCAACATCATCTCCCCGCAAGGCGCGGTCACGCCGTTCGGCCTGACGCCGCGCCGCAAGGCGTTCTTGGTCGGCGGCGTCTTCAGCGTCGGCATGGCCGAGTACGATTCGGCGCTCGTCTACATGCCGCTCGAACAAGCGCAGGTGCTGTTCAATCGAGGCGACGGGGCCGACGAACTTGAGATTCGGATTCGCGACCCCGACCGCACCTTTGGAACGATGCTGGAGCTCCGCGCGGTGCTCGGGCCGGAGGTCTTGATCTATGACTGGCGCGCCAAGAGCCAAGGACTCTCGGATGCGCTGGTGGTCGAACGCAATGTGATGCGGCTCATCCTCATGATCCTTGTAGCGATCGCCGCGCTGAACATCATCACCGGCCTGATCATGCTGGTGAAGAACAAGAGTCGCGACATCGCCATCTTGCGCACCATGGGCGCCACAAAAGGCGCGATCATGCGTATCTTCTTCATGGCCAGTGCGAGCCTTGGCGTCATCGGACTGACGCTCGGATTGCTACTCGGCATCGGCTTCTGCCTCAACATTGAGGCGATCCAGAATACCGTGCAGGCGGTGACGGGTTTCGATCTCTTCCCGGGAACGGTTTATTCGCTCGAGACGCTTCCGGCAAAGGTGGAGTGGGGTGAAGTCGCGCTCATTTCGATTTTCACCGTCCTGGTAACCTTCGCCTCGACGCTGCTGACGTCGGCCTGGGCCTCCCGCTTCGACCCAGTGGAGGCGCTGCGCTATGAGTGAGCTTGCGCTGCGCCTCTCTGATTTGCACCGCCGATTCAAAACCGGCGAAACAGACCTCGTGGTTTTGGATGGCGTAAACTTAGAGATTATGCCGGGCGAGATTGTCGGTCTGATCGGCCCATCGGGTTCCGGCAAGTCGTCGCTGCTGCACGCCGCAGGGTTGCTGGAACGCCCCACCGGTGGGGAAGTGTGGATCGACGGCGTGTCGGCTTGGGCGCTTGATGATAATGGCCGCACCCGGCTTCGGCGCGAGAAGATCGGCTTCGTCTATCAGTTCCATCACCTCTTGCCGGAGTTTGACGCGCTGGAAAACGTCGCGACGCCAGCGCTGATTGGAGGCGCGAGCAAGCGCGAGGCCCACGCCGCGAGCGCCTCATTGCTTGAGAGGCTTGGTCTGGGCGGCCGTTTGCGCCACCGACCGGCGCAATTGTCCGGCGGCGAACAGCAGCGTGTGGCGATCGCGCGCGCCCTGGTGAACAAGCCGGTTCTGATCCTAGCCGATGAACCGACCGGCAACCTTGATCCGGACACGTCCGCAGTGGTGTTCGCGGAACTGCTGCAGACGGTCCGCAATGAGGGTGCGGCGGCGCTGATCGCGACCCACAACCTCGAACTGGCCAAGTACATGGATCGCGTTATGGCGATTGATCATGGCAAGCTGGTGCGGCGAAGCTGAGGGCTTATCTTAGAGGCGGGAGAATCACGTGACCCGTCCCTTCATTCACTTGCGCGCCCGCTCGGCCTATTCGCTGCTCGAAAGCGCGGTACAGGTGAAGACACTCACCAAGCTTGCGGCGGCGCATGACATGCCGGCGCTGGCGGTGGCCGACAGCAACAATCTTTTCGGCGCGTTGGAGTTTTCGGAGGCCGCGGCGGAAGCAGGGGTTCAGCCCATCGTCGGAGTTACGCTGACGGTGAAAGACCCAACCAACGCCGCGGGCGCCGTGGCGCTGTTGGCGCAGAACACGACTGGCTACGCCAATCTGATGCGGCTTTCGAGCGCGGCTTTCCTCGAGGCTGAGCCTGGAGTGCCAAGCGTCACGCTCGAACAGCTCGCTGCGCATGCCGAAGGATTGCTGGCGTTGACAGGTGGGGGCGAGGGCCTTGTCACGACTTTGCTCGCAGAGGGCAAGGAGGGCGCGGCGCTCTCGGTGTTGAGTGTGCTCGAAAGCGCTTTTCGCGATCGGCTTTATGTTGAGTTGCAGCGGCACGGCGAGTTTGTTGAAGTAGACGCCGAGGGCGCTCTGATCGACCTAGCTTATGCGCGCGGCTTGCCGCTCGTGGCGACCAACGACATCCGCTTCGCAAGGCGGAGCGATCATCGCGCGCACGATGCGCTCATGTGCATTGCAGCGTCTTCTTATCTTGGCGAAGAGGACCGCCCGCGGGTCAGCGATCAGCACTATTTCAAGAGCGCCGACGAGATGCGCTCGCTGTTCGCGGACCTGCCGGAAGCGACCGACGCCACCGCCGAGATTGCCCGCCGTTGCGCCTTCCGCGTTGAGAAACGTAAGCCGATCCTGCCGCGGTTCGACACCAAGAAGGGTCGCGACGAAACCGCGGAACTCAAAGCGCAGGCCGAAGCCGGGTTGAGGCAGCGGCTGAACGCTCTGGCTGGCCGGCTCGCGGCGCCGGAAGCGGAGTATTGGTCCAGGCTCGAATTCGAGCTTGGCGTCATCACCCAGATGAAGTTTCCCGGCTACTTCCTGATTGTGTCGGACTTCATCAAATGGGCCAAGGCCAACGAGATTCCAGTCGGCCCGGGACGAGGCTCTGGGGCTGGTTCGCTGGTGGCGTGGGCTTTGACCATCACCGATCTCGATCCGCTACGGTTTGGTCTTCTGTTCGAGCGGTTCCTTAATCCCGAACGGGTGTCGATGCCCGACTTCGACATCGACTTTTGCCAGGAGCGGCGCGGCGAAGTCATCGATTACGTGAAAAACAAGTACGGCGAGGATCGCGTCGCTCACATCATCACGTTCGGCACGCTGCAGGCGCGCGCGGTCTTAAGGGACGTCGGGCGCGTGATGCAGCTGCCGTTCGGTCAGGTGGACAAGCTGGCGAAACTGGTGCCGGCCAACCCCGCGAACCCGGTAACCTTGGCGGAAGCGCTGGAGATTGAACCCAAGCTGAAGGAAGCGCGTCAGGAACCGGAAGTGCGTGAGCTGCTCGACACCGCGCTGCAGCTAGAAGGCCTCTATCGCAACGCCTCGACGCACGCCGCGGGCGTTGTCATCGGCGACAGGCCGCTGATCGAACTCGTCGCGCTCTACCGCGACCCTCGGGCTCATCTGCCAGCGACCCAGTTCAATATGAAGTGGGTCGAAGCAGCGGGGCTCGTGAAATTCGATTTCCTTGGTCTCAAAACGCTCACCGTGATCGATCGTGCCGTAAAATCCATTCGAGCGCGCGGCGTCGCAATTGATCTCAACGACACCGCGTACGACGACATACAGACTTACGAACTGATGCAGTCAGGCCTGACTTTCGGCGTGTTCCAACTCGAAGGGCAGGGCATGCGCGACACGCTGCGCAAGGTGAAGCCCACCTGCCTCGAAGACGTGATCGCTCTGATTTCACTATATCGCCCTGGGCCGATGAAGAACATCGATCGCTTCGCCAACGTCAAGCATGGTCGCGAACAGCCCGACTATCTGCACGAGATGTTGAAGCCGATCCTCGAGGAAACCTACGGCGTCATCGTCTATCAGGAACAGGTGATGCAAATCGCGCAGGTGCTCTCAGGCTATAGCTTGGGTGAAGCGGACCTGCTGCGGCGCGCCATGGGAAAAAAGCAGCCCGCCGAAATGGCCAAGCAGAAGTCGCGCTTCATCGAAGGCGCTAAGGCAAACGGCGTCGGCGAGGGCCTGGCGGCGCACATCTTCGATCTCGTCGAGGAGTTCGCGGGCTATGGGTTCAACAAATCGCATGCTGCAGCTTATGCCGTCGTTGCGTATCAGACGGCATTTCTCAAGACCCACTTCCCGGTCGATTTCATCGCCGCGTCGATGAGCCTCGACATTTCGAATTCGGATAAGCTCGCGAGTTTCCATCAGGATGCACGGCGGATCGGCGTGACCGTGCTGCCCCCGGATCTCAACAGTTCGGGGGCGGATTTCAGCGTGCAGCCGACCGAGGCGGGCTTGGCGGTGCGATATGCACTCGGCGCGGTGCGTAATGTCGGCGTCACAGCGATGGAGGCAATTGTCGCTGAGCGCGGGGCAATGGGCCCATTCAAGGCGCTCCATGATTTCGCTGAACGGCTCGATCCGCGCGCCCTCAACCGGCGGCAGCTTGAGAACTTGGCGAAGGCGGGCGCATTCGACAGCATTGAGCCGGATCGTGCGCGCGCGCTCGCGGCGTGCGAAATCGTTGTGGCCTATGCCCAGCGCGTTGCCGAGGAGCGCGCGAGTGCGCAGAGCAGCTTGTTTGGCGTGGAGGAGCCGAGTGCGCGGCCGGCATTCCCAAAAGCGCCGGGTTGGTCAGCCCAAGATCGGCTGGACGCCGAACGTGAGAGCGTCGGCTTCTATCTGACCGGCCACCCGCTTGCCGAATTCTTCGCCGAGGCAGGGGATCGTTACCGCACCTATCGCGACGTCGTGGAGGAGGGCGAGACAGAACCGCGCTCCTACCTCATGGCGGGGGTCGTTCGACGCATTCAGTACCGGCCGGCCAAGACTGGCGGAACCCTGGCGTTCGTTTCGCTCTCCGATCCAAGCGGCGATTACGAGCCGATGGTCAATCCCGAGCACGTGGCGCAAGCGCGCGACGTCATCGAGGCGGGAAAGGCGTATGTGTATCGCGTGCGCGTGCGCTACCCCGACGGCGACATGAAGATGGCCGCGGATTCCTTCGAGCCGGTCGAAGCCGCAGAGGCGCGCAACACAGAAGATTTGCGGATCGTGCTGAAGGAAGGCGCGCCGATTGATTTCCTCGCACAAACCCTGGCGGCTTTGCCAAAACCAAAGTCAGGCGAGGCGCGGCCCTTGCGCTTGCTGCTGCGCCTCAGCGACGGACGCGAGGTTGAATTGCTCGCCGGCATGCTCGCACCAGCGGATCCAGCCGCGCGCGCCGCGCTTAAAGCGGCGCGCGGCGTCGAGCGGGTTTTCTAATTGGCAATCCGTCGGGGATTTCTCCCGAAAGGCGTGTAAAGGCTTGTGCTAACCGGGCATGCTGCAACAGATGCCGTGACCAGATTTTGAGGGATATGGCCATGCGAACCTTCGCCATCGCGGCTCTGGCGGCAAGCGCAGCACTGTCAGCGTGTTCGACAACCGGAGGCCGGGAAGAGGAGGCGGACGCGAGTGACCGCGCCCCGTACGCCTCGACCTATGCGCCCCGAGCTTCGACGCCAACGCTCATTCAGAACGCGACGGTGTTGGACGGCGCTGGGGGTGAGTTTACAGACACGGACCTGTTAATGCGTGACGGGCGCATTGTGCAGATTGGACAAAATCTCAGCGCCGTAGCCGACGCGACGATTGTCGACGCCAGCGGGCGTTTCGTAACCCCCGGCATTATCGACGTGCACTCCCACCTGGGAGTTTATCCAACGCCAGGCATCGATGCGACATCCGACGGGAACGAGGCGACACAACCTAACACCGCAGAGGTCTGGGCTGAGCACTCAGTGTGGCCGCAGGATCCTGGATTCGAACGCGCCGTAGCGGGCGGCATCACCACGCTGCACATTCTACCGGGATCGGCCAACCTTTTCGGCGGGCGTGGCGTCACCCTGCGCCCCGTGCTTGGCGCGCGCACGGTGGAGGAAATGAAATTTCCGGGCGCGCCGCAAAGCCTAAAAATGGCGTGCGGAGAGAACCCCTCCCGCGTGTATGGCGGGCGGACCTCCTCTCCGGCGACGGGCATGGGCAATGTCGCCGGCTATAGGCAGGCCTTTGCGGAGGCGGCGGAGTACAATCGTCGCGTCCAAGCGCACGCCGAAAGCGGCGAAGGCGACCCGCCGGATCGCAATCTAGAGATGGAGACGCTGGCGGGCGTTCTGAACGGCGACATCCTGTTGCAATGGCATTGCTATCGCTCAGACGAGATGGCCACCGCCATCGAGATTTCGCACGAATTCGACTTTGAGATCGCTGCATTCCACCACGCCGTGGAGTCTTACAAGATCGCAGATTTGCTCGCGCGGGAGGGCATTTGCTCTGCCATGTGGGCTGACTGGTGGGGCTTCAAGATCGAGGCCTATGACGGCATTCGCGAGAACATCCCGTTCGTGCATGCCGCTGGCGCATGTGCGATTGTTCACTCCGACAGCGGCGTTGGCATTCAGCGGCTGAATCAGGAAGCGGCGAAAGCGCTTGCGGACGCGCGGCGCGCTGGGCTGAACATCAGTCGCGGCGAGGCTTGGACGTGGCTTGGGCGCAATCCTGCGCGCGCGCTCGGCATCGAGGACGAGACCGGCACGTTGGCCCCTGGAATGCGCGCCGATGTTGTCATTTGGTCGCGCGACCCGTTCTCGTCCTATGCGGTGGCTGACGCCGTCTATATGGACGGCGCGCTTGTGCATGAGCGTGGGAGGCGGCAGCCGCCATATTCCGACTTTGAGTTGGGGCAAAGCTATCGGGAGGGCGGACAATGAGGATCCTTGCCGCACTTGCCTTTGCGCTGGCGCTCGTAGCGCCCGCTGCCGCTCAAACCACGCTCATTCGCGATGGCCGCGTCGTCACGAACACCGGCGCAGGCGTGATCGAGAACGGCGATGTTTTGATCGTCAATGGCCGCATCGCTGCGGTTGGCGCGACCTTGACCGCGCCGAGCGGTGCGCGCGTGATTGAAGCGCAAGGCCGCTATGTTACGCCTGGCGCGTTCGCCGCAATGAGCGAGCTTGGCCTGAATGAGATCTCGGGGTCAGGTGCTCCCGACGACGCCAGTGTCGAAGGCGAATTGGTCTCGGCCGCCGCTGACGTGGCCCGGGCGTTCAATCCTGCGGTTAGCGCAGTGGCGGTTACGCGCATGGAAGGCGTGACACGCGCCGCCATCGCCCCATCGGGCACGGCGACAATGTTTGGCGGTCGTGGTGCGCTTGTCGCCATGGATGGCGGGCCAGACAGCATCTTTCGCGAGCGCGCATTCATGGTGCTGGAATTGGGGGAGACCGGGGCAGAGCGCACAGGAAGTTCGCGCGCGGCGATGTGGCCAGTGCTTGAAGCAGCGCTGCGAGACGCGCGCGAGTATCCGGGACGTTATCGAAGCGGCCAGGGTGGCGCGGTTTTGAATGAACTTGACGCCCAGGCCCTGCAACCCTTTGCAAATGGCCAGGGACTTTTCCTTGTGCGCATGGAAAGCGCGGCCGACATTCGTCGTCTGATCCGGTTCAAGCGCGACAACCCCCAGCTTCGATTTGTCATCCATGGCGGCGCTGAAGCGTGGCAGGTGGCGGACGAGCTGGCGCGTTCGCAGATTCCCGTACTGCTCGATCCGCTCTCGAATTTGCCCGACCGCTTCGAGCGCCTCTCGGCGCGGCTCGACAACGCTGCGCTCTTGCATCGCGCGGGTGTGCCGATCGGGATCGCCCCAGCGCCGGGGACTGTGGACGCTCACCAAGCACGCCTCGTGCTGCAACTGGCCGGCAATGCCGTGGCGAACGGCTTGCCATGGGATGCAGCGTTCGCCGCCGTGACCCGGGGCCCCGCCGACGCCTTTGGCGTTGGCGATCGCCTCGGCAGACTTGAGCGCGGGTATGCCGCCGATGTGGTGATTTGGGATGGCGATCCGCTGGAAGTGATGGCCGCGCCGACAACAGTGCTGATAGCGGGTCAAGAGCAGCCGCTGAGTTCAAGACAGACGAGGTTGCGCGACCGCTACAACCCCGCTGGCCGACGCTAGCGGGGCTTGTGACCGGCCATCAGGTAGTTGACATCGGTGTCGTGCGAGAGCGTCCAACCGCGACCAAGCGGTTCGTAGGCGATACCGACAGGGTCGTCCCATGAAAGCGCGGGCGCGTGCATGCGGATCTCGTCGGGGCGCACCAGCTTGTCGTATTCGTGAGCCCCGTCCGGCGCCCATTTGAGAATACGCTCGGCGCCCACGATCGCCAACGCGCGCGCCTTTGGCGTGCGGTTTATGGTGGACAGTACGAAGACGCCGCCCGGCCTTACCAAGTCGGATGCAGCGGACAAGAACACGCCGACATCGCTTACATGTTCGACAATTTCGAAGGCGACAACCACATCAAAGCTCTCTCCGCGATCGCGAAGGGCTTCGGCGGTGGTTTCTTCGAAACGGATGTCGAGCCCGGTGGAAGCAGCATGCGCGCGCGCAGCGCCGATTGCTTCGCGCGAGGCGTCGATCCCAGTAACGGCGCCGCCCATGCGCGCCATCGGTGCTGACGCCAATCCGCCGCCGCAGCCGAGGTCGGCGACGTTGAGGCCCGCCAGAGGCGATCGCGCAACGCCGCCAAAACGGGTCAGGGCGACGTCGCGCAAATAGCTCAGCCGCAGCGGGTTAACTCGGTGCAGGGCCGCGAACGGGCCGTTCGGGTCCCACCACTCGGTAGCGAGGGCGCTGAACTTTGCAATCTCGGCGGGGTCGCGCGTCTCAGCCATTGCAGGGCACTGTGATTCCGCACGCGCAATGGTCAAGCCGGTATCGCGTCGCGCCGACACATGTTAAGCGCACGGCCCATGTCTCGGTTAGTGCTGAAATTCGGCGGCACGTCGGTCGGCGATGTCGACCGGATTGCGCGCGCCGCGCGAATTGTCGCCGCCGAGCGAACACCAGGCCGCGGCTTGGCGGTAGTCGTCTCGGCCATCGCCGGAGAGACCGACCGTCTCGTGCAGCTCACGCGTGCGTTCGCGGTCCGCGCCGATGGCGGCCCCGTGGACCCCAAGACGTTCGACGACGAGTACGATGTCGTCGTCTCGTCGGGCGAACAAGTGACGACGGGACTGCTGGCGCTCGCGCTGCGCAACATCGGTATTGCCGCTCGCTCCTGGCAGGGTTGGCAGATTCCCTTCAGAACCGACAACGCTCACGCTAAGGCCCGCATTGGCGATGTCCGCTGCAATGAGATCGGCGCGTCAATCGACGCTGGCGTGGTCGCCGTGGTGCCCGGCTTTCAGGGCGTAACGGAAGATCAGCGTATCACCACGCTGGGCCGCGGGGGGTCCGACACGTCCGCGGTTGCGCTCGCCGCGGCGCTCGGCGCGGAACGATGCGACATCTACACCGATGTGGACGGCGTCTACACCACCGACCCGCGCATTGTCGCCAAGGCTCGGCGACTTGACAGGATATCGTACGAAGAAATGCTCGAGATGGCGTCTCTCGGCGCCAAGGTGCTGCAGACTCGGTCTGTTGAATTGGCGTTTGCCAAGCGCGTGCCGATCCGGGTTCTCTCGAGTCTTGTCGAACCCGGAGCGCCCAATCCCGGGACCTTGGTCTGCCCAGAGGAAGAGATCGTGGAAAAGCAAGTGGTGTCAGGGGTCGCTTATTCACGCGACGAGGCCAAGGTTACGCTGCTTGGCGTGGAGGATCATCCGGGCGTCGCTGCCGACATCTTCGGGCGCTTGGCTGACGCGAACGTCAACGTTGACATGATCGTGCAGAGTGAAGCTCGCCAGCCCGGCCGCCAAAACATTGTTTTCACGTGCCCGGACCGCGACGCGCCGAAGGCCGCTGCTGTCATCCAGGAGGCGCGAGAGAAAATTGGCGTTGAGGAAATCCATGTGCGCCGCGATGTCGCCAAAGTCTCGGTGATAGGCATCGGAATGAGGAGCCAGGTCGGCGTTGCGCGAACCATGTTTGCCGCCTTGGCTCAAAAGGGGATTAATATCGAAGCGATCGCGACCTCGGAGATCAAGATATCGGTCCTGATCGACGCGGCGTACACTGAGCTTGCCGTGCGCGCTTTGCACACCGCCTATGGGCTCGACGCGGCTTAGCGCGCGCGGTGACGGAGGATGTGAAGTCGCAATGCCAGGTGCCGCGAGTCTGGGCGGGTCGCGTGTTCTTCTGCGCAAGCTGCGGGAGATCATGGAGGCGGGCGGTGAGGCGCAACAGCGCCTAGACCGGCTCGTGACCATGATCGCGTCCACAATGGTCGCGGACGTCTGTTCGATTTATTTGACGCGCGGCGCTGTACATGAGCTCTTCGCGACGCAGGGCCTGAAAGCGGAAGCGGTGCACCGCACCCGGCTTCGGCTGGGCGAAGGTCTTGTCGGCCTTGTGGCCGAAACGGCGCAACCGCTCAACATCGCAAACGCACCCCAGCACGAGCGCTTCTCATACAGACCAGAGACCGGCGAAGACCCTTTCTCATCCTTCCTCGGTGTGCCGATCGTGCGATCGGAACGCACCTTCGGCGTGCTCGTCGTACAGAACCGCGTCTCACGCACTTACGGCGAGGATGAGGTCGAGGCGCTTCAGACAATCGCGATGGTGTTGGCGGAAATGGTGGCGTCCGGCGCCTTCGGTCACCTGTCCGGCATTGCCGACGTTGAAGCGCGGGCAAGCCGGCCGGAAATACTGAAAGGCAAGGTGTTCGCGGAAGGGCTCGCGATCGGCGTGGTGCTGCTGCACGAGCCACATGCGCCGCTTGGTCGCGTAATCGCCGACGACCCGGTCAAAGAAGAGGCGCGGTTGGAGGCGGCGCTCGCGAAGGTGCGCGCTTGGGCGGTCGAGATGATGGAAGGCGACCAGAGTCGCATCTCTGGCGCGTCGCGGGAGGTCATTGAAACCTATCTGAGCATGGCGACCGACCCGGCGTGGGAGCTCAAGCTGAAAAACGGCGTTCGCGCGGGTCTATCGGCCGAGGCTGCAGTGGAACGAGTCCGGGGCGAGCACCGGGCCAAGTTCAACGCCGTCCGCGATCCCAAACTCAGGGACCTTATCCACGACTTCGAGGACCTCGACAATCGGCTGCTGCGTACGCTGGCTGGCAATGATGAACTCGGCGCCGGCGCACCGGCCGACGCCATCCTCATCGCCCGTGAGCTCGGTCCTGCAGAGCTTTTGGATTATGGGGCGGAGAGGCTGCGAGGCATAGCGCTTGAAGGCGGGTCGAGCACCTCGCATGCGGCCATCGTGGCGCGCGCTCTTGGTGTGCCGATGGTGGGGGTGCTTCAGGGGTTGTTGTCGCGGGTTGAAGCTGGCGACCCTGTCATCCTGGATGGCGAGAGCGGCGAGGTGCGGCTTCGGCCGCAGAGTGAAGTCGTCAGCGCCTACCGGCACCGCATAGAAATGCGCTCCGCCCGGGCAGCGGCGCTCGCGCGGTTGCGAGACAAGCCAGCGATCTCCCAGGACGGCCTACGCATCACGCTGCTGCTGAACGCCGGATTGGCCCTGGATGCGCATCACCTTGATGAAGCCGGCGCGGAAGGGATTGGCCTCTTCCGAACCGAGTTCCAGTTCATGGTTTCGGAAACGCTGCCGCGGCTGGAGAGCCAGACGGAACTCTATCGCGATGTGTTGGACGCCGCCGGCGAGCGCCCTGTCACCTTTCGGACGCTCGATCTCGGCGGTGACAAGGTATTGCCGTACATGCAGGCGGAGCGTGAGGAGAACCCGGCGCTAGGATGGCGGGCGATACGCATCGGCTTGGACCGTCCCGCGCTGCTGAGATACCAGCTGCGGGCGCTGATTACCGCCGCCGCCGGCCGCAGGCTTCGCGTCATGTTCCCGCTGGTCGCCACGGTCGACGAGTTCGATGCGGCGCGAGTGCTGGTCGACCGCGAGCTTGCTTGGGCGCGCGACCGCGGACGCGAAGCGCCAAAAACCGTCGAAGTTGGGATCATGGTCGAAGCGCCATCGATCGCCTGCTCGGTCCCGGACCTGGCCGGGCGCGCCGACTTCCTGTCGATCGGCACCAACGACTTGATGCAGTACTTTTTTGCCGCGGACCGCGGCAATCAACGGGTGTCGGAGCGCTACGACATTCTGAACCCCGCCGCGCTTCGGTTTCTCCAGCGCGTTTGCGAGGACGCGAGGGCTGCGAGTCTGCCGCTATCGATCTGCGGAGAGGCCGCCGGGAGGCCGCTCGAGGCTTTGGCTCTATTGGCGATTGGGTTTAGGCGGCTTTCGATGCCGGCGTCCGGGGTAGGAGCGGTGAAGCAATTGATCCTGGCAGCGGATATTGGCGAGGCACGTGAGGCGATAGAGGCCATGATGCGCTCCAGCACCTCGAGCATTCGTTTCGAACTCGTCTCGTTTGCTGAAAAGAATGGTTTGATCCTCTAGATTAGGTTGCGCGCCGGGTTGAGGGCCCCTCGATTCGCGTATAGACTTTAATGGTAGCGCAAAATCTGCGTGGTAAACGTTAGGTCTCGCGGAGGGGCCGGCGGGCGGATGCTTCAGCCAACACCGAATTCAAGCCAAGCTGAGAGCGAGGCGACAGAGGTCCGCCAGCGTGTCGACGCGGTGCGGGAGCCTGAGCTTGATCCAGCTTGGCGTGCAGGGCGCAAGCTCGCGGAGGCGCGGCAGCAGCTTGGGCTGAGCATCGACCAGGTTGCGGAGCGCATTCGTGTGCGCCGCGAGTTCCTGGAAGCGCTGGAGCAGATGAACGTGAAGCTGCTGCCAGGGCGCGCCTATGCTTTGGCCTTCTTGCGTTCCTATGCCCGCGAGTTGGGCATCGACGAGAAGGCGATCGTCGACCAGTTCCAGGATGAGTGCGCGCTGACACGGGAAGATACGCAAGCCCAGATCCGGCACCCCACGTCAAAACCGAGGCGTGAGAGGCCATGGCTGATCGCAGCGGCGGCTGTGCTTTGCGCGGCGGCGTTCGTTGGCTGGCGCGCGCTGACGCAAGATCAGGAACCGCGGGTCGTGGAAGCCCCGGCAGCTCGGATCGAGCAAGCGCACCGTGAGGCCGCCGGCTCGACTGTGCCTACGGCCAGGGTGATCGAGATCAGAGCGTTGGCCGAGGGTTGGCTGGAGGCCAGGGGACCGGACGGGACGGTGTTCTTGTCGCGGACGCTGCAGCCCGGAGATGTTTATCGGCCCGACCCTAGCCCCGGCTGGACCCTGCATGCGCGCGACGGCGGCGCATTCGAGATCTACATCAATGGCCAGTCAGCTGGTCTGCTCGGCGCCGCAAGCATGCCGGTCCTGGGGAGGGCCATCGACGAGATCGAGGCAACCGGGAGCGCCAGCGTCGCACCGCCGCGTAGCTAGGGCGCCCTTTGGGGTCTAACCCGGCGGCGCCGGAGTAGCTATGTGCTTCGGTGATAAGGAGCACGCATGAGCGGCGCAGCGGCCGATCTTCACCACATCCGCCCCTGGCGGCGCATTGAACGGCGACGCTCGCGCAAAATCCGCGTGGGCAGCGTCGAGGTCGGCGGCGATGCGCCGATCTCGGTGCAATCCATGACCAACACGCCGACCTCAGATGCGGCGGCCACGATTGACCAGATCCGTCAGCTGGAGGAAGCGGGCGCCGACATCGTGCGGGTGTCCTGCCCGGATGAGGATTCCACCGCCGCTTTTGCCAAGATCGTGCGGGCGGCGAAAGTGCCGCTCGTGGCCGACATCCATTTTCACTACAAACGCGCCATCGAAGCGGCGGCGGCGGGTGCGGCGTGCCTCAGGATCAATCCGGGCAATATCGGCAACGCCCAGCGTGTGAAGGACGTGATCCAAGCCGCCAAGGATCATGGCTGCGCGATCCGCATCGGCGTCAATGCCGGTTCGTTGGAAAATCACCTGCTGGAAAAGTACGGCGAGCCGTGTCCACAGGCGATGGTGGAGAGCGCGCTCTATCACGCGGCGCTGCTCGAGGAGCATGATTTCCGCAAGTACAAGATCAGCGTCAAGGCCTCGGACATTTTCCTCACCGCCGCCGCCTACCAGCAGCTCGCCGAAGCCACCGACGCGCCCTTGCACGTTGGCGTCACCGAAGCGGGCGCGCTGCGCAGCGGCACGGTGAAATCCGCCATCGCCATGGGCTCGCTTCTGTGGGCCGGCATTGGCGACACCATCCGCGTCTCGCTCGCCGCCGATCCGGTGGAGGAGATCAAGGTCGGCAACGATCTGTTGAAGAGCATGGGCCTGCGCCAACGCGGCGTCACCATCATCGCCTGCCCCTCGTGCGCGCGGCAGGGCTTCAACGTCATCGCCACCGTCGACGAATTGGAGCGCCGCCTCGCCCACATCGCCGAACCGATCACGCTCTCGATCATCGGCTGCGTCGTCAACGGCCCGGGCGAAGCGCTGATGACGGATCTAGGCTTCACCGGCGGCGGCAAAGGCGCGGGGATGGTCTACGTCGCGGGCAAGCAGGATCACAAGCTTGAGAACGACGCGATGATCGAACACATCGTTCAGCTGGTTGAATCGCGGGCGCAGGTGTTGCGCGCGTCGAACGTTGCATCGAATGCGGCGACCGCCTAGGGGAAGATGAACAGCTCAGGCAGGCCTTTTCCGAGGCCCGACTGCAGACCGAGCCCTCGTAGATTCCATTCCGATTCGACAAGGGGCGCTGTCTCGCGCTATCGAACCCGTCAGCGAGGCCCCATGCTGCAGCAGCATCTGCAGGACACATACCAATACCTGTTCGACGCCGCGCACCGGGCGCTGCGCGAAGGCGGCTCGTTTGCGCCGTTCGGCGCCGGCATTCGCAAGACCGGCGAGGAAGTTCACGCCAATGTCGGCCTTTCGGTCGAGCGCTCGACCCCCAACGATCACATCAGCGGCCTGATAACTTGGTTCCGTGCTGACGAGGCCGAGAACGGCTTGATGGCGGCTGGCTTGGTGTTCGACATCCGCGCCCAGAGCGACGCATCCTCAGCGCTTGGATTTCACATCGAGGCAGCGAATGGCCGCGCCGTGGAGGTCATCGTTCCCTACGTGAGACGCATCACGGAGATCGACTTCGGCGACCCGCAAGTGACCGAGGTTCATCCTGAGATATTTCTCGCCGCCGCGCCGCTTTAGATGCCGGACTTTGGTCGTCTCGAACGCCGCCTGGCGCAGGCGGTGGACCGTTTCGAACGGATCGAAGCGCGGCTTGCTGCGGCGAGCGACGGCGCCGAAATCGTCAAACTCGGTCAGGAACACGCCGAACTAAAGCCGCTGGCGGAGGCGTTTGCTGCGCTTCACGCCAAGCGCTTGGAGATCGCGAACCTGGAAGCCATGCTTGGCGACAGCGTCGGCGATGAAGAACTGGCCGCACTTGTCAGGTCGGAGTTGGAGGCTGCGCGCGTGCGCCTTCCTGAGCTCGAACAGGCGGCGATGTTGCTGCTGGCGCCAAAAGACAGGGATGAGAAAGCGTCGGCCATTCTCGAGATTCGCGCCGGAACGGGTGGCGAAGAAGCGGCGCTGTTCGCCGGGGATTTGCTGCGGATGTATCAGCGATATGCTGGTCGCCGCGGTTGGAAGTTCGAATTGGAGGACGTTTCAGAAACCGGCATTGGCGGCGTCAAGGAAGCGGTTGCGAGTGTGACCGGGCCCGGCGTGTTCGGCCGCTTACGCTTCGAAAGCGGTGTTCACCGCGTTCAGCGGGTGCCCGAGACTGAGGCGGGCGGGCGCATTCACACCTCGGCCGCGACAGTCGCTGTGCTTCCGCAGCCAGAGGGCGATGTGGACATTGTCGTTGACGACAAGGACATCCGCATCGACACGATGCGCGCCTCGGGCGCTGGCGGGCAGCATGTCAACAAGACGGACTCCGCGGTACGCATAACCCACCTGCCGACCGGCATTATCGTGATCAGTCAGCTGAAGTCGCAGCATCAGAACAGGGTGCAGGCGATGACCGTGTTGAAGGCTAAGCTGTACGACCTGGAGCGGGAAAAGCGCGACGCCGCGCGCGCCGCCGAGCGCAAGGGCCAGATCGGGTCTGGCGACCGCAGCGAACGCATCCGCACCTACAACTTTCCGCAAGGGCGCGTGACGGATCATCGGATCAACCTGACAGTCTACAACTTGCCCGAAGTGATAGACGGCTCGGGGCTTGACCCGATCCTGGATGCGTTGGCGGCTGAAGATCAGGCGCGCAAGCTGGCGGCCCTCGAAGAGTGACCCAGACGCTGGTTTCGCTGTGGGCTGATGCCCGCAAGCGCCTCGAGGCGGCGGGTGTCGATACACCTGTTCTCGATGCGCGACTGCTGCTGGAGGCTGGTGCCGGTGTCGCGCGCCTCGACCTTGTGACCGATCCGCGCCGCGCTGTTAGTGACTTGCAAGTTGCTGCAGTCGACGCGCTTGTTCGCCGCCGTGAAGCGCGAGAACCCCTCAGCCACATCCTCGGCAAGAAAGCATTCTGGTCTTTCGATCTTGTGGTGACGCCGGACGTCCTGACGCCTCGGCCGGAAACAGAACTTCTCGTGGAGATCGCGCTGAGAGCATTGCCGGCCGATAGACCGGCGCGAATACTCGATCTTGGCGTGGGTTCGGGCGCAATCTTGCTGGCGGTGTTGTGGGAACGACCGCTGGCGCACGGCGTCGGGGTCGATGCCAGCACCGCAGCACTCGCGGTGACGCAAAAAAACGCGGAGCTCCTCGGCCTTGAGCGCCGAATCGAACTTCGCCATGGCCGTTGGGCCGATGGCCTCGGAGGGGCGTTCGATCTGGTTGTTTCCAACCCGCCGTACATCCCGTCCGATGATATCGAAGGGCTTGCGCCAGAAGTGGCGCGCTTTGAGCCCCGTCTTGCCCTCGACGGGGGCGCTGATGGGCTTGATGCCTACCGGGCGATCGCCCCGACCTTGCCGCGGTTGCTGGTCCGCGGCGGCGTCTTCGCCTTAGAGATTGGCGCCGGCCAGGCCGAGGCGGTGTTGGCCGTCCTCCAGAGGGAGGGGCTCTCAGCCGTTGACGCCTTGCCGGATCTGGGGGGTCGGCCCCGGGTCGTGACCGGTCGCCGAGACGGGGACGCTGAAAAAGCCCTTGGAACCGGTCATGCAAAGCATTAGCTTGGCTCCTGGAATCGGTAACGAAGGGCTCCTAGGGGCAGGGCCGATGGCGGTTCCAATTGGCAGATGCGCTCCCAAGGCGCTGCCGCTTCCTCAGCGAGAGGGTCAGGAACGAGAGAGCGTGACCGCAAAGAGGCGCTAGCCGAAACGCGGTTTCAACGGGCGAAGGCCCTCACAACAAGGCGTGCACGCCGGAAGCGGTTCAACCGCTGGCGACGTTGCGGCGTCTCTTGGATTACACAATGTACGGTGGACACTCATGAAGCGTCAGCGGGGCCGCGGCCGCAGGCCGGGCGGCGGACATCAGCATAACAATTACAACAACCCAAACCGCCAGTTGGAAAGCACCGGGCCAGAGAACACGAAGGTCCGGGGGTCAGCGCCAATGGTATTCGAGCGCTACCAGCAATATGCCCGCGATGCTGCGTCATCCGGCGATCGGGTGCTCAGCGAAAACTATCTTCAGCACGCCGATCATTACTTCAGGCTTTGGCGCGCCATGCAGCCCGCTATGCCGCCGCCTCAGTCTGATCGCTTCGGCGGCGACTCCGAGTTGGACGGCGACGAGGACGGCGTAGAGGGTGTCGAAGAGGGCGAGGCTGTTTCCGTTGCAGAGGGTGACCAGGGTGCGGCGGAGTACCCTCAAGAGCGCGAGCAACGCGGATTCGATAAGGACGGCGATCCGCGGCGCCGGCGAGGCCGCCGCAACCGCTTCCGGCAAGGCGGAGGCGGCATGGAAGGCGCGCCAGACGGCGATGGTGGAGAAGCAGGCGGCCGACCAGAGGGCGACAGCCAGCATCGCGAGCGAGACGAGGGTGGCGATTTCCGCCGTGACCGCGAAGCAGTTCGACGCGATCGGCCGCCGCGCGAGGAGCGCCGCTCCCGCGAGCCTGAAGAAAGCCGAGACGCGGGGCCAGAGGGCTTTTCGAGTGGACCGAAACCCGCCTTCTTGCGCGGCGACTGACCTTATCGGCTATCGGCGGGTTGAAGTCGGCGGTCGCGGTGGCGCCGCCAGCCGACGCTCGAGATATGTGCGCGCATGCCGTTCAACGTCCGCCAAATGATCCTCGCCGGGAGTGCGACCGCGGAAGAAGTGGTCCGCGCCATCGATTGAGGCGCTGTCAACCTTGATGTTCTTCTGCGTGCGAATGCGGCTGATGACCCGCTCCATGTCGCTGGCGGTCGTAACGCTATCTCGGGTACCGTAGATGATGACGCCGGAGGCGGGACACGGCGCTAGGAACGACAGGTCGTAATGATTGGCCGGCGGCGCTACCGCAATGAAGCCGTCGATCTCCGGCCGGCGCATGAGCAATTGCAGCCCAATCCAGGCGCCGAACGAGTAGCCGCCCACCCAGCACTGCTCAGCGTTGGGATTGAGGGTCTGGAGGTAGTCGAGCGCTGAGGCGGCGTCTGACAGCTCGCCCATGCCGTTGTCGAAGACCCCCTGGCTGCGACCGATTCCGCGAAAGTTGAAGCGCAGGACCCCGAAGCCGTAATCGCAGAAGAGCTTATAGAGCTGGACCGATACGCGATCGTGCATCGATCCGCTTGCGCGCGGGTGGCCATGCAAGATCAGCGCAATCGGCGCTCCCTCGCGCTCCGGTTCGCTGTAGCGGCCCTCGACACGCCCGGCGGCGCCCGGAAAAATCACCTCTGCCATTCGACTCCGACCCCAACCGCGCGATCCGCGGCTATTCTTGACCAAAACACTCGGGTATCTTACCTGAGCCGAGCGCCCGAAAGCGGCGGCTTCTAGCATACACATTTGGGCGCGTGCGAGGGTGCAGGAAAGGATGCCATGCGATTAACGTCGAAGGGCCGCTACGCAGTGATGGCGATGGCCGATCTGGCGCTTCACGGCGGCGATCAACGTGCGGTGCCGCTCCAAGAGGTGGCGCGACGCCAGGAGATATCGCTCTCGTACCTGGAACAGCTGTTTGCACGCATGCGCCGTGCAGGACTGGTTGAAGGGGTGCGAGGGCCGGGGGGCGGCTACCGATTGGCGCGGGCGTCGCAAATCATCACGATCGCCGAGATCATCGACGCCGTGGATGAGCCGATCAAGACGACGCGCTGCGAGGATGGTTCGCCCAAGAGCTGTATCGGCAAGACGGGGCGGTGCATCGCGCATGGCCTTTGGCAAGAGATGGGCGAGCGCATCAAGGGGTTTCTTGGCTCGGTGTCGCTGGCCGACGTGGTCGAACAACGTTTCCACACGGCTGCGAGTGTCGCGGCGGAGTAGTGTGCCATCCATGTCGCGGCCTTTGACCTATTGTGATTACAACGCAGGCGCGCCGATCCGCGCGGAAGCGGCTGTCGCGGTTGCGCGTGCGCTCGCGCTTGGCGGGAATGCGTCGTCCGTGCACGGCGTGGGTCGACGTGCCCGCGCGCTCATTGAGGACGCTCGTGAGCAACTGGCGGGAGCGACGGAAGCGAGCGCTGAGAACATTGTCTTCACTTCCGGCGCGACCGAAGCGCTGCATCTGGCGCTCGATGGCGCTGGGGCGGCTTCGTTGATTGTCTCTGCGGTTGAACATGACGCTGTGTTCGAACACGCGCGTCGCCGTAGCGCCGTCACCGCGACAGTAACCAGCGACGGCTTGATTGATCTTGCCGCGCTTGATGGGACTTTGCGCCAAGCGGCGAAGCCGGCTCTGGTGGCGCTGCAGCTTGCGAACAACGAGACTGGCGTTGTCCAGCCGGTCGCCAAGGTCGCCGCGCTATGCCGCGAGCACGGCGCGCTTCTCCTTGTCGACGCTGCTCAGGCTTTCGGGAAAATCCCTGTCAGCCTGCCGACGCTGGATGCCTCGTATCTTGTTGTGTCGAGCCACAAGATTGGTGGACCGCCGGGCGCCGGCGCACTGATCTTAGCGCCGGGCGCCCCTTATGCGATGTCCCGTTTTGGGGGCGGGCAGGAACGCGGCCGCAGGCCTGGCACGGAGAACATGCCGGCCATCGCAGGCTTTCGCGCCGCGATCGAACAATCCATGGCCGATCTCGACGACGAAGCGGTGCGTGTCGCAGCCATGCGCGGCCGATTGGAAGATAAACTGCCGGCGGGCGCTGTAGTTGTGGGCAGGCAGGCGCCGCGCCTGCCAAACACGTCTAACTTCGCACTGCCGGGCGTGGCCGCGGAAACGGCCGTGATTGCGCTGGACCTCGAGGGGGTCGCGGTGTCGTCCGGCGCGGCGTGCTCTTCGGGCAAGGTGCGATCGAGTCGCGTTCTTGCGGCCATGGGTGTCGATCCTCAGCTGGCGCGCTCGGCGTTACGCATCAGCTTTGGCCACGCATCGACCGAGCAGGATGTGGATGCGGTTGTCGCGGCGCTGCATGTTGTGGCGGCTCGGCGCCGGTCCCTGGAGGGTGCAGGCGCATGAGCGCAGCTAAGCCGGGCATCCAGGCCGAGACGTTGGACGCGGCGCGTGCGCTCGAAGCCGAGAAATACAAGCACGGCTTCGTCACCGAGTTGGAGCAGGAACTCGCTCCGCCCGGTCTCAATGAGGACATTGTCCGCTATATCTCGTCCAAGAAGAGCGAGCCTGAGTGGATGCTGGCTTGGCGGTTGGAGGCGTTCCAGCGTTGGTTGACGATGGACGAGCCGACGTGGGCGCTCGTGCGCTATCCGCCAATCGACTACCAGAGTGCGCGCTACTACGCGGCGCCGAAGTCAGGCGCAAAGTACAAGTCGATCGATGACGTTGAGCCGGAAATCCTAGAAACCTACAAGAAACTCGGCATCCCACTGAGGGAGCAGGAGGTGCTGCTGGGCGTCGAGGGCGCGCCCAAGGTCGCCGTAGACGCTGTGTTCGACAGCGTCAGCGTTGTCACCACCTTCAAAGAAGAGCTGGCTAAGGCGGGCGTGATCTTTTGCCCGATCAGCGAAGCCGTGCGCGACCATCCCGAACTCGTGCGTCAATATCTTGGCGCCGTGGTGCCAACCAGCGACAATTTCTTCGCGACGCTCAACAGCGCCGTCTTCTCCGACGGATCGTTCGTTTATGTGCCGCCGGGGGTTCGATGCCCAATGGAGCTTTCGACCTATTTTCGGATGAACGCGCAGGGGACAGGTCAATTTGAGCGTACGCTGATCATCGCGGACAAGGGCGCTTATGTCTCTTATCTGGAAGGCTGCACCGCGCCGATGCGCGACGAGAACCAGTTGCACGCGGCTGTAGTCGAGCTGGTGGCGCTCGACGACGCTGAGATCAGATACTCAACGGTGCAGAATTGGTGGCCAGGCGACGCCGAAGGTAAGGGCGGCATCTACAATTTTGTCACCAAGCGCGGCGACTGCCGCGGCAAGCGCTCGAAAATCTCCTGGACGCAAGTGGAGACCGGCTCGGCCATCACATGGAAATATCCAAGCTGCATCCTGCGCGGTGACGAGAGCGTCGGTGAGTTCTATTCGATCGCGGTCACCAACGGCCGGCAACAAGCCGACACTGGCACCAAGATGATTCATCTGGGTCGCAATACCCGCTCACGGATTATCTCCAAGGGGATTTCGGCCGGTTCTTCTTCGAACGCCTACCGCGGCCTTGTTTCTGCGCATGCACGCGCCAAAGGCGCGCGCAACTTCACGCAATGCGACTCGCTGCTGATCGGCAATCACTGCGCAGCGCACACCGTCCCTTATGTTGAAACGCGAACGCCCGACGCGCAGTTCGAGCACGAAGCGACAACGACGAAGCTCTCCGACGACCAGCTGTTCTATCTGCGCTCGCGTGGCATACCTGAGGAAGAGGCGGTGGCGTTGCTCGTCAACGGGTTCGT
Source organism: Hyphomonadaceae bacterium (assembly GCA_019753175.1). Taxonomy (GTDB): domain Bacteria; phylum Pseudomonadota; class Alphaproteobacteria; order Caulobacterales; family Aquidulcibacteraceae; genus Vitreimonas. The sequence continues at coordinate 90,459 of JAIELK010000018.1, forward strand.
CCGTGAGGTGCTGCAGAAGTTGCCAATGGAGTTTGCAGTCGAGGCGCAGAAGCTGCTCGAGGTGAGCCTCGAAGGAAGCGTCGGATGAGGAGCGCAGCCTTCACCTCTGTGCTAGCCACGCTCACGTTGGCGGGCGCTTGCGCGCAGCGCGAGACCACTGATCCGTCTTCTCTTGCCGGCTGCACTGCTTATCAAGCGACCGGGCTCAGCACTGGCGCGTGCAGGCTTGAGGCCAACAGCGAAACGCTGCGTGTCGAATTTGCAGCCCCCGGAGACGTCGGTGTCGTGGCCGTCAATGTGCTCGACGAACAAGGCGACGTCCGGCAGTTGCTCATGGAAGAGAAGGTTGAGCAGCACATTGCGCCCTATGCGCAGGATGTCGACGGTGACGGTCGCGCCGATATCATCATCCCCAGAGCGAGACATGAAGCCAACACGGTGAGTGCGCTCTGGCTTTTCTCGGACGAAGGGTACTATCGACGATTGGGAGAAGTGAGCGGGTATGATTTTGCCCGCACAGAGGACGGCTTGTTGACAGTATGGGCGCGGAATTCGCCCACGCAGGACAATAGCGCATACTACGCAATGATCGAAGGGGCGCTGCATCTCATCGCCAGCGTGAACGTCGAGCTGGGCGACGACGGCGAGCGCCGTACCTGTGCTTTGGCGGATGCTCCGGGCATCGACACGCTATCACTGACGGCCGACCAAGCTGAGACACGGTTCTGCGGCGGCGTCACGGGGGCGGCCAATGAGTGAGTATTGGTTCGCGCGCCGCTATCCGCTCGGCGACATGCGCTCGGGCATGGCGCCGATCAACCTGAAGGGCTGGCTTGTCGCGGTTGCATTCTGTGTAGGCTTGGCGCTCGGTGGTGCGGCATTCTGGTGGTTCGCAAGCAATGGCCTGACGGTGAAGGGCGCGCTGAGTTTCGCTGTTATCGCCGGTGTGTCGGCGCTCGGTTTCATCCGCGTCGCCAACCAGAAGGGCGACCACGTCAATTGCATCAAGGACTATCACAAGGGGAAGCTGCGTGCTTGAGGTAAACGAGCTCCATGTCGCCGTTGACGGCGCGGAGATCATTCGAGGCCTGACGTTAAGCGTTCCGGCGGGCGAGATGCACGCCATTATGGGACCTAACGGATCGGGGAAGTCGACTCTGGCGTATGCGTTGTCGGGACGCGAGGGCTATGAAGTCACCAGCGGAACCGCCACCTTGCGCGGCGCGGACCTTCTTGCGCTTGAACCGGAAGAGCGGGCGGCCGAGGGGCTTTTTCTGTCGTTCCAGTACCCGGTGGAGATACCAGGCTTATCGGCGATCGCGTTTTTGAAGGCAGCGCTCAACGCGCAGCGAAAGGCCCGCGGCGAAGAGGCGCTGCCGGCGCCGGCGGTGTTGAAGCTGGTGCGCGCCAAGGCCGAGGCGCTGAAGATTAGCGACGAGATGTTGAAACGGCCGTTGAATGTCGGCTTCTCGGGTGGCGAGAAAAAACGCTTCGAAGCGTTGCAGCTGTCAGTCCTCCAACCGCGCTTCGCGATTCTCGACGAGACGGATTCTGGACTGGACATCGACGCACTGAAAGTGGTGGCCGACAGCGTAAACGCCTTGCGTGCGCCCGATCGTGGATTTCTGATCATCACGCACTATCAGCGGCTGCTGGAGTATATTCGGCCTGATAAGGTGCATGTGCTCGCGCGCGGCCGGATTGCGCAGACGGGCGGGCCTGAGCTCGCGCTCGAACTCGAGCGCGAAGGCTACGACAAATACTCGAGGGCGGCGTGAACGCGCTTATCGATCTCCCATCCCGCCGCGACGAGGCTTGGAAATACTCCGATTTGCGGTCGGCTTTAGCGGCCGGCGCCGGCTTGTCGCCCGCGCACGACCGAGCATCGGTGGAAGTCAGCGAGGGGCTTCGTGACTGTGGCGTCATCGGCGCGCTCGCGAGCCAAGTCGGCGAAGTAGACAGGCTATCGGTTGCAAGCGGCGAGACGCGCGCACTTGTGGAGCGTCCAAAGGGAGATCGCGAGTTTCGGCCTCGCCTGCTTCGCGTAGACGTCGCATCGGGCGGCGCACTGACGCGTATTGTGCTCCAAGCCGAGGCGCCAGGGGTAGCGCTCGATGCCATCCACGTGCGGCTTGGAGCTGGCGCGGTCTTTAGGCAGTTCATCTTCGCCGAAGGAGCCAAGCTGGCGCGTGTCGAAACGCATGTTCTCGTTGACGGAGAGCGAGCGGAGGTCGAGCTCAACGGCGTCTATCTTTGCGGGGATGCGCGTCACGCGGACCTCACCTCTGTGATCACGCACCGCGCAGCGTCAAGCCAGACGCAACAACTTGTTAAAGGCGCCGCGAGAAAGGGTGGCCGCGGCGTCTTCCAGGGCAAGATCGTCGTCGAGCGCATGGCTCAGAAAACAGATGCGCGCCAGAATCACAAGGGCTTGCTTCTGGAAGAGGGCGCTGAGATCTTTGCAAAGCCTGAGCTGATGATTTTCGCCGACGATGTAGCCTGCGCCCACGGCAACACCGCCGGCGGCATCGACCGCGATGGGCTCTTCTACCTCCGCTCGCGGGGGTTGCCTGAGCCGGAGGCGCGCGCGCTGTTGACCGAGGCGTTCCTGCTTGAAGCGGCGCCAGGTTGGGTAAAGGGTGACGCTCGCAGCGAGATAGAGCAGCGGATCGCGACCTGGCTCAGGAGCGCTGCATGAGCTTCGATGTCGCGGCGACGCGCGCCCAATTCCCGATCCTCTCGCGAGAGGTGTACGGGCGCCCGTTGGTCTATCTCGACAACGCCGCGAGCGCCCAGAAGCCGCGGGCTGTGATCGATGCGATGAGCACTGCCATGGAGTGCTCTTACGCCAACGTGCATCGCGGCCTGCACACGCTCGCAAACGAAACCACCGAGGCTTACGAGGCCGCGAGAGCTTCAGTTTCGCGTTTCATCAACGCGCCGTCGCCCGACACTGTCGTATTCACTAAGGGCGGGACCGAGGCGATCAACATCGTCGCCGCCGGCCTCGACGTCAAAGCCGGTGACGAGATTGTGCTCTCAGTGATGGAGCATCATGCCAATATCGTCCCATGGCACTTTCTGCGTGAACGCAAGGGCGCGGTGCTGAGATGGCTCGACGTGGATGATGACGGTAACCTCGACTTGTCCGCGCTGGACGCGTTGATCTCGCCTCGGACAAGGATTGTGGCGCTCACGCATATGTCGAATGTGCTCGGCGTGAAGACACCGGCAGCGCAAATTGTTGAGGTCGCGCACGCGAGGGGCGTGCCCGTCCTGCTCGATGGCTGTCAGGCGGTGGTGCATGACCGTGTCGATGTGCGCGCGCTCGATGCCGACTTCTATGCGTTCACCGGTCACAAGCTCTACGGCCCGACTGGGATCGGCGTGCTCTACGGCAAGCGCGAGCAGCTGGCGTCGCTGCCGCCGTTCGAGGGCGGCGGCGAAATGATCGACATCGTTGAGCAAGAGCGCATCACCTACAATGAGCCGCCCCATCGCTTTGAGGCTGGGACGCCACCGATTCTGGAGGCCATTGGACTCGGCGCCGCCATCGCGTGGCTGGAGTCGCAGGATCGCAAGGCAATCGCCTCGCACGAAGCCCGGTTGTGCGAGGCGATGATGAGCGCCTTGCGCGAACTAGACGGTGTGACACTCTACGGCCAGTCGCCCGACAAGGCCGCCATTGTGGCCTTCAACGTTGACGGCGCGCACCCCCACGATGTTGCGCAGATCCTCGATCGACAAGGCGTCGCTGTGCGCGCTGGCCACCATTGCGCACAACCGCTTATGCGCCGGCTGGGGGTAACAGCCACGGCGCGGGCGAGTTTTGCCTGTTACAACACGCTGGAAGAGGTGAGTGTGTTCATGGAAGCGCTCCACAAGTCGCGCAAGTTGCTGGGGTAGGCCATGGCAGACACCGCGACCAACGCTGCGCCGGCGCAAAGTCAGGCCGATCTGGACCGCATCACCGATGAGTTGGTGGTCCAATTCAAAACCGTGTTCGACCCGGAAATTCCGGTTGATATCTACGAACTTGGCCTCATTTATAAGGTCGACATCGATGAGGAAGGCCATGTGGACATCGACATGACGCTGACCGCTCCTGGATGCCCGGTGGCTGGCGAGATGCCGGGTTGGGTCGAAGCCGCGGCGCTGAAGGTGAGCGGCGTCAAAAGCGCCAAAGTGAAGCTGGTGTTTGACCCGCCGTGGACACCGGCGCGGATGAGCGACGAAGCGAAGCTCGAACTGAACATGTTGTGAGGCGTTGCCGTGAGCCACGGCGTAGTGCCGACGAGTTGAGACCATGACACGCAGACCTCGTCCCAAGATTGTCACGTTGTCCGCCGCCGCCGCCGCGCGCGTGAAGGATGTGATGGCCGCGGCTTCGAAGCCCTACCTGCGGGTCGGTGTGAAGAATGGCGGCTGCGCGGGCATGGAATACGTGATGGATTATGCCGACGAACCAGCGCCGTTCGACGAACTGGTCGAAGACAAGGATGTTCGTATTTTGGTCAAGGCCGACGCCGTGATGTTTCTCCTGGGCGCAGAAATCGACTACGAGACGTCGCGTCTGGCCTCAAAATTCGTGTTCAAGAACCCCAACCAGACTGACGCGTGCGGCTGCGGAGAAAGCGTAACCATCGTCGCTGCAAAAGAAGGGGCATAGGGGCCGTGCGCGGCGACAGCTTCCACGACTTCGTGCGGGAGCTGTTCGCAGGCCTTGGGACGATCACGATTAGGCGCATGTTCGGCGGCGCTGGCGGGTATTGCGAGGGCGTGATGTTTCTCCTGCTTGCCGACGACATCATCTATTTGAAGGCGGACGCGGCTCTGCAAGTCGCTCTCCGCGCCGAAGGCTCAGGCCCTTTCGTGTGGGCGCCCACGAGCGGTCCACGCGCCGGCGAGAAGGTGGAGATGGGATATTGGCGTCTGCCGGACTCTGCGCTCGACGATCCCGAACTTGCGACCGAATGGGGCGGCAAGGCTCTCGCCGTCGCTCGCGCGGCTGCGTTGGCGAAGCCCAAGACCAAGAGCAAGGCCAAGAAGAAGAAACCCAAGCGCAGCCTCCCATGAGATGCGCTCGGTCTTGCTGATGGTCACCGAATAGCGTTGGCGGACGGCAGGTCAGGCGCCAGTGAATTTAGCCGGGCGCTTCTGGAGGAAGGCAGTCACGCCTTCAACGAAGTCAGGACTATGGCCGGCGTGGCGTTGCGCGTCACGTTCGGCGGCGAGTTGCGACTCGAGCGTATTGTCTGACGATGCCCAAGCCAATCTGCGTATGAGGCCGAGCGCACGCGTTGGACCCGAAGCGAGCTCAGCGGCGCGCTCCATCGCCATCTGCATGAGCTCAGCGTCAGGCGCGCAGCGGTAGATCAAGCCCCACTCCGCGGCCTGACGCGCCGGCAATTTCTCCCCCAGCAGCATCAGCTCCATTGCCCGCGCTCGTCCGACAAGGCGCGGCAGCAGGAACGTTGAGCCCCCGTCCGGGACCAGTCCGATGCGGCGGAACGCCTGCAAGAAGTAGGCGCTCTCGCCTGCGAACACGAGATCGCCCATGAGTGCGAACGAGCAGCCGATCCCGGCTGCAACCCCGTTCACCGCAGTGATCAAGGGTATCGGCAAATCCCGCAATTGCAGAATGAACGGGTTGTATTGCTTCTCTAATCGATCGCCCGCATCGATACGGCCTTGCTCGTCGACCGCCCGTTCATTGGCGTTGAGATTGGCGCCAGAGCAGAAACCGCGCCCAGCGCCTGTGAGGAGCGCACAACGGGCCTCGCGGGATGCACGTTCGAAAGCATCCTTCAATTCCGTCACCATGAGAGGGTCGACGGCGTTCAGCGTGGCGGGATCATTGAGAACGATGCGCGCTACCGCGCCCTCCAGCTCGTACTGCACTTTTTGCATGCGGCCTCCTTGTCACCCGCATGCTAGCGCGCCGGAGAGGGTCAGGAAACGCTACGCTACGTAAAGAACCGGCGTCGCGTCGGTCGTCACGCGATTACGACCGTTTCGTTTTGAGGCGTACAGGCACGCATCCGCGCGTTCCAGGAAGCCGACGGGCGTGTCCGCAGGTTGCAGTTTGGCGATGCCTACCGAAACGGTCACTTGGCCGAGATCTTCGTTAGTGGATCGCCGGCGCAAGCGCTTGGCTTGGATGGCAATGCGTAATGCATCGCCGAACTGTGCAGCGAGCCGCTCGTCGGTCCGCGGCATGATCATCGCGAATTCTTCACCGCCGTAGCGGGCGACGATAAAGTCGGGGCGTGCGTGCGCTTGCATGGCGCTCGCCAGGAATCGCAGGATCTGGTCCCCGGTGTGATGACCCCAGGTGTCGTTGAAACGCTTGAAGTGGTCGATGTCGCATAACATCAGACACAGGTCGGTACGGTGCGCGCGCGCTTCATCGATGCGAAGCCGCAGCGTCTCGTCGAACATGCGCCGGTTTGCGAGACCTGTCAGTGAATCAGTGAGCGACTCAACGCGCGCGGCTTCGAGCGTTTTGCGCATGCTCTCCATCTCAAGAGAGGAACGATGAAGTTCTTGGTTTAGGTGCTTGTTGTGCTGCGCCATGTCGAGGGTTGCGGCGGCGAGGCTAGCCACGATTTGGTGCACCTGCTCGGGCGCTAGACCGCTGCTCAGGTTCGACGCGGCGCTTTCAAGCTGACGCCCATAACGGTCGTTCTTTTCTTCGGCCGAGCTGATGATCGCCATCACTTGCTCAAGGTCGCGTGCGATGCGTTCCCCGGCGATCAGCAATTGGCCCGAGACTTGTAGCGAGCCAAAGAAGCGCTCGTAAGTGTCAGCCATAAAATCGGGGCCGAAACGGTCTCCCGAGGCGAGGCGCTGATCGATCACGTCACGCAGCGGGGCCGGCGTCCCAAGTCTGTAGGCCAGCCAAATCTGATAGTTGGCGGCGGAAGGCGGCACATTGTGCTGGCGCATCAGCCGCATCACATCCTGAGCGATGCCATCCCCGCTCGGTCCCTGCAGCAATGCGTCTTGGTCTTTCACGAGCGCGCCCGGATTCTGCTATGGTGACAGAGCTAGCCGTGAGGTTATGGACGAGTGGTAAACAACCTAGTTACCAAATGAAATTTGCCGGTTGCCTTGACGTCCGCGGCAACCATTAGCTTGCTCCGCAGGAGGCCGAAATGAACAAGCCCGTGAGCGTTGAAGCCGAGACGGCCAAAGCCAGGATGGCGGAGGTCCTGGGCCTTCAGAAGCGGATGCACGTGACCAAAGGCGCACCCAGCGCGGCCCTACGTAAGGACCGGCTGAACCGCTGCATCTCGCTGCTGCTGACGCATCAGGATGAATTCATCCAAGCGCTTAACACAGATTTCGGCGCGCGCTCCCCCGATATGTCTCGGCTCACCGATATCGCCGGCGCGATCGGGCCTCTGAAATATGCACGAGACAACCTGGATGGTTGGATGCGGCCGCAGAAGCGCAAGGTGAGCCCGGCTCCGTTGGCGGTGCTGGGCGGCAAAGCGGAAGTGCGGTATCAGCCAAAGGGGGTAGTCGGCGTGATGACTCCCTGGAACTTTCCGGTGCAGCTGTCGTTCGATGCGATCGCAGCGGCGTTGGCCGCGGGCAACCGAGTGATGCTGAAACCGTCCGAGTTCACCGCAGCCACATCGGCGCTTCTGGCGCAGACGATCGATCTCTATTTTGACGATGACGAAATCGCTGTGTTCCAGGGGGGGCCGGAGGTCGGCGCCGCGTTTGCCGGCCTGCCATTCGATCACCTGATCTTCACGGGGGCGACATCCGTGGGCCGCCATGTCATGCGTGCGGCGGCTGACAACCTGACACCAGTCACGCTCGAACTTGGCGGCAAATCGCCCGTGGTGATCGGCAAGAGCGCTGACCTTGAGAAAACCGCCGCGCGCGTGATGGCTGGCAAGACCATGAACGCCGGCCAAATCTGCCTTGCGCCGGATTATGTCCTAGCGCCGCGCGAGAGCGTGGACGGCTTTGTGCGCGCGGCTCAATCGTCGGTGGCGAAGATGTTTCCAACCATCAAAGACAACCCCGACTACACGGCGATGGTCGCGCAACGTCACTATGACCGGGTGCGAGGCTATGTCGAGGATGCGCGCGCCAAAGGCGGTGAGGTTATTGAGATCAATCCGGCTGGGGAGAGCTTCAGTCAGCAGGAGCACCGAAAGATTCCGCCAACGCTGATTGTCGGCGCAACCGACGAAATGGCCGTAATGCAGGAGGAGATATTCGGCCCGGTGCTGCCGATCCGGACTTACGAGACGTTCGATGGCGCAGTTGCAGAAATCAACGCGCGTCCGCGTCCGCTGGCGGCCTATTATTTCGGCGAGGACGAAGCAGAAAGCGAACAGCTGCTGACGCGGACGACATCGGGCGGGGTCACGGTCAACGACGTGATCTTCCACTTCACCATGGACGATTTGCCGTTTGGCGGCGTTGGCCCTTCGGGAATGGGCGCCTATCACGGCGAGCGCGGATTCCGCGAGTTCAGCCACGAGAAGGCGATCTATCGACAGATCAAGCCTGATCTGCTCTCGATCATGCGCCCGCCATATGGCGAGAGCTTTCGCAAACAAGTCGCGGCGAGGCTCAAGCCTTAGCCAATGCTTAGGCTGCTGAAATGGAGTTTGTGGGCCATGAGTGCGACTGTGCTGGTGATCGTGCTCGCCTTTCTCGCGCTGCAACGGCCGGACATTCCCTACGAGCGGCTTGAAGCCAAGTACGCCAGCCCGGAGTCGGAGTTCGTAGAACTTTCCGATGGCGTGCGTCTGCATTTTCGCGACCAGGGCCCCTCGGATGCGCCGACGCTCATCCTGCTGCACGGCTTTGCCGCTTCGCTCCATACATGGGAGCCGTGGGCTGATCGGCTGAGCGAGCGCTATCGTGTCATAAGCCTTGATCTGCCGGGGCACGGCCTCACGCGGGCGCCACGTGGCTACGAACCGTCGACTATGAGCTTCGTCGCCACAGTGAATGAGTTTGTCGCGCTTAAGGGCATTGAGCGTTTCACCCTCGCTGGCAATTCGATGGGCGGCGCCGTGGCCTGGAACTATGCGCTAGAGTATCCAGAAGACCTAACAGCGCTGGTGCTGGTGAACGCCGCAGGCTGGCGTCCGGACCGTAGCGCCGAAGCCGAGCGCGAAGGCCCGCCGCCAGTGATTTTCTCTTTGATTCGAGCGCCCGTGATCGGCACGGCTATTCGAAACCTGGAGATGCGTCCGTTAGCCCGACAAGGGCTAAGGTCGGCGTTCATCGACGATAGCTTGGTGGATCGCGCGATGGTCAACCGTTACGTCGAGCTCTCGCGCGCGCCGGGACACCGCCGTATCCTCCTCAACATCACACAGAACGGCGCCCCGCCGGAGCGGCTGGGCGAAATCGCGACGCCCACGCTGGTGATGCACGGGATCCAGGACAATCTGATCCCTGTCGAGGCGGGCCGCTTCTACGCCGCGACCATTCCGAGCGCGCAGGCGGTCGAGTTTGACGACGTCGGACACGTGCCGATGGAGGAAGTTCCCGATCAATCGGCTCAAGCGCTGATGGCTTTTCTATCAAGCGTACACGCGAGCCGGAGTGCGGCGGGCGTCGCGGCTGCACGATAGGTAAGTCCTATTTCCGCTTCAGGAACGCTGGCATCGTGTCGCCGAAGCCTTGCACGCCTTGCTCGGTAGCCGCCCGCGGTTCATGCGCCGGCTTAGCAGGCGGTTTGTCCTTCCGCGGTTCGGGGGCTCTTTCCGTTTGCTTCACCGGCTCGGTCTGGGCTTCGCCGCGCGTTTCGTCGCGCTTCATGTACTTCTGCTTCTTCTCAGAGAGGCGCTTGGAGTGTTCGCGCTTGAGCTCCTCCGCGCGCCGCCCACGCCCGCCGCGATCGGAGGGGTCGCCGAGCGCTGCTGCGGGCAGACCGGCGATCTCGGCCTTCTCGATGGCTTTGCCGGTGAGCTTCTCGATGGCTTCCACGCTTTTTCTGTCGCTGGGGCCGACAAGCGTGAACGAGGCGCCGTGCTTGCCGGCGCGCCCAGTGCGGCCGATGCGGTGCACATAGTCGTCGGGCGAGCGCGGCGGCTCGTAATTGAAGACGTGGCTGACATCGGGAATGTCGAGCCCGCGCGCGGCAACGTCGGATGCGATGAGAAACTGCAGATCGCCGGAGCGGAAGCGATCCAACGTCTTGGTGCGCAGGCTTTGCTCCAGATCGCCGTGGATCGGCGCGGCGTTGTAGCCGTGCCGCTTCAGCGACAGCGCCACCACGTCGACGTCGGTCTTGCGGTTGCAGAAGATGATGGCGTTCTTGACATCGCTGGCGTCGATGGCGGCGCGCAGGCCAGCGCGGCGCGTACGCGGATCACCGCCCGGCAGCATCACGACGCGTTGTGCGATCGTGCTCGCGGCCGTCGCTGGCTTCGACACTTCCACGCGCAGCGGATTGTGCAGGAACTGGTCAGTGAGCCGGGTGATTTCCGGCGGCATGGTCGCCGAGAAAAACAGCGTCTGGCGTGTGAACGGCGTCAGTTTGAAAATGCGCTCGATGTCGGGGATGAAGCCCATGTCGAGCATGCGGTCGGCTTCGTCGACAACCATCACTTGCACGCCCGTGAGTAGAAGCTTGCCGCGCTCGAAATGATCGAGCAGGCGTCCCGGCGTGGCGATCAACACGTCGACGCCGCGCGCGAGTAGGGCGTCCTGATCGCCAAAGGACACGCCGCCGATCAGCAGCGCCTTGGTGAGCTTCTGGTATTTGCCGTATTTGTCGAACGCCTCGGCCACTTGCGCCGCGAGTTCACGCGTTGGCTCCAGGATGAGTGTGCGCGGCATGCGTGCGCGCGAGCGACCGGCCGAGAGAATATCGATCATCGGCAGCGTGAAGGACGCAGTCTTGCCGGTGCCGGTCTGGGCGATGCCGAGGATGTCGCGGCCCTTCAGCACTTCGGGGATGGCGGCTGCCTGGATCGGGGTCGGCGTGTTATAGCCGCCCTCCTTCACCGCGCGCAGCGTATCGGCCGAGAGGCCAAGATCGTCGAAGGTGATGGAGGAGGTGTTCGCAGGTTCAGCGCCTGCGGGCGCGGTAGGTTCGGAATTCATTCAATCTCACTTGGGCGCGCGGTCTTCGCTTCGGACGCGAAAACAAGCGGGCCGCTCGGTTGGCGCTTTGAGCCGGCATCGTCTCCGGTTTGAGACGGGGGCTCTCGGCAAGGGCGAGCACGCCCTCACGGCGCGCACAACGGACAAGTGCGATGTGGGGGGATTTGGGCGGGAAGTCAACGATTTCCCCAGCCCTCCCTTCCTCATGCGCGCCCAACGACAAGGACGACTCTGCCTTTTCGACCACTTTGTGGTACTCTATCTTTATGGACGATTTGCTCAAACGCATCACCTCCGAGCCCGACAAGTTCGGCGGCCGGCCCTGCATCCGCGGCCTACGCATTCGTGTCGTGGACGTGCTCGACCTGCTGGCGGCGGGGCTTTCGCATGCGGAGATCGTGGAGGAGCTGCCTGATCTGGAACTGGATGACATCAAAGCGGCGCTGGCGTTCGCTGGCCGCCGGGTGGATCACCCGTTGATCGCGGCCGAATAGCGGGTGGCTCGTGGCGATCTGGCTGGATAACCATTTGTCGCCCGCATTAGCGAAGTGGATCGCCGCAGAATTTGGCGAGCCGTGTGTCCAGGTGCGTGACCTCGGTTTGGCCCGTGCTTCCGACCGCGTGATTTTCGATGCGGCTAGGAAGGGAGCAAAAATTTTGATTACCAAGGACCGTGATTTTGCTGAGCTTGTGACGCGCCTAGGTCCGCCACCCGCTATCATCCTGCTCTCGTGCGGCAACACAAGTACGGCGTATCTGCTGGCGATGCTGCGAGATCAGTTGTCGGCAGCGCTGACGCTTGCCCGAAGCGGCGAGCCACTCGTGGAGATTGGTGGGAAGGCGTAGCCATGTTGATCGTTCCGCCGTTAATCAATTGCCGAGACATTGATGGTGGCTCCAAAAAGGCTGCCAACGACGTGGTCGTAATGTGTCCTCTTGCAGGGGGTCCCTTGGGGGAGGGGCATTGCTACGACTTTCAGGCCTACGCACAAGGTAACGGGCCGGATGCCTGGCGAGAACCAACTGCTCAGGAATACGAACATAGGTTTCGGGGAAGTGCTGCCGAACTGGCGCGGCGTTGCATCTTGCATCAGATCGAAATTGTGAGTGCTGGCGATTACGCGGCGCACTATTTGGATGCACTGAAGAAACGGCTGGATGAAATTATCGCGAGGGATGAATAGAGCTAAACGTCCACATCCGCAACAAACTTCGCGTTCGCCTGGATGTAGTTGAAGCGCAACTCCGCCTTCTTCCCCATCAGCGTTTCGATCAGGATCTCGAAATCCGGCGCGCCGTCGTCGGTGAGCACCACGCGCGCGAGTGTTCGCGTTGCGGGGTCCATGGTGGTTTCCTTCAGATCGCCTGGCATCATTTCGCCGAGGCCCTTGAAGCGTGAGATGTCGACTTTGCGGCCCTTGAATTGGCCGTTGAGCAGCGCCTCCTTGTGCGCGTCGTCGCGGGCGTAGATGCTTTCCTTGCCGGCAGTGACGCGATAGAGCGGCGGCAGCGCCAGATACAAGCGCCCGGCGCGAACGAGTTGCGGCATCTGCTTGTGGAAGTAGGTGATCAACAGCGAGGCGATGTGGGCGCCATCGACGTCGGCGTCGGTCATGATGATCACGCGCTCATAGCGCAGATCGTCGAGCTTGAACTTCGACCCAGGCTGTACGCCGAGCGCCAAGGCGAGATCGTTCAGCTCGGCGTTGTTCGACGTTTTCTCGCCGCCGGCAGACGCGACGTTCAGGATTTTGCCGCGGAGCGGCAGGATCGCTTGCGTTTCTCGATTGCGCGCCTGCTTGGCCGAACCGCCGGCTGAATCGCCTTCGACTAAGAAGATCTCGGTGTCCTTGTCGCCGGCGCGCGAACAATCGGCGAGCTTGCCGGGTAGGCGTAGTTTGCGCGTCGCGCTCTGGCGCTGGACTTCCTTTTCTTTGCGCCGGCGCATCCGATCTTCGGCCTGGGTGATGCACCAGTCGAGCAGGCGATTGGCGTCGGCGGTATTGGCCGCGAGCCAGTGATCGAACGGATCGCGCACGGCTTGTTCGACGATTTTGGCCGCTTCCGTGGAAACCAAGCGCCCCTTGGTCTGGCCCTCGAACTGCGGATCGCGAATGAACACGGAGACGAGCGCCGCGCCCGTGTTCATCACGTCTTCCTGCGTGATCAGCGCGGCCTTCTTGTTGTTCTTGAGTTCGGCATAGGCCTTCAGCCCTTTCGATAACGCCGCGCGCAGACCCGCCTCATGGAAGCCGCCGTCGGGGGTGTAGATGGTGTTGCAATAGGAGCGCAGGAAACCGTCGGCTTCGCCGAAGCCGTCGCCGACCCAAGTCACCGCCCATTCGACGCGACCGTGCGGGCCGTTCTTCTCGCTCCTTCCCGTGAACGGCTCGCCGACGATGGCGCGCTTGTCCTTGACAAGCGCCGCCAGAAAATCCGCCAATCCATTGGGAAAATGCAGCACCGCTTCGGCGGGCGTGTCGTCCTTGATGCGGGCTGGGTCGCACTTCCAGCGGATCTGCACGCCGCGCTGGAGATAGGCTTTCGAGCGCGCCATCTGGAACAGCCGCGCCGGCTTGAACGCCGCGCCCTCGCCGAAGATCTGGGCATCGGGGTGGAAGCGCACGGTGGTGCCGCGCCGATTGTGCGCGGCGCCGGCTTCAACCAATTTGCTGGTCGGCGTCCCCCGCGAGAACGTCTGCCGGTAAAGCTTGCGGTCGCGGGCGACTTCCACTTCGACGCGGTCGCTCAGCGCATTCACCACGGAAACGCCGACGCCATGCAGCCCGCCGGAGGTGTGGTACACCTTGTCTGAGAACTTTCCGCCCGCGTGCAGTACGGTCATGATGATTTCGAGCGCGGACTTCTTGGGAAATTTCGGATGCGGATCGACCGGCATGCCGCGGCCATTGTCGGTGACGCGCAGCGTGCCGTCTGCCTCCAGTTCGACCTCGATGCGATCAGCATAGCCCGCGACCGCTTCGTCCATGGAATTGTCGAGCACTTCCGCGAACAAATGATGCAACGCCCGCTCGTCGACGCCGCCAATATACATCCCCGGGCGCTTCCGCACCGGCTCTAGGCCTTCGAGGACTTCGATGTCTTTGGCGGTGTAGCCTCCCGCCGCGGCCGGAGGGGCCTCGCCGCCGCCAAACAAGCCTTCGTCCCAGAGATTGTCGTCGCCCACCTGGTCCTGCCGCTTCTGCTGCGCTGTGCTCATGGGGGTCTTCTTACCGGGAGTCGAGAGCGACCAAGCAAGATGCCGATGCGTTTCAAGGTGGTTAAGCCGGTGGACAGGCGCCCGTGGCGAGCCCGCTCACCAGAGGCCTGGCCTTTCACCTTGGCGCACGCGTTCGCGCTGCGGCTCGTCGGGACGACCCAACTCCGCCAGCACATCGGCCCTGGCTTCGTCGAGATTGGGGGCCGCTGGCCGCGTGGTCGTTTCGGGATAGCCTGAAATCTTGAACGCGCTGCCGGTCATCTTGAGCTTGCCCATTTCGGCATCGTCGACTTCGACGAACATGTTGCGCGCTTGCAGTTGAGGGTCGTTGGCGACATCGGCCATCGAGTGGATCGGCGCAGCGGGCAAGCCTCGTCCGCGCAGAAGCCGCACCCATTCCGCAACCGGTTTGGTCGCGAGCGCCTGTTCCAGCTCCACCTTAAGCGCCGCGTGATTGGCGAAGCGTGCGAAGAGGTTGTTGTAGTGGGCGTCTGCTGCAAGCGCCGCCTTGCCGATGGCTGAGCAAAGCTCCTCAAACAACCGATCATTGGCGCAGGCGATGGCGATCGGACCGTCCTGGGCTTGGAAGACGTCGAACGGCGTAATCACCGGGTGGCGCGAACCGGTTGGAGTCTGTGTTTCGCCGGTTGCGAACTGGCGCACCAGTGCGCTTTCCAACAGCATGGTCTGCACATCGAGCATGGCGATGTCAATGAATCGGCCCCGGCCGCTGGTCTTGCGTTCGTACAGCGCCGATGAAATGGCGAGTGCGGCGAACGTGCCGGCGGCGAGATCGCCGAGCGAGATGCCGAGGCGCACTCCGGGGCCGCCCTCCGGCCCGTTGATCGAGATCATCCCGCCCAGCGCCTGGACGATGAGATCATAGGCGGGGAGGTCGCGATAGGGTCCGGTGTGCCCGAAGCCGGAAATGGACGCATAGATGATGCTCGGCGCTTTGGCTTGTACCTGCGCGTACGCGTAACCGAGCTTCTCCATTGTGCCCGGACGGAAGTTCTCAATCAGAACGTCCGCGCGCGTCAGCAGTGCTTCGAATATCTCGCGGTCATCGGCTTGAAAGAGGTCGAGCGCGATCGAGCGCTTGCCGCGGTTGATGCTGGCAAAATAGACGCTTTCGCCATTCTTGTAGGGCGGAAAGGCGCGCGTATCGTCGCCGTGCCCGGGCATTTCGACCTTCAACACCTCCGCCCCCAATTCCCACAGCAGCGTGGTGCAATAGGGTCCCGCGAGTACGCGGGTGACATCGAGTACGCGGACGCCGGCCAGCGGTCCCCGGGGTGCGTCGGTCATAAGGCAGCTCCAGTTCGTCCTGCTTGTCGCCGTTTCGGCGCGCACGAGCAACGACGCAAAGCAACGCGGGCCGGGATCGCTCCCGGCCCGCAACGCGCGCGATGATGATTTGATTACGCCTTGTAATACATGTCGAACTCAACCGGATGCGGATGCGTCTCGAAGCGATCGAGTTCTTCCTTTTTGAGATCGATGTAGGCGTCGATCAGGTCGTCGCTCATGACGCCGCCCTTGCTCAGGAAAGCGCGGTCGCGATCGAGCGCCGTCAGCGCCTCGCGCAGCGAACCGGAAACGGTCGGCACGTCTTTGAGCTCTTCCGGCGGCAGATCGTAAAGGTTCTTGTCGAGCGGTTCGCCGGGGTGGATTTTCTTCTCGATCCCGTCGAGACCGGCCATCAGCAACGCGGCGAACGTCAGGTACATGTTGCCAGCCGGATCGGGGAAGCGAACCTCCACGCGCTTCGATTTCGCGCCAGTGCCGTGCGGAATGCGGCACGAGGCGGAACGGTTGCGCGCCGAGTAGGCCAGCAGCACAGGCGCCTCGTAACCTGGCACAAGGCGTTTGTAGGAATTGGTCGTCGAGTTGGAAAATGCGTTGATCGCCTTCGCGTGCTTGATGACGCCGCCGATGTAGAAGAGGCAGGCCTCGGAGAGATCGGCATAGCGATCGCCCGCGAACAGGTTGTTGTCCTTCTTCCAGATCGACATGTGAACGTGCATGCCCGAGCCATTGTCCTTGAAGAATGGCTTGGGCATGAAGGTTGCGGATTTGCCGTAGGACGCCGCCACCTGATGAATGATGTACTTGTACAGATTCATGTTGTCGGCCATCTGCGTCAGCGTCGAGTATTTCAGGCCGAGTTCGTGCTGCGCTGGCGCGACTTCGTGGTGGTGTTTCTCCGGCTGCAGGCCGATCTGGCCCATCACTTCCAGCATTTCGCCGCGCATGTCCTGCAACGAGTCGATCGGCGGCACCGGGAAGTAGCCGCCCTTCGGGCCGGGACGATGACCCATGTTGCCGCCTTCGTACGGCTTGTTGGTGTTCACCGGCAGCTCGCTGGAGTCGAACGAATAGCCAGTGTTCCAAGGGTCGGTAGACCAGCGCACATCGTCGAAGACGAAGAACTCGGCTTCCGGACCGAAGTAAGCGGTGTCGCCCGCGCCTGAAGATTTGACATACGCTTCCGCGCGCTTAGCGATGCCGCGCGGACAGCGCGTATAAGGCTGCAATGTGCCAGGCTCAAGAATGTCGCAGAACAGAGCGAGCGTTGTCTGCTGAAAGAACGGGTCGATATGAGCGCCTGCTGGATCGGGCCGCATGACCATGTCGCTCTCATTGATCGCCTTCCAACCGGCGATGGAGGAGCCGTCGAACATTAGCCCCTCGCTGAAAACGTCCTTGGTGATCATGCTCGCGTCAAACGTGACGTGCTGCATTTTCCCGCGCATGTCGGTGAAGCGCAGGTCCACATATTGTACTTCTTTGTCCTTGATGAGTTTGAGCACTTCGTCTGACATGATGTTCCCCTGGGAGAGCGAGGTTTAGACGGCGGCCGGACCGGTTTCGCCCGTGCGGATGCGGACGACGTTGGCGACATCGAGAACAAATATCTTCCCGTCGCCGATCTTTCCGGTCTTTGCGGCCTTGAGAATCGCGTCGATGACGGCTTCGACCTGATCGTCGGCGACGACCACTTCGACCTTCAATTTGGGAAGGAAGTCGACGACATACTCAGCGCCCCGGTAGAGTTCGGCGTGGCCCTTCTGGCGACCGAAACCGCGGGCTTCGATCACCGTCATGCCTTGGATGCCGATCTCTTGCAGTGCGTCCTTCACGTCATCCAGCTTGAACGGCTTGATGACCGCCTCGACCTTCTTCATCTGACCGCCTCTTTTTGCGATTCGCGCTGCATTCTTGAACGGCGCAAGCCGAGTCGGGAAGCGCCGAACGAGCATAGCGAGGGTAACGCTTTGCAGGGCCGACCCTGAGCGGGTTTGGCTTGCAGTGCGAACTGGCTAAGGTGCTGATTGGGAGATCGCTGATGGGGCGTGAGATCGTCACGGTCGCTGAAATGGCCGCCATCGACGCGGCGGCAACGCGGTTAGGCGTGCCGACGCGGACGCTCATGGAGAATGCGGGCCAAGCCGTCGCGGGTGAGATCGCCGCGCGGCTTGGGCCGAGGCCGACGGCGGTTCTCTGCGGTCCCGGCAATAATGGCGGCGACGGCTGGGTGGCTGCGCGCCATCTTCGTGCGCGCGGGTGGCCGGTTTGGGTCGAAACGCTGACTCCCAAGGAGGCGCTGCGCGGCGATGCGGCGGCGGCCGCGGCGGCTTGGGACGGCGAGACACATACGATCGGGCAAGACAACCCGATGGCCGACCTTTTTGTCGATGCATTGTTCGGTGCTGGCTTGTCGCGCGCCCTGGAGGGCGACGCGGCGCGGCTCGCTCAGGCTTTGCGCCCCGAGCGCGTCGTCGCCATCGACATCCCCAGCGGTATCGAGGGTGACACCGGACAGCCCCTGGGCGAAGCGCACTTTCGCGCGGCTTTGACCGTCACCTTTGTCCGCAAGAAACTCGCGCACGTGCTCTATCCGGGGCGCGCTCATTGCGGCGAGGTTGTCGTGGCCGACATCGGCGCTCCGCAAGCGGCGATAGATGAACAGCGTGTCACTCTGTTCGAGAATGATCCATCCCTGTGGGTTTTGCCCTGGCCGGATGCCGAGGCGCACAAACATGCGCGTGGGCATGTGATGGTAGCGAGCGGCGGACGCGCGCGCACGGGCGCCGCGCGACTCGCCGCGCGCGCTGCGCTTCGGGTTGGAGCCGGTCTGGTGACGGTCGTTAGCCCGAGCGACGCAATCGATGAGAACGCGGCGCAGCTCACCGCAATCATGGTTCGCGAGGCCGTCAGCGAGGACGCGTACGGGGAATTGGCGCACACGGCGACCTGCGGCGTGATAGGGCCAGGTTTTGGGCTTTCGGATGCGCACTATGCCAATTTGCGGGCCGCGCTCGACGCAAAGGACCGTTGTCCACTGGTGTTGGACGCCGACGCGCTCACTCTCTTGTCGCCGATCACGGACGGCTTCGGCGCTCGCGATGTGATAACCCCTCATGTTGGTGAGTTTCGTCGCGCTTTCCCGGGTCTGCTCAGTAACGCGCACAACCGCGTAGAGGCCGCGCGCGCGGCCGCGGCGTACGCGCATTGCGTTGTCGTGTTGAAGGGAGCGGACACCGTGGTGGCCGCCCCCGACGGACGCGCAGTCGTTGCCACGAATGGCACTGCATTTCTCGCCACTGCGGGCTCGGGCGATGTCCTGGCGGGTGCGGTTGCGGGTCTGATCGCGCAGGGCATGAAGAGCTTTGAAGCCGCCGCTGCCGCGCAGTGGTTGCATGCAGCTACCGCGGAGCGTGTAGGCCCTGGCCTGATTGCGGAGGACCTGCCAGAGCGCTTGCCGCAGGTGCTGAAGGCGCTCGCGCCCGAGCCAGCCAAGGTTCATGGCTAAGGCTGTCAAGAGCTGTTTCGCGGGCCGGTTTTGCGCTAACGATGGCGGCGCGCCTGATGTAGGGGGTCGGACATGGTGTGGTGGTGGTGGGTCATTCCCGGCGTCGTGGCGGTAATCGGTTTGGCGATTGCGCTCAGCGGCCTCGGCTGGATGTTTCGCGGGCGTCCCTTCAAAGGAGGGCGCGGCGTGTTAGGCGGAGGGGTGTTCCTCGCCATTGGCGCAGTGCTGGCTTTGATTGGACTGAACGTTCAAACCTACCATCGGCTCGGAGAAGCCCAGCGGCAGGTTGCGACGATCGAGTTTGAGCGTGTTGGCGAGACCGGCAACACCTTCAACGTGACTGTCACGGAGGCGCCGGCCGAGGATGGCGCGCCCGGCGCAGTACACACGTTCGCCGCAACTGGTGATGACTGGATGATTAGCGCTCGAGTTCTGCGCTGGAAGCCATGGGCCACGGTTCTGGGGCTGGATGCACAGTACCGGCTCGATCGGTTCGATAGCCGCTATCGCGACATCCCAACGGCGCAGACCACGGTGCCGACTGTGTACGATCTTCGCCCACAGCGGCGCACTGGGATTGACTTCCTACCCATCGCACAAAGCGTTTCTCAGTACGCGCCTATGGTCGACATTCCCGAGCACGGCCAAGCCGTTTATTGGCCCATGGCGGACGGCGCCCGCTATCGCATCGACATTACCGCCCAAGGTCAGCTGCTCCCCGATGAGTTGAATGAGGCGGCTTCGGAGGCGGTTGCGCAGTGGGGTGCGACCCGGGCGCCCGCCCCGACCGAAGGAGCAGCGGCGGCGACCTCGCAGCCGCGTTAGCTGGTGCGGACGGCGGGAGTCGAACCCGCACGCCTTGCGGCGCTGGAACCTAAATCCAGTGCGTCTGCCAGTTCCGCCACGTCCGCACGATCGCGCTTCATACACGGCCCGAGCCGGTCGGGAAGCCCCATCATGGAGCGGTGGCGCCGAGGGGCATGTAAGCTCGCGCCGCCCGCGCGCTACCGGCCCCGCTGAAGTGGCCATAGTCCCAGTAGAGGAACTGATCATCGACGCGATAGAGGCAACGATCGCCTTCGCAGAACGTGTCCAGCGGATCGATGAACTTAGCATCTGCGCTAAGAACGCGCAGTTCTTCGTTGATGCCGGCGTCGATGCTGATGGTCCAGCTGTCACCTCCCGTGCGCGCGGCGACCACAGCGACATCGGTAATGAACATCGGCGACTGGCCGATCACGTAGACCTCGAGCCCGCGTGCATGCAACGCATCGAGCGTCGAACGCAGCTGGTCCAGTCCCCGCAATCGCAAGTCCACCCAACGCGCCGATAGGATCACGCGCCTGACGCCGAGCTCGTCGATGAGATTGAGCGCGTGTTCGTTGAATGGGCGGCAGTTGGGGCGTGCGAACGAATAGTATGAAAGCACGGGAGGGCATCCCGCGGCTGTGTACTGATAGATACGAGCCGCGCTGCCGTTCGCCGTTTCAACGAGCCCGGGCACATAATGCGCCGCAAAGGAATCGCCCCAAAGCAGCGTCGGAACGTCGCCTTGCGAGTTGATGACGCATGCCTCTGCGCTCCACCGCGAGTAGTCGAGATTGCCTTCGAGGAAGCATGTTCCGTTTCGCCACGATGCAGCCGTGCTCTCGGCCGATTGCGGCAAGGCGTCTGGGGGGAAGCGGCCTGGCAAACCGTTGGTCGCCCAACCAAACGCGCCGATGCCGCCCACCACTGCAAGGGCAGCGACGCCCACGCCAATGACCTGCAAATTGCTGGCCTTGCCCCGCTTGCGGAAGGGCTGCTCCACATACTTCCAAGAAAAC
Source organism: Hyphomonadaceae bacterium (assembly GCA_019753175.1). Taxonomy (GTDB): domain Bacteria; phylum Pseudomonadota; class Alphaproteobacteria; order Caulobacterales; family Aquidulcibacteraceae; genus Vitreimonas. Next base: position 111,412 of record JAIELK010000018.1, read on the forward strand.
GCGGCCAGAACGGTCGAGGCGACAATGATCGCAGCTGCGCCGAGGGCGCCCGGCGTCAGCTCCAGCGTGAGATAGCGCCAAAACACCGCAATCGGCCAGTGCACGAGATAGAGCGAGTAGGAAATGAGGCCAATGAACAGCATCGGCTTCCAGGTCAGGATGCGCCCCACAAAGGTCTGTTGCGGATGCGCGAAATAGATCGCAAGCGCAGTTCCTATGCACGGCACAAGCGCCGCAGCGCCCGGGAACGGCGTGGCCTCATCATAGGTGAAGACCGCCCACGCAATCATCGACAAGCCGAGCAATGATCCGACCTGTGACACCCAGCCGGATTTTGTCCGCGCCGGCAGCGCCGCAAGCAATGCGCCGAGCAAGAGTTCCCAGGCGCGCGTGGGCAGCAGAAAGAAGTTCGCAGTCGGCCCGACTTGGGTGGCGTAGATGGACAGGGCGAGCGATGCGAGTGCGCCCAGTCCGAAGATCAGCAGCCAGCGTTTGCCCAGGAAGCGGTACACAAGGAACGCCGCGATCGGCATGAAGATGTAGAACTGCTCCTCGACCGCCAACGACCAAGTATGCAGCATGGGTCGTAAGTGCGCACTGTTCTCGAAGTAGCCGGATGCTTTCCAGAAGTAGAAGTTGGAGACGAAGGTAGAAACCGAGACGAGGCTCTTGGAGAAGTCGACCAGGAAGTTTGGCAGGAGAAAAACAAAGGCTGCGACTGAGGTGAGCAGCGCCGTGAACACGAGGGCGGGAAGGATGCGGCGTATGCGCCGATTGTAGAAGCCAAGAATGCTAAAGCGGCCCGCTTCCAGGTCTTCCTTGATCAGCCCCGTAATCAAGAATCCGGAGATGACGAAAAAGACGTCTACCCCGACATAGCCGCCCGAAAACGCGGTGACGCCCGCGTGAAACAGGACAACGGGTAAGACGGCCACGGCGCGGAGGCCGTCAATTTCCGGTCGGTGCTGCATTCGGGTCTAACGATGCTGCAATTTTTCCGCCACGGGTAGGGGGCTGGCGCGTGGACAAGGCGAGTTCGTCCTGCCATAAGCGCCGCTTTCCTTACAGGAGCCGGCGGGGCAGGTGACTTGCAGCGTCGGCGCGAGTTATCGAAAGCCCGTGTAATGCAATTGACTGAACGTCGCTCCGAAGGCCTCCTGCGCGTTTACGATGTCCTGGTCCCCGCGGCGGAATTGCAGGCGCAACTGAACGCGAAGATCGAAGAAGTGCGCCCTCGTGTGCGCATCAACGGATTTCGGCCCGGCAAAGTGCCGGCGAGCCATATCCGTAAGGTCTACGGCCCCTCGATGATGCAGGACATCATCAACGAGACGGTTCAAAAATCGACCAAAGAGAGCCTGGAAAAGGTCAACGCGCGGCCGGCGTCCGAACCCTCGCTCGACCTCAAGAGCGACATTAACCAGGTGGTCGCGGGACAATCTGACCTGCAATTCGAACTCTCCTTGGAAATCATGCCTCAGATCGATCCAGTCGACCTGAAGGCGATCTCGATTGTCCGGCCGACCGCGCCTGTAGCCGACGAGCAGGTCGAAGAGGCGCTAGGCGAACTCGCAAAGCAGAGCCGGGCCTACGAGGACAAGAGCGGACCCGCCGCGGACGGCGATGCTGTGACGATTGATTTTATCGGCCGCATCGATGGCGAGCCCTTCGATGGTGGGACGGCGCAGGATTCGCAGGTCGTCATTGGCTCCAACCAGTTCATCCCGGGTTTTGAAAGCCAGTTGGTCGGCGCCAAGGCCGGTGACGAGCGGACCCTCAAGGTCACGTTCCCGACCGACTATCCGGTGTCTTCACTTCAAGGCAAGGCGGCGGAGTTCGAGACTAAGATCAAACTGGTGCGCGAGCCCAAGCAGGGGGCGCCGGATGACGGCTGGGCCAAGGAGCTGGGTTTCGACAGTCTCAAGGCTGTGAAGGACGCCTTGCGGCAGCGTATTGACAGCGATCATGCGCAGCAATCCCGCACGAAGGCGAAGCGCGCCTTGTTCGATCAGTTGGACGCGGCCCATGATTTCGAGTTGCCGCCGCGAATGGTTGAAGCGGAGTTCAGCCAGATTTGGCGCCAGATCGAGGCCGACCGCGCCGCTGGACGCCTGGATGCCTCGGACGCTGGTAAGTCAGACGACGAACTGAAGGCCGAATATCGCGAAATCGCCGAGCGGCGGGTGCGTCTTGGCCTGCTGCTGGCGGACATCGGGCAGAAGCATCGCGTAGAGGTAAGCGACGAGGAAGTGGCGCGCGCCATCTCCGCGCAGGCGCGGAACTTCCCCGGCCAGGAGCGGCAGATTTTTGAGATGTATCGTCGCAATCCAGCGATGGTCGCCAATGTCCGCGCGCCCCTCTACGAGGAAAAGGTCGTCGACTACCTGCTGGAATTGATTCAAGTTCGAAACGAAAGCGTAACCCGTGAGGCGCTTTTCGCGGAAGACGATCTGCCTTCGCTGCGCAAAACCAAGACCGAGCGAGCATAGTCGCAACTGGCCCTTGCAGCGGCGGGGGGTGCGGCAAATATGAGGTAACCGAGCGGCTGGCGATTCCCTGCCGCCAATGAAAGGTCTCCATGTCGTCGTTCGACCCGATCGAAACCTACGCCAACCTTGTGCCCATGGTGGTTGAACAGACCAGCCGCGGCGAGCGCGCGTTCGACATTTTTTCAAGGCTGCTGAAGGAGCGCATCGTCTTCGTGACCGGCGGCGTTGACGACGTCTTGGCGAGCTTGGTCACAGCCCAGCTCTTGTTCTTGGAGTCCGAGAACCCGAAGCGGGAAATCGCCATGTATATCAACAGCCCCGGGGGGTATGTGACCTCCGGTCTGGCGATCTACGACACGATGCAATACGTGCGCAGTCCCGTTTCGACCGTCTGCATTGGACAGGCTGCCTCAATGGGCTCCCTGCTCCTGACGGCCGGAGAAAAGGGTCTGCGGATTTGCTTGCCAAACGCCCGAGTTATGCTTCACCAGCCATCGGGTGGGTACCGCGGTCCTGCGTCGGACATCGAGCGTCACGCCGAAGACATCCTTCAAACCAAGCGCCGGCTCAACCAGATATACGTCAAGCATACCGGCCAACCCTACGAGACAGTCGAGCGCACGCTGGACCGGGACTTCTTTATGACAGCCGAAGAGGCCCGAAAATGGGGCATCGTTGACCGGGTGTACGAGAAGCGCGAGCTTCCCGAAAGTGCGGGCTAGGATCGCCACCGGACCTTGCCGACAAGGCTCATCGAGCCATGTTTGAGGCGATAAACCCTGTTAGAGGCTGACGGCCCGGGATCTCCCGCCGCGCCACAAGCTTGCGGCCCCATCCTTGCTATGGTCGTATGGGGACCCGAGGCGGTCACATAGTGAACGTTTTTGAAAGGGGTGGCGAGCGACCATTTACCAGGGTTGGGGTGAGGGGCCATGAGGCCGCCGCTTTTCCCGGACGTAATCAGGCCGTTGGCGCCCCAGAGGATCGCGCATGAGCAAGAACACCACCGGCGGGGAGTCCAAGAACACCCTCTACTGCTCGTTCTGCGGCAAGAGCCAGCACGAGGTGCGCAAGCTCATCGCGGGCCCCACCGTGTTCATTTGCGACGAGTGTGTCGAGCTGTGCATGGATATCATTCGCGAGGAGCACAAGACCTCGCTGGTGAAGTCCAAGGAAGGGGTGCCGAGTCCCAAGGAGATCAAGGGCGTTCTTGACGATTATGTCATCGGCCAGGAGCACGCGAAGCGCGTACTGTCGGTGGCGGTTCATAATCACTACAAGCGGCTGAACCACGCGTCCAAGAACGCCGACGTTGAACTGGCGAAATCGAACATCTTGCTGATCGGCCCGACGGGCTGCGGCAAGACGCTGCTCGCCCAGACGCTGGCGCGCATCATCGACGTGCCGTTCACGATGGCCGACGCCACGACGCTGACCGAAGCCGGCTACGTCGGCGAAGACGTCGAGAACATCATTCTCAAGCTGCTGCAATCCGCCGACTACAACGTCGAGCGCGCGCAGCGCGGCATCGTCTACATCGACGAGGTCGACAAGATCAGCCGCAAGTCCGACAATCCGTCGATCACGCGTGACGTGTCGGGCGAAGGCGTGCAGCAAGCGCTGTTGAAGATCATGGAAGGCACGGTCGCCAGCGTCCCCCCGCAAGGCGGCCGCAAGCACCCGCAACAGGAGTTCCTGCAGGTCGATACGACGAACATCCTGTTCATCTGCGGCGGTGCGTTCGCGGGATTGGACAAAATCATCTCGCAGCGAGGCAAGGGCTCGTCGATCGGCTTCGGCGCCACGGTGCGCGACGAGGAGGATCGGCGCACGGGTGACATCCTTCGCGAAATCGAGCCCGACGACCTGCTGAAATTTGGTCTCATTCCGGAGTTCGTGGGCCGTTTGCCGGTGCTCGCCACGCTCGAGGATCTGGACGAACCCGCGCTAGTCACGATCTTGACCGAGCCCAAGAACGCGCTGGTCAAGCAGTATCAGCGAATGTTTGAGATGGAGAACATTCGCCTTTCCTTCCCGGACGAGGCGCTCCGGTCGATCGCGCGCAAAGCCATTGCAAGAAAGACCGGCGCGCGCGGATTGCGCTCTATTCTGGAAAGCATCCTGCTGGATACCATGTTCGAACTGCCTTCCATGCGCGGCGTCGAAGAGGTCGTGGTGTCAGCCGATGTCGTTGAGGGACGCGCGATGCCGTTGCATATATATTCACGCAATGGCCAGGAATCGACCGGCTAAGGGCGCTGGGTCCTTGCTTTCAGATTGAGCGGCGGCGCGCACTTGAAGCGCGCCGCGAACGCTTCCACATTTCAATGACAAATGGTCGGGTGGGCGTGTCGCTCCAAACCCGCCGAAGGAGTTCCGATGGCTGAAGGCCGCGTCTTACCCGTCCTGCCGCTGCGCGACATCGTTGTGTATCCAAAGATGGCGGCGCCTCTCTTCGTCGGCCGCGAGAAGTCCGTGCGGGCTCTGGACGAAGTCATGCGCCGCGACAAGCAGATTTTGCTCGCGGCTCAAATGGACGCGTCCGAGGACGAGCCGGCGCGTGATCGCATCTTCACGGTGGGGACGGTCGCAACCGTTGTACAATTGTTGAAGCTTCCCGACGGCACGGTGCGCGTTCTGGTCGAGGGCGGGCACCGCGCGCGCATCACCGAATTCACCGATAACAGCGAATTCTTCGAGGCCGAGATCGAAGCGATCGAAGAGCAGAACGCCGATTCTCCGGAAGCGCGCGCTGTCGCTCGCGCGGTGCTCGAGCAGTGGGACAATTACGTCAAGCTGTCCCGCAAGACGCCGCCCGAAGTCCAACAGGCGATCGCACAGATCACTGAGCCAGCGCGCCTCGCGGATTCCATCGCCGCCCACCTTGCCGCGAAGATTCCAGACAAGCAGGCGCTCCTCGAAGCGGCGGACGTGCCGCAACGCCTTGAGCGCATCATGCAGCTCATCGAAGCCGAGGTGGGCATGCTGCAGGTGGAGCGGAAGATCCGCAATCGCGTGAAGCGTCAAATGGAAAAGACGCAGCGTGAATATTACCTCAATGAGCAGATGAAGGCGATCCAGCGTGAACTGGGCGATGGCGACGATGGGCGCGAGGACATCACCGAGTTTGAGACTCGGATCAAGAACACGAAGCTCTCGAAGGAAGCTAAGACCAAGGCCGAAGCGGAACTGAAAAAACTTCGGCAGATGAGCCCGATGTCGGCGGAATCCACAGTGGTCCGCAACTACCTCGATTGGCTGCTTTCGCTCCCCTGGGGCGTGAAGAAGAAGGTCAAGAAGGACATCGACGCCGCGCAAGCTGTGCTCGACGAGGACCATTATGGCCTCGACAAAGTAAAGGACCGGATCCTCGAGTACCTCGCCGTTCAGGCCCGTACGAACAAACTTCGCGGGCCCATCCTTTGCCTGGTTGGCCCGCCGGGCGTAGGCAAGACTTCACTTGGCCGCTCAATCGCGAAAGCGACAGGGCGTGACTTCGTCCGCATGTCACTTGGCGGCGTGCGAGATGAGGCGGAGATCCGCGGTCACCGCCGGACCTATATCGGCTCGATGCCGGGGCGTGTGGTGCAGTCAATGAAAAAGGCGAAGTCGTCGAATCCGCTCTTTCTACTGGACGAAATCGACAAGTTGGGCGCCGACTATCGTGGCGACCCAGCGGCCGCGCTGCTCGAGGTGCTGGACCCAGAGCAAAACTCAACTTTCAACGATCATTATCTCGAAGTGGATTACGACCTGTCGGATGTATTGTTCATCACGACAGCGAATAGCCTGAACATGCCGCAACCGTTGCTTGATCGCATGGAGATTATTCGGATCCCAGGCTACACGGAGGACGAAAAACTCGAGATCGCCAAGCGTCATCTGCTGCCGAAGCAGTACGAAAACAACGGCCTGAAGAAGAGCGAATTCACGGTAACGGAAGGGGCGCTGCGAGAGCTCATTCGGCGCTATACACGCGAAGCCGGCGTGCGTTCCCTTGAACGCGAAATCGGCAATCTTGCGCGCAAAGCGGTGCGTGAAATCGAACAGAAGAAGAAAACCAAAGTCGAAGTCACCGAGAAGAATCTCGCCGACTTCGCGGGCGTCTGGCGGTATAACTACGGTGAAACCGACCAGGAAGATCAAGTCGGCGTTGTAACCGGTCTCGCCTGGACGGAGGTCGGCGGTGAATTGCTGACCGTCGAGGCGGTCGCAATGCCTGGCAAGGGCACGATGACCGTCACAGGCAATTTGCGCGAAGTGATGAAGGAATCGATCTCGGCCGCGAACTCATACGTGCGCTCCCGTGCGGTCAGTTTCGGCGTAAAACCCCCGCTGTTCCGAACGCGCGACATCCACGTCCACGTGCCGGAAGGGGCTACGCCAAAAGACGGTCCGTCCGCTGGCGTGGCGATGGGCACTGCAATTGTCTCAGTGTTGACCGGTGTGCCAGTCCGCAAGGACATCGCGATGACCGGCGAGATCACACTGCGGGGTCGTGTCCTTCAGATCGGGGGACTGAAGGAGAAGCTGCTGGCTGCCCTGAGAGGCGGGGTCAAAACAGTCCTGATCCCCAAGGACAACGAGAAGGACTTGGCGGACATCCCCGAGAACGTGAAGAAGGGCATGGAAATCATCCCGGTCTCCACCATTGATGAGGTGCTTCAGCACGCCCTGACGATGCCGCTGACGCCCGTGGAGTGGACGGACCAGGACGAACTCGCCGAAAGCCGCCGCGGCGATGGGGGCGGTGATGAGCGCGAAGGGGCGCGCCCGCACTAGCGCCGGCGAAGCGGTTTGGGGTGCAGCCGCGCTTGCGCCCGGCCGCGAATTGCTTCTAGTTCGTGATCTTTGGTGGCTGTGCGCCCTGGGGAGGGCGAGGGTCGTTTGGGCGAGGGGTTGGACGTGAACAAAGCGGAACTCGTGGCTGATGTTGCGGAGCGCCTCGGAGATTCAAAGCTCAGGGCCGAGGAGGCCGTGAACGCGGTTTTCGAAGTGATTTCCGGCGCCCTGAAACGAGGTGATAAGGTTCAACTGCCCGCCTTCGGCGTGTTCGACGTCAAGGCGACGGCAGCCCGCACTGCGCGAAATCCAAAGACCGGTGAGGACGTCGCGGTGCCGGCGGGCCGCAAGGCCCGGTTCAAGCCCGGCAAGGCGCTGAAAGACGCGCTCAACTGACACGGATTTCGGCGCTGGCCTTCGGAGGGCCGCGGCTATAGAGGCACGGCAATGTTGGCCAAAATCTATCGTCCGTCGAAGACCGCCATGCAGTCCGGCAAGGCCGCGACAAAGAAATGGCTCCTCGAATTTGAACCCAGCACGGCGTTGCGCTCAGACGCTCTGATGGGATGGACTGGAGCGCTTGAGACCGCGCGCCAAGTGCGACTCGCATTCGACGACAAGGAGGCTGCAATTGCGTTTGCAAGCGAGCACGGCATCCCGCACCAAGTTGTCGAGACGCCCGAGCCCAAGCGGCACATAAAGTCCTATTCCGAGAACTTTGCCTTCAGACGGCGTGAGCCGTGGTCGCACTGACCGTCGCTCGCTCAGCCCCACTCGTGGTACCAAGGGCGTAGTCGGCCCCGTAGCTCAACTGGATAGAGCATCCGCCTTCTAAGCGGACGGTTGCGTGTTCGAGTCACGCCGGGGTCGCCAGACGCTGAAAACCTTGCTCCAAGTCTTCGATCAGGTCGTCGACATGCTCCAGTCCGATGGAGAAGCGCAGGAGCGGCTGAGGCGCCTGCCAAGGCGCGGCAGTCCGCTTGATGTTGCCGTCGACGGGCACGACCAAGCTCTCATAGCCGCCCCAGGAAAAGCCCATCGCAAAAAGCCGGAGACCTTCAAGCATGGACTTGAGGCGCTGGTGCGAAACGGGATGCAAAGCACACGCAAACACCCCTGAGGCGCCGGTGAAGTCGCGACGCCAAAGCGCGTGGTCGGGGTGGGATGGGAGCGCCGGGTGCAGCACATGGGCAACCTCAGACCTGCCCACAAGCCAGTTCGCGATCGCAAGCGCGGAGGCGCTCTGCCGCTCAAACCGCACAGCCATGGAGCGCAATCCCCGCAACACCAGGTAGGCGTCGTCCGGGGACACGCACAGACCCAGTTGCCGATGCGTATCGGCCACGCGCCGCCCCCACTCGGAGCCCACGGTCAGCACCGCGCCCATCAAGACGTCGGCATGTCCAGCTTGGTACTTTGTGAGCGCCTGGACCGAAATATCGACGCCATGCTGAAAAGGTTTCAGGCAAACCCCCGCCGACCAGGTGTTGTCGAGGATCACCGGCACACCTGATGCGCGTGCGACCGCTGAAATCGCTGGTACGTCCTGTATTTCGAACGTCAGGGAGCCGGGAGATTCCAGAAAGACCCCGCAGGTCGCGTCGGTCATGAGGCTGGCTATGGCGCCGCCGACGCGCGGGTCGAAATAGCGTGTTCGAACACCCAGACGCGTCAGTGCTGTATCGCAGAATCGACGGGTCGGGCCGTACACGCTGTCGGTGACCAAGACTTCGCCGCCGCTGCGCGCCACGGCGAGCAGGGCGAGCGTGCACGCGGCTAGTCCAGACGGCGTCAGCACCGCATCGCACGCGCCCTCCACGGCGCACAGCGCTTCCCGCAGCGCATCCTGCACGGCCATGCCTTCGATGGCGTACGTCTTTCGTGGCGCGTTATAGAGTTCATCGACGTCAGGGATGATGATCGTCGATGCGCGATGGATCGGAGGATTGACCGCTCCTTCTGAGCGGGCTGTGTTGCGCCCGGCATGCACCAAGATGGTCGCCAAGCGTCGATTTGAGAGATCGTCATTCACAGCGTTAGGGACCGGTTTCCATGGGCGTGTCTGGCAGGGCGCCCCATTCCGCCCAGGAGCCGTCGTACAGGGCAGCGTCCCATCGCCCGATGCGCGCGAGCGCAAGGGCGACGATTGCTGCGGTAATACCAGAGCCACAGGTGCACACGACAGGTTGGTTCTCAATGGCGTGAAGCGCGAGCATTTCCCGCAGCTCCGTTTCCGTTTTTAGGCGTCCGTCCTCGTTTAGCAGCGTTGACGCGGGCACGTTTGAGGCTCCCGGCATGTGGCCAGAGCGCAAACCCGGCCTGGGTTCCGCGACTTCGCCGCGAAAGCGTGGCGCCGGCCTTGCGTCAAGAATGGCGACATTGGCGGCAGCTGTGGCGCGGCGCATGTCAGCGAGATTGCGCACCAGATCGGCGCGGACCCTAGGCGTGAAGTGCCGCTCGCGACGAACGGTTTGCGGTCCGCTTTCAATGGGCAGTTTGGCCCTTTCCCACGCGGGAAACCCACCATCCAAGACCACCACGTCTTCGTGTCCCATGACGCGGAACGACCACCACACCCGTGCGGCTGAAAAAATCCCGACGCTGTCGTAGACCACAATCCGACTGCCGTCCCCAATCCCCATGCGTCGGACGCGGGCTGCAAATTCCGCTGGAGGCGGCAACATATGGGGAAGGGATGTCTGCCGGTCCGCAATCTCGTCGATGTCAAAAAAGACAGCACCGGGTATGCGCCGCTCTTCGTACAATGCACGTGCGTCGCGCAGGTCGCCCGGTATGAACCAAGTGGCGTCTACGATACGGACGTCAGGGGCCTCGAGCCGCTCCGCCAACCACTCGCAGGAAACTATCGGATCGTTTTGATCTGGCATCGATGCAGGCTAGGCCGCCCGCTGGCCGCTCGCAACATCCGCCAGCGCAGCGCGAGGTCAGGCAGGCTTCGTGAGTTCAAGCTGGACCACGTCGGTGCGACCGGTACGAAAGCCCGCCTCGCAATAACCCAGGTAGAACAGCCACAGCTGCTTAAACCGCTCGTCGAAGCCCAATGCCCGAATGTCATTCCATTTGGCTTGGAAGCGGCGCGCCCATTCCGACAGCGTCTCCGCATAGCACTGGCCGAAAGCATCCATCTTGCGCCACAAGAGCCCGGCTTTGGCCGTCTCCAGCTTCAGCCGTTCGATGCTCGCAAGCATGCCGCCGGGAAACACATAGCGCTGAATGAAGTCGGCCCGCTGACGATACCGGTCAAACAGGTCATCTTTGATGGTGATGATTTGCAGCGCGGCGCGGCCGCCCGGTTTCAATACCTCTGAGATCTTCTCAAAGTAGACGGGCCAGTATCTCTCGCCCACCGCCTCGAACATCTCGATCGACGCCACCTTGTCAAACTGTCCTGCGATGTCGCGATAGTCTTGTCGACGGATATCGACGAGGTGTGAGAGCCGGGCGCGTTCAATACGTTGGCGAGCATACACGAGCTGTTCGTCGCTGATGGTGACGCCCGTGATGCGCGCACCAAACTCGCGCGCCGCAAACTCCGCGAACCCACCCCATCCGCAGCCGATTTCGAGCACATGGTCACCGGGTTTGAGCTGCAAATGCCCGGCCAACGCGCGGTATTTGGCGACCTGCCCCGCCTCCAAGTCTCGTTCATCGGCGTCGAAGCGCGCCGATGAGTAGGTCATGGTCCGATCCAGCCAAGCCTCGTAAAAGCTGTTTCCGAGATCGTAGTGGGCGTGGATGTTTCGTCGCGCTCCGGTCTTGGTGTTGTCCCGCGCAACATGGCGAAGCCAGTTGATCGACTTGCCCAGCCAATTCCCTTCGAAATAGCGGCGGAACCGCTCGATGTTGTTGGCCAGAAGGACGAGCAGACCAGGCAAGTCGTCTGTCTCCCACTCGCGCTCCATCCAGCCTTCGGCGAACCCAATGTCGCCGTTGAGAAGCACCCGGCGGGCGAAACGCCAATCCCGCACCCGCAGCGCCACCGCTTGGCCCGACGCCTCGCCAAAACGAAGGAGAGCGCCGTCGGGAAGGCGAGCTTCAAGCGCGCCGTCGCGGATGTTCAGGAGCGCGAGGAGCACAGCCTTCGCGCTGGCCGGCGCGCGCAGCCCTGAAATCAGGCGGGGTGAGGCCACGAGCGCCGTATCCGGCTGGTGCTGCATGAGTAACATCTAGGTCAAACTCCGCCGCCTTAAAGGCGACGGTGGGTCTTACGGTTCGCTTTTCCTCATGGATGACAGCCCCTTGAAAGCGGCCAGGGCGCGCGCCCGAGCCTCAGCGTGCTCCACGATCCGATGCGGATAATCGCGCCCAAGCTCGACGCCAGCTGTAGCCAATTGCGCTGCACTGGCTTCCCATGGCGCGTGGATGAGTGCGTTGGGGAGCGCGGCTAGCTCCGGCAGCCAGCGCCTAACGTAGGCGCCGTCAGCATCGTAACGCTGTCCCTGTGTGACCGGGTTGAAGATACGGAAGTACGGCGCTGCATCGGCGCCGGAGCCCGCCACCCATTGCCAAGAGGCGGAGTTGTTGGCGAGGTCGGCATCGACCAGAGTGTCCCAGAACCAATCCTGACCATGCCGCCAATCAATCAGTAGATGCTTAAGGAGAAACGAGGCCGCAATCATGCGAGCGCGGTTGTGCATGTAGCCTGTGGCCCACAACTCGCGCATGGCGGCGTCGACCACCGGGTAGCCAGTGACGCCGCGCTGCCAGGCTGCGAGCGCACCTGGATCGTGGCGCCATGGAAACGCGTCGAACGCGGGGCGCAGGTTTTTCTCCGGTAGCGTCGGGAAGTGAAGCAACAGATGAGATGAAAACTCGCGCCAGCCGATTTCGGACAGAAACTTGTCGCCGCCACCGGCTTCGTTGACAGCGCGCCAGATTTGCACTGGGCTGACTTCGCCAAAATGCAAATGCGGTGAAAGGCGGGACGTGGCGCGCTGACCGAGCTGATCGCGCCCCTCAAAATACCCAGCAAGCTTTTCGCTGAGAAAACGCTGCAGCGCCGCGCTCGCGCCGGCTTCGCCCGGCGCCCATTCAGACTCAAATTCGGCGGCCCAGTTCGGGCTCGCCGGCAGAAGATTCCAATCGCGCAGAGCGTTGCCTTCGACGCCACCCCATTGCCGCAGCGCTTTCGGAGTGGGCAAGGGCGCTCGCGCGACGCCACGCGCCAGGATCGCACGCCAAAAAGGCGAGAACACCCGATAGGGCTCGCCACTCTTGGTTCTCAGCGTCACGGGCTCATGGAGCAGCGCAGCGTTGAAGCTCTCGACCACCACGCCCTTTGCCCTGAGTATTGGCTTGAGCAGGCGATCACGATCGACCGCATAGGGCTCGTATTGCCGGTTCCAATAGACCGCCCCCGCGCCGGTTTGCTCCACAAGCAGTGGGATTTGCTGGTCTGCACGCCCGCGCCGAAGGGTCAGCGACGCGCCTCTCTTCGCGATCGTCTCGGCCAGCGCTTCAATGCTGCGATGCAGCCACCACCGTGAGGCCGCCCCTGTGCGCCAACGGCCAGGTGTTTCATCGTCGAGCACGTAGAGGAGAATAAGCGGCCTCTGGCTCTTGCATGCGGCGTCGAGCGCCGGATTGTCGGCGAGGCGTAGGTCCTGTCGAAACCAGACAATCGCTGGTGCGTCAGGCATCTGGTTTCTTACGTTGGCGGAGATGGATCTCTACCATCTTCGCATCCTTGAGCCAGCGGCCGTGCGCTGCGATTTGGGAGACGGCGAACCCGTACCAGCCAGCGCGCCAGAGGCCGCGTCTGAAATAGTGGTTCGCGAAGTAGAGAGGCCTTGCCAGCACCATGCGCAGGACACAGAGCCAAAATGGCTTGAGCTTGGTGTCTCGCGCCCGCCCGGAAGAGTTGCGATTGAACTTCTCTTCGAGTTGCGCGAGGTCGACGAAGGAGTAGTGCAGCAGCGGAGCCTTGAGCTGGCCAATCTTCATACCGCGAGGCGTCTGAAACTGATCCCAGTTTGCATGATCGGGCTGCCGGATGGCCCGGCGGTTGTAGAGCTTGCGTCGATCGACAAGGTTGAAGTCGAGCCAGGGCGCGCCGACAGGCGGGCAGGTCGCCATCATCAGTTCATAGACCTGACTGTCCGGTTCGCCGTTCTCAAAGAGAGCGCCTATTTCTCGCGCCAGTTCTGGCGTGACGACCTCGTCAGCGTCCAGGTCGAGCAGCCAATCGTTCCGCGCCGCGTCCTCGGCGATGCGTTTTTGCTTGCCGCCGCCGAACCATGGCGCCTTGATTACCCGGGCGCCGAGCCCATCGGCGATCTCGATCGTCCGATCGGTTGATCCGCTGTCAACAACCACGACTTCCGATACGACCTGCTGCGCGGCGCGGATGACCTCGCCGATCATGCGCTCTTCGTTCTTGGTGCGGATGTAAGCGGAGATCGGAGAAGACATGGTGGTTTCCAAGCGCCTGCAGGGCTGTAATGCAAGCGCTAGCCGCTCCGCGCCAGCTCCGCAGCCTCGGCATAGCCAAAAAGCCTAAGCGCAATGCGGATGGCCAGGCCTCGCGCCGTAGTCAGGTCCGGGTCGCGCTCGATGGCTAGACGCGCCTCTTTGTCGGCGGCGCCGAGCAGGCCCGCATGCGCCTCAGGGGACACCAGCCTGAACGGAGGCAACCCGGATTGTTGCGTCCCCAACATGTCGCCAGCGCCGCGCATGCGGTAGTCCGCCTCGGCGATGACGAACCCATCGTCGTTGCGGCGCAGCGTGTCGAGCCGTTGTTTCGCGGCCTCGCCCAGCGGTGCTTGCCAGAGCAGGACGCATGAGCCCTGCTTTTCGCCGCGCCCAACGCGGCCGCGCAGTTGGTGCAGCTGCGCCAAACCGAACTGGTCGGCATGCTCGATGACCATGATCGTCGCTTCAGGCACGTTGACACCGACCTCGATCACGGTTGTCGCCACCATGAGAAATGAAAGCCCCCTTCGGAAACGCTCCATGGCCGCTTCCCGCTCAGCAGGCGGCATCTGCCCGTGCATGATCTCGACGCCTGAACCGAAGCGGCCCTTCAACTCGGCATAGCGGTCCAGGACCGCTGGGAGGTCGATGGCCTCGCTGTCTTCTATGAGAGGGCAGACCCAATAGGCGCGCTCACCGCGTTTGGAGGCGTGTTCGATTGCATCGATCACTTCGGCCATGCGCGAGGTGGGCATCGCCACGGTGCGGATCGGTTGCCGCCCCGGCGGCTTCTCGTCGAGCACTGAAAGATCCATGTCGCCATGGATGGAAAGGGCGAGTGTGCGTGGGATCGGGGTGGCGCTCATCACCAGCACGTGCGGCGCCACGCCCTTTGCAACCATGCGCATGCGATCGGAAACGCCGAACCGATGCTGTTCGTCGATGACGATGAGACCCAGGTCCTGAAACGCAACATCGTCCTGGAAGAGAGCGTGCGTGCCCACAACAACGCTGACATTGCCTGACGCAAGGCTTGAAAGGATGTCACGTCGCGTCGCGCCCTTGTCGCGACCGGTAAGCACTGCCATGCGGATGTCGGCCGCGGTCAGCAACGGCTCAAGCGTCGCTCCATGTTGACGGGCGAGCAAGTCAGTCGGCGCCATCAATGCCGATTGCAGTCCTGCTTCGGCGGCGCGCGCCATCGCCAGCGCGGCGACAACGGTTTTTCCCGAGCCGACATCGCCCTGAAGCAGACGCAACATTGGCGCTGGCTGGGCCATGTCCGCGAAGATCTCGTCGACGGAGCGTGTCTGTGCGCCGGTTGGCGTGTAGGGAAGGCGAGCGAGCAGGCTTGCCGTGAGCCTTCCGTCGCCAGTGATTGCGCGGCCCGGCTCCCTTCGCCGATGCGCGCGGCGCAGTCTCAGGGCGCACTGGCGCGCAAATAGCTCATCATAAGCCAGGCGGGTGCGGAACAGGTTCTGCGCCGCCACATCGTCCGGAGCAGTGGGACGGTGAAGGTGTTCCAGCGCCGTTCGAAAATCTGGCCAGTCATGCGCCTTGACGGTCGTCGGTTCGAGCCACTCCGGCGCCTCCGACACCCCATCCAGCGCGAGGAGAATCGTCTTTGACAGTGTGCGGCCCGCGAGGCCCTGGGTAAGCGGGTAGACCGGCTCTACGGGAGGCGGTGCATCGCCCAGCGACGGGTCAACGACATGATCAGGATGCAGCATTTGTCGCATGCCGTCGAAGAATGTGATCTTGCCGCTGACGAGCCTCTTTTGGCCGAGCGGCCACATACGGCGCAGCATGTCCTCGTGACCGCGAAAGTAGGCGACGGATAGAAACCCAGTCTCGTCGCGCAATCGAATGCGGTGTGGGAGGTTCTTGTATGCGGGGAGATGGCCGTCGACCTCGGCCTCGATCGTGGCGATGTCGCCGTCGTTGGTGTCGGCGATGCGCGCACGCAGCCGACGATCGATCGCGGCGTGGGGAGGCAAGAACAAGAGGTCGCGCACAAGCCTACCACCGGCAAGCTTGGCGATTAACTCCATTGCGTCCCTGCGCGCTCCCTTGGGGGCGCGCGCGGGCGCCAGCATGGCCGTCTCGAAGGCGGCGGGGGAGGGGGCAGGGACCTCGGTCATCGGCTCGGGCGCGGGCGGCGCTGACAGCGCTCCCCTTATGGGCTATAGCGCGGCCCCCGAAAAAGCCCTCCTGCAGACCAGAATGGATGACCGACGAAAAAAACTCAGATTCCGCGCATGGCGGCGCGGATTCCGTGAGCTTGACCTGATTCTGGGCGGTTTTGCGGACAGATGGATCGCGGAATTGGAGGCGGCGGAGCTTGGCCACTTCGAGCAATTGCTCGACGCCTCCGACCAGGACGTATACGCGTGGATCGCTGGCCTAGAGACGCCGCCAATTCAATTCGATACCGCAACGTTGGCGCGCATCCGTGCGTTCCATCTGCAGTCGGCAAACCGGTCATCATGAAGCAGTCGATCCTCCCCAATCGTGTCGTGGAGACGCTCGCCAAGTCAAAGGAGCCGCTCACGATTATCGGCGCTCCCGAGGGCGTTGACGCAGCAGGACTCGCCGATGCGACGCGCCTTCGGGGCGGCGTGACGCTTTTCATCGCACGCGACGAAGCCCGGGCGGCACAGTTTGAAGCAGCAGCACGCTTCTTCGCGCCCGAGTTGGCGACGCTCCGGCTTCCCGCATGGGATACCCTGCCCTATGACCGCATTTCTCCGGCGCCGGCAGTCGCCGCGCAGCGTTGCGCTGCGCTCGCCGCACTGGCGCTCCGCGATCCGAAAGCGGCCCCCCTGCTCGTCGTTGCGACTGCTTCAGCGGTGGCGCAACGCGTTGCCCCGCGCAAACGCATTGGGGAGGGCGTGTTTGCCGCAAAGACCGGCGACGAACTCGAGATGAACGCGCTCGAGACCTATCTTGTCGTGAACGGATACCTCCGCGCGTCCACAGTGCGTGCGCCCGGCGAGTACGCCGTTCGCGGTGGGCTGATCGATGTTTATCCGCCGGGCATGGGTGAGCCGCTCCGTTTCGATTTCTTCGGCGACACGTTGGAGGCGATTCGCGGTTTCGACCCCGAGACTCAGATTTCGACGGCGAAATTCAAGGACGCCACGCTGACGCCTGTCAGCGAAGTCCTGCTCGACGACCTCACCGTACTGCAGTTTCGGCGGCGGTTTTCGCAGGCATTCGGCGCTTTGCGTGATCCCCTCTACGAAAACGTCAGCGCGCGCCTTCGCCAACAGGGCGTCGAACAATGGCTGCCGTTCTTCTATGAACGGCTCGACACGGTTTTCGACTATGCAGGCGGAGATGCGCTGGTTGCATTCGACGCATTGGCGGATGAGGCGCTCGGCGAACGCGTCGACACGGCCCGAGATCACTATCAATCGCGAAAATCCGCGCCCGTGCAGCGCGGCGCCGCCGCGTTCAGCGCGCCAGAGCCCGACCTCCTGTACCTTGATCCCAAGGCGCTCACCGCGGCGCTCGGCGCCCGCGCCACGCGGCGCTTCACCCACTTTGATACAGCCGCTAAGCGAACGCTCGATCTGGGTGCGCGGCCTGGACGTGACTTTGCACCGGAGCGGCAGACTGCCGACGCCAACGTGTTCGATGCCGCGGCCCAACACATTGGCGCGCTGACCAAGGCCGGCAAGCGCGTGATCATTGCTGCTTGGACCGACGGTTCAGCTGAGCGGTTGGCGGGCGTGATGAGCGATCATGGCGTTCATGGCGTAGTGCCTGTCCGCAATTGGCGCGAAGCGGAGCGACTGCCGAAGGGCGCGCACGGGCTGGCCGTGCTGCCGCTAGAGCGGGGCTTTGAGTCCGACACGGTTGTCTTCTTGTCAGAGCAAGACATCCTTGGAGATCGTTTGGCGCGCCCGCGGAAGCGGAGAAGAGCTTCGAGCGTGATTGCCGAAGCCGCGGCGATGAGTCCGGGCGACCTGATCGTTCATCAAGACCACGGCGTGGGTCGGTATGAGGGCCTCAAGACACTTGATGCTGCAGGCGCTCCGCACGATTGCTTGGATCTGACCTATGCCGGCGGTGACAAGCTGTATCTGCCGGTCGAGAACATCGAACTCATCTCGCGCTATGGCGCCGAGGAGTCCGAAGCGCAGCTCGACAGGCTGGGGGGCGTTGCGTGGCAAAGCCGCAAGGCTCGCGCCAAGCAGCGCCTCCGCGACATGGCCGAGGAATTGTTGCGGATTGCGGCGATGCGTGCGACTCGCGAGGCCGAGCCCGTATCGCCGCCAGAGGGGCTGTGGGACGAGTTTTGCGCCCGTTTCCCTTATGAGGAGACCGAAGACCAGCTGAGCGCAATCGATGATGTCGTCAGTGATCTCGGCTCCGGAAAGCCAATGGACCGGCTGATCTGCGGCGATGTGGGTTTTGGCAAAACCGAGGTTGCGTTGCGCGCCGCCTTTCTGGTGGCGATGGCAGGCAAGCAAGTGGTGGTGTTGGCGCCGACGACCTTGCTGTGCCGCCAGCACTTCAACACGTTTAGCGAACGCTTTCGAGGCCTGCCTATCCGCGTCCGTCAATTGTCGCGTCTCGTGATCTCCAAGGAGGCTTCGGAAACGAAGGCAGGGCTTGCCGCCGGCACAGTTGAAATTGTCGTTGGCACGCACGCCTTGCTGTCGAAGACCATCAGTTTCTCCGATCTTGGCCTCGTAATTGTCGATGAGGAGCAACACTTCGGCGTCAAGCACAAAGAGCGCCTCAAGGAGCTGCGCGCCGAGGTGCACGCCCTCACACTGTCGGCCACGCCGATTCCGAGAACGCTGCAGCTGGCGTTGGCCGGCGTGCGGGAAATGAGCCTCATTACGACGCCGCCGATCGATCGTATGGCGGTGCGCACCTATGTGACGCCTTTCGACGCCATCACGGTGCGCGAAGCGCTGCTGCGGGAGAAATATCGGGGCGGGCAGAGCTTCTTCGTCACCCCGCGCATCGCAGATCTCGATGACGCAGCGGCGTTCCTGCGTAAGAATGTGCCCGAGGTCTCGTTTTCCATCGCGCATGGGCAGATGGCGGCTAGCGCGCTCGACGAGATAATGACCAGCTTCTACGACGGCGCGTTCGACGTGCTCCTGTCGACCAGCATCGTCGAATCGGGTCTCGACATTCCTCGTGCGAACACGCTGATTGTGTTTCGAGCCGACATGTTTGGCTTGGCGCAACTCTACCAATTGCGCGGGCGCGTCGGACGTTCCAAGCTGCGCGCATACGCATATCTGACGACAGCGGCCGAGCAAGCTCTGACGGTGAGTGCTGAAAAGCGCCTCAAGATATTGTCGTCGCTCGACAGCCTCGGCGCTGGATTCACTTTGGCTAGCCACGACCTCGACATGCGCGGCGGCGGCAATCTCTTGGGCGAGGAGCAGTCAGGCCACATACGTGAAGTTGGCGTTGAACTCTATCAGTCAATGTTGGAGGAGGCAGTGCAAGCGCTGCGCGAGGGGCGCGACGAGAGCGCCGCCAGCGCCAAGTCCTGGTCCCCACAGATAAATGTCGGTGTGTCGGTGCTGATCCCTGAGGATTATGTGTCAGACCTCAATGTCCGGCTCGCACTTTACCGACGCCTAGCGGATCTGGCGACTGACAAGGAACGCGAGGCGTTCGCAGCAGAGTTGATCGATCGCTTTGGACCGCTTCCGGTAGAGGCCGACCAGCTGATTGCAGTCGCTGCTCTCAAGGCGTTTTGCCGTCAATGCAACGTCTCAAAGCTGGACGCCGGTCCCAAGGGCGCTGTGCTTACCTTCCGCGAAGAAGGTTTTCCTGATCCCATGTCGTTGGTTCGGCACGTCCAAGAGCGACCGGACGATTTTAAGATGCGTCCAGACGGCAAACTTGTTGTAACAGGCGGTTGGCCCGAGGCGCCTCAACGGCTCAAGGCGTTGCGCGCGGTTTTGGAGCGTCTGTCCCAACTCGCGGCGCGCGCCGCGGCTTAGGCAGAGGCGGCAAGATCGAGCGCACGCATGGCGCGGGCGAGCAACGCTTGGCTGCGCTCTCCGGCATTGAGCTGCACGACTGTTTGCTCGATCGCCAACGGCCCGGCTCCGGTAAAATTGGTGGCTTCGATTACGGTTGCGATCCTCCTCACAAGCCGCTTCGCCTTCTCCTGGGTTGAGGATGGCATGGCCAGCGCCAACACTCCCTCCTCGAATACAGTAGCGCAATCTACATCGCGGATGAGTTGAGCGACGATGTTGCCCACATCAGTCAGGGTTGCGTACTGTTGGGCCTGCGATGGCGTGCGTGCTCCTGGCGCCGGCAGCAGGCGTAAGATGGCGATAGCCAAGGGTTGCGTCCGCCGATGGTGATCCGCCACGGTCAGGCTTAGATGAGTTGCAAAAGCGCTGCGCCGCCAAAGACCCGTGCGGCCATCTCCAAGTCGGTCTCTAACCGCGTCCAACGCCTTTTGCGCTTGTCGGGCGCGTCGCTCTCGCCTCGCGGCTTCCAACAACCATGCTAGCGGCGCGCCGCAAATCGTTGCACCAGTTGCGACGCTCTCGGCGCCGCGCGCGATAGCAGCCGCTTGCGTGGCTGCGTCGGCGTCGCGCGCTATCAGCATGGTCGGCATGTTGAGGAGCGACGTGTTACGCCGAAGTGTTGCGCACATCGACAGCGCGCGACGTGGCTCGTCAACAGCGTTTAGAATCAAGGCGTCGAAATTCTGAACATCTAGATAGTCGAAACCTGCCGTTGCGCTCGGTGCCGCGTGCAGTGAAACATCGGCCTCCGCGAGTGCGCTGCTGAGGGCAAGATACTTGGCATGTGCAGCACCCACATAGAGCGCCTGCATCGGCGCCGCCGACGGTTTGGGGGAGACGGCGCCAAGCTGTTGAAGCGTGTCGCAACGCACCGCCACTTCTGTTTCGGCGACGCCAACCCGCGACCAGCGCGCAAGCTGGCGCGCCAGTAATTCGAGCGGCGCGTCAATCGCAATCGCCGGTGATTGTCTAGCTATGTCGCGCCAAGCGACGCATCGAACTGTCGGCAGGGAGCAGCCCTCGGTGAACGCCTCCAACGAGACAACCACATTGGCCGAAGCGAGATCGTCGACGATTTCCGCGCCTGCCGCTCTTAGTCGCTCGCGCGCCTTCGCGTCGTCGGGCGCCCCCAGGACTGCAATACGCACGGCTTGACGCTCCGGCGCCCTGGCGGGCCGCTGGAAGGGCGGTAGCATACCCCCAGGTCACTGCAACGGAGTTGGTAAACGATGGGACACGGGCCGCTTTCGGGCGTCAGGGTCGTGGAATTCGCCGGCATCGGACCTGGCCCTTTTTGCTGCATGTTGTTGTCGGACATGGGCGCGGATGTCGTGCGCATCGACCGCAAGGGCGGAAGGGGCGGCTCGCTCAATGATGTTACGGCGCGCGGGCGGCGATCGGTTGCCCTCGACCTGAAGGACGCCCACGACGTTGCGGTCGCATGGGCGCTCATCGAGAAAGCCGATGCGCTTGTAGAAGGCTTCAGACCCGGCGTGATGGAGAGGCTGGGCTTAGGGCCGGACGCAGCTCTGGTGCGCAACCCTCGTCTCATCTATGGCCGTATGACGGGATGGGGCCAGACCGGTCCGCTCGCGCAAGCCGCCGGCCACGATCTCAACTACATTGCCCTCTCCGGCGCGCTGCACGCCATGGGTCGCAAGGGGTCGCCGCCAGCGCCGCCGCTCAATCTTGTCGGTGATTACGGAGGCGGCGCACTTTACCTTGCGCTCGGAATTTGCGCGGCCTTGGTCGAACGGGAGCGATCGGGGCAGGGCCAGGTCATCGACGCCGCGATTACCGATGGTGCTGCGTCACTCATGGCGGTGATCTACGGACTGCGGGCATCAGGCATCTGGAGTGACGAGCGCGACGCGAATTTGCTTGATGGCGGCGCCCACTTCTACGACGTTTACGAGACCGCTGACGGGAAGTACGTCTCGATCGGCTCGCTTGAGCCGCAATTCTACGCGCTGTTGCTTGAGAAGACCGGCCTCAAGGACGATTCCGCGTTCGCGTTTCAAATGAACAGGTCCGAATGGCCTGCGCTATCGGAGAAGCTTGCCGTCGTCATGCGCACCAAGACGCGAGACGAGTGGTGCGCGATCATGGAAGGCACGGACGTGTGCTTTGCGCCCGTGCTGGACATGTCAGAGGCGCCGACTCATCCGCACAACGTCGCGCGCGCGGCATTTGTCGATATGAGCGGGACCATCCAGCCCGCGCCCGCGCCGCGCTTTTCGCGCACGCCGGGGGCCTTGCAGGGCCCGGCGGCCAGACCGGGGGAACACACCGATGCCGTGCTGGCGGACTGGGGCGTCAGTCTACGCCCTACCTGATTGTTAGATTCAGGGTCGGTTCAAGGGACGAGGTGTCTTATTATTCCCGGTTCCGGACGATTTTCGTCCCTCGCTCGTACCGGGGCCAGGTTCTCATCCCACCTTAGGGGTGAAGCAGAAGCGCCGGCGGCCGGCTCAGCCGCCGGCGCAACTGTTTGGGGCCGCCGATGTTGCGCCGCAGCGCGACCCTGCTAACAGAAGCGCCGAAAGGCGCGCTTCCCATGGTCAAGAAGGTCTATCCCGACGCCAAATCGGCTCTCGACGGGCTGACCTTCGACGGCATGACCATCATGAGCGGCGGTTTCGGCCTCTGCGGCATCCCGGAAAACCTGATCGTCGCGCTGCGCGACACCGGCGTGAAGGGGATCACCGTCATATCCAACAATGCCGGCGTCGACGGCTGGGGTCTGGGGCTGCTGTTGGAGACCAGGCAGATCAGAAAAATGATTTCCTCTTATGTCGGCGAGAACAAGGAATTCGCGCGCCAGTATCTCTCCGGCGAACTGGAGCTTGAATTCAATCCGCAAGGCACGCTGGCCGAACGCTGCCGCGCCGGCGGGGCAGGGATCGCGGGTTTCTACACCAAGACCGGCGTCGGCACGCTGGTGGCCGAAGGCAAGGAAACGAAGAGCTTCAACGGCGAGACTTATGTGCTGGAAACCGGCCTAGTCGCCGATCTCTCGCTGGTCAAAGCCTGGAAGGGCGACGAGGAGGGCAACCTCATCTTCCGCAAGACCGCGCGCAACTTCAATCCGATGATGGCAAGCGCGGGGAAGACGTGCGTCGCGGAAGTGGAGATACTCGTGCCCACCGGCGAACTCGATCCTGACGCGATCCATACGCCGGGGATCTATGTGGATCGTATCGTGCGGGGGAGCTTCGAGAAACGGATCGAGCAACGCACAGTGCGGAAGCGGGAGAACGCGTGATGCCCTGGTCCCGTGATCAACTCGCACAGCGCGCTGCGAAGGAATTGCGCGACGGCTTTTATGTGAACCTTGGCATCGGCATTCCGACTTTGGTTGCGAACTACATCCCGCCCGGCATGGAAGTGACGCTGCAAAGCGAGAACGGCATGTTGGGCATGGGCCCGTTTCCGTATGACGATGAGGTCGACGCCGATCTGATCAATGCGGGAAAACAGACCATCACGGCGTTGCCCAAGACCTCCTATTTCTCAAGCGCCGACAGCTTCGCCATGATCCGCGGCGGCCACATCGATCTCTCGATCCTGGGCGCGATGGAAGTGTCCGAGCGCGGCGATCTGGCGAACTGGATGGTGCCGGGCAAGATGGTCAAAGGCATGGGCGGGGCGATGGATCTGGTCGCCGGCGTTAAGCGCGTCGTCGTGGTGATGGAGCACACTTCGAAAGAGGGCGCGCCGAAGCTGCTGAAGAAATGCGAACTGCCGCTGACCGGCGTCGGCGTCGTCGATCTGGTGATCACCGATCTGGGCGTATTCGAGATCGACAAGCACGGGGCAGGACCGATGCGCCTAATTGAGCTTGCCGACGGGGTTTCGCTCGACGATATCAGCGCCAACACGCAGGCCGCATTCGTCAGCGGCTTGAACTGATCTGGGATGGGTGGCCGAGCGGTTTAAGGCACCGGTCTTGAAAACCGGCGTGGGTTCACGCCCACCGTGAGTTCGAATCTCACCCCATCCGCCAGCTCGGCAAACGTGGTTAGTGCCGGTTATTGGTGAACCTGAAAAAAGGATAAAAGCTAACGTGAATGCAAGTGAGGCTGCGGTAGCATCGTCATCGTAATCAGAACGGTGGCGGCGACATGGCTCGACTTGGCGGGATCGTGAGCTTTTTTGTGCTGGCGCTTTACGCCAGCGCCTCTCTTGCACAGGCTCCCATTACCTATGCGGGCCGTGAGAACGCCGCCCCTGTTCAGTCTGCATCGCTCAGCCTCGCGGGGGGCGGGGACACATCCTATGGGTATGGCGGCAACGAGCAGCGTCGCCGTGCTGGCGCGGCCATCGATGTGCGAACCAATGCTTCAGTCGTCGATGAAAGCGCGAGTGCGGGGCAACGCCCTGCATGGCTTGAGCAAGAACAGGTGGGGCCGCCATATGAGGCGAATGGGCGCACCTACGTGCCCGCGCCTCAACCAGGCTATGCCGAAACCGGTGTCGCTTCCTGGTATGGCCCGCAATTCCACGGCAGACCCGGGGCAAACGGCGAGGTGTTCGATCAGGATGCCCTCACCGCTGCGCACCCGACGTTGCCACTGAACAGCCTCGTTCAAGTCACCAACCTCGAGAACGGAAGGGAGCTGATCGTGCGCATCACCGATCGCGGGCCCTTCACGGACGACCGACTGATCGACTTGTCCGCCGCCGGCGCCCGGGCGCTTGGTTTCGACCGGCAGGGCCACACGCGGGTGCATGTCCGCTATCTGGGACCCGCCCCTCGGCGCGTAGCGGCTGACTCGGATAGCTCTGCGAGCGAGCCCGGCAGAGCCGCCGAAGCGGGTGAACGAACTGGCCCGTTGTCGCTGATGCCGCCGCGCGCGCAAGCGTCACTCGCACCCGCTTCCACGCCAAACCCGGTTGGCGAAGGCGGGTACTTCATACAAGTTGGCGCGTACTCGGATCTCGCCAATGCTCACCGCGTCCGCGACCAGATCGTCGCCGCGGGGCCGGTCACCGTGGACGTTCGAACCAGCGCTTCGGGCGCCGAACTCTTCCGCGTCCGCGTCGGGCCGCTGGCGGATGCGACCTCGGCGGAAGACGCCCGCCGCGCTCTTTCGAGCCTTGGTTTCAGCCAGACGATCGTCGCATCCCGCTAGTCGAGCTTGACGCAAAACCGCCGCCTCGGTTTGCTTGGAAGGCACCATGATCAGGCTCGATTCGGTTTTCATGCGGGCAATCGCACTTGCCGTCGCGCTAGCGTGCGTGGCGCCGGAGGCCGCGCGCGCCCAGCCAGTCAACGCGCAGGAGACAACGGCGCAACACGTGACCATCCTCGACGGCGAGACGGACCTGCTTCTGCGCTGCGACGAGTGTGAAGCGCCGATGCCGCCGGCGTCGATGTCGAAACTCATGACGGTCTTGCTCGTCGCCGAGCGCTTGCAATCTGGACAACTGAGCCTCGATACCCGCTTCCGTGTGAGCGAGAACGCTTGGCGGCACGGCGCCATGTCCGATGGCTCGCACATGTTCCTTGACATCAATTCCGAGGTCAGCGTGCGCGACTTGCTGCGCGGCGTCATCGTGGTGTCAGCAAACGACGCCTGCATCGTACTCGCGGAGGGTATTGCGGGCTCGGAGGCCGCCTTCGTGGTCGAGATGAACCGCCGGGCACAAGAACTCGGATTGACCAGCGCTCGATTTCGAAACACGACCGGGCTGCCGGATCCCGATCATGTGATCAGTTCGCTCGACTTGGCGCGCCTGGCGCGCCACCTCATCGTCAACTTTCCCGATCTTTACCGCATCTACTCCGAACGTGATTTCACGTACAACAACCGTCGGCAAGAGAACCGCAACCCGCTGCTTGGCCCGGTCGTGGGCGCTGACGGCGTCAAGACGGGGCACACGGCCGCTTCAGGCTACGGGTTGGTTGGCTCGGCGCTGCTCAACGGTCAGCGCCGCATTATCGTTTTCAACGGGGTGCGCACGATGGCGGATCGGCGCTCCGAGGGAATCCGGCTGATGGCATCGGCCTTCAATGATTACGGCGTGACGCGCTTGTTCGCGGCAGGCGAGCAGGTCGGCGAAGCGGCGGTCCGGCTCGGCTCTCGCCGCACCGCTCCATTGGTCGCACAATCCGACATTGTCGTGGGCGGACCACGAAGCATGCTCGCAGGGCTGCGGGCGCAGATCGTCTATGAAGGTCCGCTGCGATCGCCTATCCGGGAAGGCGATGTCATCGCCCGCCTGGTGGTGGAGGGACCTGAACTGCGGACGCAGGAATATCCGCTGGCGGCTGGCCGACGCGTGGGGCGCGCGGATTGGTTCAGTCGTGCCTTCGAAGGCTTGCGCTTGACCCTGTTCGGTCCTTCATAGGGTCTAATGGCCCGCGGCCGATTCATCACCTTGGAAGGCGGAGAAGGCGTTGGGAAGTCGACGCTCGGCCGCTCGCTGGCGGAGCGCCTGCGGGAGCACGGGCGGGAGGTCCTGCTGACGCGCGAACCGGGCGGCGCTGCCGGCGCTGATGCAATCAGAGCGCTGCTGGTTCAAGGAGACGCCAACCGCTGGAGCCCGCTTGAAGAGGCGTTGTTGTTCGCCACGGCGCGTCTGAATCACCTGCGCGAGACGATCCGGCCGTTCTTGGCGCGCGGTGTGTGGGTCATTTGCGACCGGTATTACGACTCGACGCGTGCGTACCAGATTGCCGGCGGCGGGCTGGCGGCAAGCGTGCTCGATCAATTGAACGCATTGATCGGCGCCGACACGCCCGACCTGACGCTGATACTCGATCTCGCGGTCGACGTGGGCTTGGCGCGCTCAAAGGGGAGCGAACTCGCGGAAGATCGCTTCGAGAAGAAGGGAGAAGAGTTCCATCGCCGTGTGCGTTCAGAATTTCTCGCTCTCGCTCGGCGGGAACCGGATCGTTGCGCTGTCATCGACGTCAGCCAGCCGCGTGAGCAGGTGCTGGAGTGCGCGCTTGCCCTCATTGCGGAGCGCCTATGAGAGGCGAGAAGCTAGCTCCGGAAAACGACCGCGAAGTCGGTGCGCCACATCCGCGCGAGAATTATCAGTTTGCCGGTCATCACGTGGAAGAACGCGCCCTCGCCGACGCCCTCGCTGGGGACCGGATGCACCACGCCTGGTTGATCGCCGGGCCCAAAGGGCTCGGCAAAGCGACACTCGCGTACCGCTTTGCCCGCGTGGCGCTTGGCGCCCGCAAGGTCGGGCCGAGACCCTTGGACGTGGACCCCGAGAGCGGCGTATCGCGTCAGGTCGCCGCGCAGGCTCATCCTGACCTCTTCGTCCTGAAGCGGGGCTTCAATGACAAAGGGAGACCGCGGCGCGAGATCTCGGTCGACGAGGCGCGAGACTTGGGGCGGTTCTTCTCTTTGGCTCCGTCAGAGGGCGGTATGCGCGTGGCAATCATCGACGCGGTGGACGATCTCAACCGAAATGCCGCCAACGCCATTCTGAAGACGCTGGAAGAGCCGCCCTCGCACTCGGTGCTGCTGCTGGTTTGTCATGCAGCAGGAGGCACGCTCGCCACGATCCGCTCGCGCTGTCGGCGTCTAACTCTGCGGCCTTTGAGCGACACCGAGGTCGCCCGGGCTGCTGGCGTCGAGCCGGGCAGTCCTCTGATCGCGCTCGCCAAAGGAAGACCGGGACGCGCCATTGCTTTGAAGGCGCAGGGCGTAGACGCGCTGGCCGCGGAATTGGCGCGGGCGCCAGCATCCCTGCAGCAGGGCGAAGCGAGTTCGCTGATGGGTTCGATCTATGAGAGGGCTGCTGGCGAGCCGTTCGAACGGCTGGCGTTGGTGTTGGAGGTCGCCGGAGAATGGGCGCGCGAACGGGGCGTCAAAGACGGCGGTTTTGGGTGGGCTGAGGCCTGGTCTGCCCTGGAAGCTTTGAGGCAGGAGGCTGACGGCCTCGATATGGACGTGCGCCATGCCTTGGTTCGGGCCGGTGCGATCCTGGATCGCGCCGCGGGCGCCAAGGTGCGATGACATGCTGATCGACAGCCACGTCAACCTGCATCACCATAGCTTCACCGAAGATCGCGATGCGGTGATCGCGCGCGCGCGCAATGAAGGCGTCGCGCGTATGATCACCATCTGCGACAAGATCGAGAACTTCGACCAAGTGATTGCCATCGCCGAAGCCCACGCCGACATCTACGCAAGCGTGGGCGCACACCCCCACTATGCGGAAGCGCATCTCGATTTGAGGGTGGAGAGACTGATTGCCCTCGGTCGGCATCGCAAGGTGGTCGGCATCGGCGAGACCGGTCTTGACCAGCACTATCGGCACAGCCCCTTGGATGCTCAGGTGCAGGTTTTCCGCGTTCACGCCGAAGCCGCGCGCCAACTTGACAAGCCGCTTATCATCCATGCGCGTCAGGCCGACGAGATGATGGCGGAGTTGCTGGAGGAGGAGGCGCGAAAGGGTTCGCACCGCATTCTGATGCATTGCTACACAAGCGGGATCGGGCTCGCGAGGAAGGCGTTGGAGCTGGGGGCCTACATCTCATTTTCAGGCATTCTGACGTTCAAGAACGCCGATGACGTACGCGCCGTCGCGATGGAAACGCCGCTCGATCGGATCATTCTTGAAACCGATTGTCCGTATCTGGCTCCGGTTCCGCTGCGCGGGCAGCGCTGCGAGCCCAAGCATGTAGCCGCGGTCTACGCGTTTTTCTCCAAGTTGAGAGGGCTCGAAGAGGAGGAGGGCAGCGCCCTTCTCGCGGACAACTTCTTCCGGTTGTTTCCAACCGTCGAGCGACCCTGCTGATGGGAACCCTGCGCGTCACGATCCTGGGCTGTGGTTCGTCGGGCGGCGTTCCGCGCGCGACGGGCGACTGGGGCGTTTGTGATCCCAAGGAGCCAAAGAACCGGCGCACGCGCTGCGGGCTATTGTTGCAGCGCTGGCGTGGCGAGGCTGGTGGGCCAGAGCAGGCGACGACAGTTCTCATCGACACGCCCCCGGAGCTCCGCGAGCAGCTAGCTTCTGCGGGTCCGTCTCACCTCGACGCCGTTCTCATAAGCCACGACCACGCTGACCAGGTTGCTGGCTTTGATGACATTCGCGCCCACTTCATCAAGCAGAGGCGGGCGATTCCGACATGGATGGACGAACCGACCCGTCAGACGTTCATGCGGCGGTTCGACTATGCGTTCGAGAGCCAAAGCGGTTACCCCGCCATCGCTTGCGATGGAGGGCATCTGGCCGCGCTCGTCCCTACAGTTGTTGATGGACCGGGCGGCGCAATTGAAATCCTTCCGCTCGAACAAGATCACGGGTTCTCAAAGTCTCTCGGATTTCGCGTCGGACCCTTCGCCTACTCCAATGACGTTGTCGCCCTGCCCAAGGGAACCTGGGATCATCTCGGCGGCCTCACGCTTTGGATTGTTGATGCGCTTCGGGACAAACCGCATCCGACCCATGCCCACGTAGGCAAAGTCCTGGAATGGATTTCGCGCCTGCAACCGCGCCAGGCCGTGCTGACCAACATGCACATCGACCTCGACTACCAGTCGCTCAAAGCGAGACTGCCTTTGGGGGTCGAGCCAGCCTATGATGGCTGGAGCGCGGACCTGTCGCTGTGAGTCGCGTCATTGCTCATAATCTATCTTATGCGAGAATGCGCATGTCCGGGCAACAAGCTGGCGATAAAGGCAAAATCGATGGTCAGTCCGATCGCAACAGCGCTGCGATACAGGCCGTGATCGAAGTGATGGCGCGCCTGCGCGATCCGGCACGCGGGTGCCCCTGGGACCTCGAGCAGGATTTCGCCACCATCGCGCCTTATACAATCGAGGAGGCGTATGAGGTCGCAGACGCGATCGAGAGAAACGATCTGTCTGGCCTCAAGGAAGAGTTGGGTGACCTGCTCTTTCAGGTGGTGTTCCATGCGCGGATGGCGGCGGAGCGCGGCGCGTTCGACTTTGCCGATGTCGCGGATGGGCTCGCGGCAAAGATGATTTCTCGTCATCCGCATGTCTTTGGCGATGGAGAAGAACGGACCGCTGCGGAACAGACGCGCGCGTGGGACGCCCTCAAAGCGAAAGAGCGCGCAGCTAAGCGTCCCGACGCATCCCTGCTCGACGATGTGCCGATGGCCCTGCCCGCCTTGATGCGTGCCGAGAAGCTCACCAAACGCGCCGCACGCATCAACTTTGATTGGCCGACCGCAGATGAGGTGCTGGCGAAGCTGGACGAGGAGCTACGCGAGCTCAATGAGGCGCGGGCGAGCGGCGACCAAGCGGCCTTGGCGGAAGAGATCGGAGACATCCTGTTTGTGCTGGCGAATCTCGCCCGCAAGCTTGAAGTCGACCCGGAAGATGCGCTGAGGCGCGCCAATGCCAAGTTCACGAGTCGCTTCCAGTACATTGAGCGGCGCTTGACCGAGCGCGGAGCCGAGGGAAGTCAGCCCCTGGAAGAACTGGAGACGCTTTGGGTCGAGGCGAAGCGTGCCGAGCGGACCCGTTAACCGGTCCGCGCAACGGCGGCTTAATCGGCCCGTGCCATGCTGCGTCGGCAAGTAGGGCCACCATGTCCACGATCGTGACCAATACAACCCGGACCGTCTCGGACCATTTCGAACCGGAACCGGCGCTTGAGCCCGCCGAACAACGCAGGCTGCGCGGACACCTCGAGCAGATCGACTACGCGGCCTACGCAGCAAATCGCGAAGTGCTCTCTCACGCCTTGGGACGGATAAACCTGGCGACCTTCGAACGACTGGCGGTCGCTGCGGCGCATGCACGGGCTAAGTGGGTCGAAACCGCCGTTGCGGCGTCTCAAACCTCTCCGCACCTATCGGCGCAGCAAACGGCTCAGCTCGCCGCGCTCCGGTCCTCCTACGAAGAACTCGCTGGCGCTTACGAGGCGCTCCGCCGTTTGGTTGCGCGAGGCTACGTCTCGTACCAACCGACCACGCGCGACTAGCGCGCGAGACCGAACGGAACGATCTTGTTTTCGATGTCGTGGCCAATGTCGGCGCGGCCGAGATAGGCGATGCCAGCGCGAGCGCACCAGTACTTGACGATCCCCTCTTCATCCGCGCCGAAAGGTTTGTCGTTCTCGGCAATATCGCTCAAACGGCCCAGCTTGATGCCCCTCACCTGCCTCATGCGCGCCGATGAGGTGATGTGAAACATCGCACGATCGATGCGGTAGAGATACTCGCCGACATCCTCAAGCATGAGCACATGGTCAGACAGATTGGGCTCGAGCGCCGTGCCCAGCACCGACGACAGCACCATGATATTGTAGGCCGCGTTTCGACCGTCGAACATCGCGCCAAGTTCGACACTCTCTGGCGAGCGATCGATGAGCCAAGAGAGCGCACGTTTCACCGCGGCTTCGCCGCCGGGTCGGATCATGTCGATGGGCATGGGGCCGTGCGCGACCTGTCTGAAGCCCCGGCCATAAAGGGCGCCGAGCAACGCCCCCGCATCGGAGTAGCCGAGATAGGTCTTGCTCTTTGCCGTCTCGTTCAAAGCCTCCAGCGCCCGTTCGGCCATGCGACAAGCCCCATAGCCGCCACGCGCGAACCAGATCGCGTCAAAGCCAGGATCATTGGCCATGGACACGAACGATGCGGCGCGGGCGTCGTCGTCGCCAGCGAAGTGTCCGGCGGATAGGAAGCACTGCGGGTGGAAAACGATCTCTGGGGCGCGGTCCAGGAAACTGTCAGCGGTAAAGCGCGTCACACGCTCCGCGAGCTCCGGGTCGATCCGTGTGCCTGGAGCAACCACACCAATGCGCAGCGATGGGCCCATGCTGCCCTGCTCTCCTTGCTGACTGGCGCCGTTTGTTCTCATAACCTCGGCCCATGATTCCAGCCAAATCCTATTTTATGAGCGGCGTAGGGGGTTCAGGCATGCTGCCGCTGGCGCTGATCCTGCGCGCTCGCGGGTTCGAGGTCGCCGGCTCCGATCGCTCGCTGGATCAAGGCCGGCTCGGCGCCAAGTTTGACTATCTCAAGAGTCAGGGCGTCACCCTCTTCCCGCAGGATGGCTCCGGCGTCACGCGCGCGGACCAGATTCTGGTGCGCTCGGCAGCGGTGGAAGACACCGTTGGAGATGTTCTCGCCGCCAAGCGAGTCGGTGCACGCGACATCAAGCGGCCAGAGCTCCTTGCGGAACTCTTCAATGCAGCACGAGTGCGTATCGGCGTCGCTGGAACCAGCGGCAAGTCGACCACGACCGCCATGATCGCCTGGATTCTCCACCGCGCAGGCCGCGATCCGACTGTTGTGAATGGGGCTGTGATGAAAAACTTCGCTGGCCCTGAGGCGCTGTTCGCCTCTGCGCTCGTGGGCGCTGGCGAGACTTTCGTCGCCGAAGTCGACGAAAGCGACGGCTCTATCGTGCACTACGCACCCACCATCGCCATCGTCAACAACATTGCGCTTGATCACAAGAGCATGGACGAGTTGCGGACATTGTTCGCGGGATTTGTCGACCGCGCGGAGACGTCAGTCCTCAATCTCGACAATGAGGAGACGGCCGCGCTGGCGATGAAGACAAAGGGACGCACCATGACGTTTAGCATGCGGACGCCTCTTGCCGAACTCTTCGCTTACGACGTGCAGCTGAACCCGACCAGCGTCAGTTTCCAAGTGGTTGAGCGTGCAAACGGGTCGAGAGCCAACGTTACTCTGAGCGTCACCGGCGAACACAACATCGCCAATGCGCTGGCGGCGCTATGCGCGGTCCGCGCCCACGGTTTGTCGCTCGCCGAGGCCACGGCCGCGTTAACAGGCTTTGCTGGGACCGCTCGACGATTGGAAGTGGTCGGCGAGACTGCGGGCGTGGCCGTCATCGATGACTTTGCTCACAACCCGGACAAGATCGCCGCCACGCTGAAGGCGCTACACGCTTTCCCAGGCAGGTTGCTGCTCCTCTTTCAGCCGCACGGTTATGGCCCGCTGAAGCTGATGCGCCAGCAGTTCGTGGA
The DNA here is from genome assembly GCA_019753175.1 of Hyphomonadaceae bacterium. Classification (GTDB taxonomy): domain Bacteria; phylum Pseudomonadota; class Alphaproteobacteria; order Caulobacterales; family Aquidulcibacteraceae; genus Vitreimonas. The sequence continues at coordinate 144,077 of JAIELK010000018.1, forward strand.
CTGCTTCGCCGAGAACATGCGCGACGATGATGTGCTGCTAATGCCCGATCCCGTCTACTTCGGCGGAACGGTCGAGCGCTCCGTGACCAGTGAAGACATCGTCCGCGCCGTCCGTTCCCGGGGCCTGAACGCCGTGGCCTTCGCGGAGAGAGACGCTTGCGGAGACAAATTGCTTGAACTAGCGGAACCCGGAGATCGCATCGTCGTGATGGGCGCGCGCGACGATACGCTGAGCGTGTTCGCAAGCGAGCTGATCGAGCGCCTTCGCGCGCGCTAACTACTCGGCCGCCTGCTTCTTCGGCTGATCCGGCAGCGGCTCTAGCGGAGCAAAGCGGGCCGCATCTTCGATGAGCAATTCGGCTCGCAAGCTGATGTTGCCGTCGTCATCGGTGGTTTCGTTCAAGATGCGTCCCGCGGCGGCGATTTGCGCACGAAGCTTGCCTTGATCGGGTGAAAGAGTGAGCGAAATCGTACGAGTCGCGCTGAATGCTGCGCGGTCTATCGCCGTGAGCAAGGTATCTACCCCCTCTCCTGTGATGGCGGAAATGGCGACAGGCGGCAATGCGCTGCTCGAACCCTCCTCGGCCGCCGTCGTCCGACGCAGGCGCGCACCGCGCGTGGCGTCGTCGAGCTGATCAATTTTGTTCCAGACTTCGAGCACTGGGGGCGACTTGCCGTCCGCCTCTTTCGAGAGCTGCGCCAGCACGTTCAATACATCGACGCGCTGCTGATCGGTTTCGACATGCGCAATGTCGCGCACGTGCAGCAGCAGATCAGCCTCGGTCACTGCTTCCAGCGTCGCGCGAAACGCAGCGACCAATTCGGTCGGCAAGTCCGAAATGAAGCCCACCGTATCACTCATGATCACGGCGCGGCCGCTCGGCAATTTCACTTGACGGGCAGTTGGGTCGAGCGTCGCAAACAGCATGTCCTTGGCCAGAACGCCCGCGCGGGTCAGACGATTGAACAGCGTCGACTTGCCGGCGTTGGTGTAACCAACAAGGACCACTGCAGGCAGCCCCGCGCGCGCACGGGCGCGTCGTTGAAGCCCTCGGGTGCGCCGGACTTCTTCCAACTCTCGCTTGAGCTTGACGATGCGGTCCGCAATCAGCCGTCGGTCCAATTCGATCTGGGTTTCACCGGGCCCGCCGGTCTTGCCCAATCCGCCACGCTGACGCTCAAGGTGCGTCCAGGTGCGCACGAGGCGTGACCGCTCGTATTGCTGCCGAGCTAGCTCGACCTGCAGCTTGCCTTCCTTGGTCCGCGCGCGCAGACCAAAAATTTCCAGGATGAGTCCTGTTCGATCAATGACTTTGGCGCCCACGTCCTGTTCGAGATTGCGCTGTTGGACCGGCGACAGCGCAGCGTCGACGACTATGACGCCGACGCCGAGCGCCTCCACTTGCTGCTTCAATCGCTCGACCCGTCCGGCGCCTAGGTAAGTGCGAGGCGAGATTTGCCGTAACGGCGCCGCCTCGGCGCTCGCTACATCAAGTTCAAGCGCTTGCGCGAGGCCAACAGCCTCCAGAAGCCGTGCTTCCCCATCCCTGGCGCTATCCTGGGCGCTCGCCATTGGTCTGAGGACGATAGCGCGGTTCATGCGGAGAATTGGCGCGTCAGCCGTCGGCTTCATCTGCCGCCTTATCGATTTCGTGCAGTTGGACAGGAGCACCCGGCATGATCGTAGAAATGGCGTGCTTGTAGACAAGCTGCACCTGACCTTCGCGGCGCAGCAGCACACAGAAATTGTCGAACCAGGTGACGACGCCCTGAAGCTTCACGCCGTTCACGAGAAAGATCGTGAGCGGCGTCTTCGCCTTGCGCACAGCATTTAGGAAGGTGTCCTGAAGGTTCTGCTTCTTATCCATGATTAGCCCGTTCGTTCTTCACGCCGCGTCGTCGATGCGCGACTTTGAACCAGCTATAAGCTGGCAGGCGCACGGCGCCAACCGCGCGACTTTGAACCAGCTATAAGCTGGCAGGCGCACGGCGCCAACCGCGCGCCTTAGGTGAAGCCTGATTTCAGATAAGCGTCACGCAGCGCCTTCGTCACTGGGCCGGGCTTGCCATCGCCCACAGGTTTTCCGTCGATCGCGATCACAGGCACCACGGGACTTGCCGCGCCCGTAATGAATGCCTCGCGCGCCGCGATTGCCTCTGCAAGGCTGAACGGCGCTTCCACGACCGTGAGCTGGCGCTCTTGAGCCAGCTTCATCAAAACCACCCGCGTGACCCCATGCAGGATGTCATTGGAGAGCTGACGCGTCTTGAGCGCTCCGCTCTTGTCGACGATCCATGCGTTTGATGCGGCTCCTTCGGTGATGAAGCCTTCGCCGTCCACAAACCAGGCCTCGGCGGCGCCCGCCTCCTTGGCGCTCTGCCGCGCGAGCACATTGGGCAACAGGTTGACCGACTTGATGTCACGTCGCAACCATCGAATTTCGGGCGTTGTTATCACTCGAATCCCGGTCGCAAGGCGCTTGGCGAGTGTCGACTGATCGAGGTTCTTGGCGGTCACCACAAGCGTCGCGGGCACGGGCGGTGACGGAAACGCGTGGTCTCTCGGCGCAACGCCACGGCTGATCTGGAGGTAGACAATGCCGTCGTGCACGCGGTTTCGACGCACAACTTCCCTCAAGATCACCGCCAAAGACCGATTACTCAGAGCGATCGCGATACGCAGCTCAGTCAAGGATCGCAGCAATCGCTGCATGTGACCGTCGTGGTCGGCTAACCGGCCGCCCCTGACAGGCCAGACCTCATAGATCGCGTCGCCGAACTGGAAACCGCGGTCTTGGATCGAAACCGTGGCCGCGTTGAGAGACCGGTAAGCGCCATTGACATAGGCGACGGCGCTCATTCGACGTCGTGACCAAGGCGGCCGGGCGCTTCCACGCCAAGCGATTTCAGCTTCCGGTGCAACGCCGAACGCTCCATGCCGATGAAGGCGGCGGTGCGCGAGATGTTACCGCCGAACCGCGTGATCTGGACGTTGAGGTATTCGCGTTCGAACCGCTCGCGAGCGTCCCTCAAAGGAAGGCCGATGACCTGTTGGAGGCCGTCGTGTTTCGCTGCGCCCGCTGATGGCCAAGCGTCGGGGGGAAGCGTGTCGACGGTGACCGGTGTGTTGGGATCCCCCGTCGCCAAGATAAGGATGCGCTCGATGACGTTGCGCAATTGCCGAACATTACCGGGCCAATCGGCAGCCTGCAGCGCGGCGAGTGCGTCCTCGCCGATCTGCCGCGCAGGCACGCCAGACATGCCGGCAAGCCTGCCAACGAAGTAGCCCGCGAGCTCCGGAATATCTTCGCGCCGCTCGGATAGCCCTGGCGCACGCAACGGCACGACATTCAGCCGGTGATACAGATCCTCGCGGAAGCGTTGTTGCGAAATGTCATCGGCCAAGTCGCGCGAGGCGGATGAGACAACGCGCACGTTGACCTGCACGTCGGTATCGCCCCCGAGCCGGCGAAAACGCTGGTCCACGAGCACCCGCAAGATCTTCGATTGTGTTTCGAGCGGCATGTCGCCTACTTCGTCAAGGAACAGCGTGCCGCCATGCGCCTGTTCGAACACGCCGATCTTGCGCGGCCGCCCGTCAGCCCCCTCTTCACCAAACAGCTCGCTTTCCATGCGCTCCGGCGCGATGGAGGCGGCGTTGATCGCCACGAACGCGCCTGAAGCGCGGGGGCTCTTCTGGTGCAGCAGCCGCGCAACCAACTCTTTGCCAGAGCCTGCGGGGCCGGTCACCAGAACGCGTGAATTTGTCTGCGCCACCCGATCGATCGCGTTGCGCAGCGTCGCCATCGCGGGGGATGAACCGATCAGTTCGTCACTCGCGACCGATCGCGCCTTCAACTCCACGTTTTCCCGCTTCAAGCGAGCCGCTTCCAGCGCCCGCCGTACGACCAGAGTGATGCGCTCGGCCGTGAACGGCTTTTCCACGAAGTCGTATGCGCCCTTGCGTATAGCGGCGACCGCAGTCTCGATCGTGCCATGCCCTGAAATGACGACTACCGGCAAATCCGGATCGATTTCCTTGAAAAGGGACAATAGCTCGAGCCCATCAATCCGGCTGCCTTGAAGCCAGATATCGAGAACGACAAGCGAAGGCGTGCGCTTGCGCAGAGCGTCAATGGCTTCGTCGCTGTCGCGCGCAGTGCGTACATGTGCGCCTTCGTCCTCCAGGATGCCAGACACGAGGTCGCGGATGTCGGCCTCGTCATCGATCACGAGAATGTCTTGGGCCATCTTCACTGCACTCCTGTCACATCTTCAGCGACGCCCTCGACAGGCTCTTCGCCGCGTTTCGGAAGGACGAACCGCACGATTGCTCCGGGACCCGGTGCGGGCGGATCGGCAAGTTCGATGAGGCCCCCGTGATCTTCGACAATGCGCGCCACGATCGCGAGTCCAAGCCCCGCCCCTTTGGCTCGCGTTGTCACATACGGCTCGATCAGCCGGCGGCGATCCTTTTCCGGAAAACCGAGTCCATTATCGACCACCTCGAACTGAACGCCGTAATCGAGGTCGCGGAGCCGAAGCAGCACGAACCCGTCCTTGGGCTCGCCGTCGCGGGCGCGGCGCGCCTGCACGCTTTCGCCCGCGTTCTTGATCAGGTTCAACAATGCCTGCGCCAGCAGACGTTCGTCGACCACTAGCCCGATGGGCTTGTCGACGCCTTCCACGTCAATGCGCAGATCTGGAAACGCCAGACGTTGACCAAACACAGTAGACCGCGCCACTTCGCTCATGTCGGCAAACGCCATCCGCGGCGTCGGCATCCGGGCGAGAGAAGAGAATTCGTCAACCATGCGGCCGATATCGGCGACCTGTCGCAGGATCGTGTCGGTGCATTTGATGAACGTGTCGGCGTCCGAGGTGATTTCGCCCGCATACTTCTTGCGTAACCGCTCGGCAGAAAGCTGGATCGGGGTCAGCGGATTCTTGATCTCATGAGCTATCCGCCGCGCGACGTCTTTCCAGGCCTCCTGTCGCTGCGCCGAGATGAGCTTGGTCATGTCATCGAACGTCAGCACCAAACCACCTTCGGCGTCCGGACTCATGCGGACGCTCAGATTGGTGGTCTCGCCGTCGCGGGCGATGTCGACGCGCTGTGGCGGGGTCTGCCCGGTGGGCGTTAGCTGGTTCAGGAGTTCAGAAAACTCCGGTGCGATGTCGACCAGGCGTCGACCGACGACATTGCTCTCGCCAACGCTCAACAATTGTGTCGCCGAGCTGTTGGCGGCCATGATCCGACCATCACGATCCAAACCGATGACGCCAGCGCTCACGCCGCCGAGCACGGCCTCTATGAAGCGTCGCCGGGTTTCGGCGTCTTCTTGCGCAGCTACCAGATCGCGCCGCTGTGCATCGAGCTGAGCCGTCATGCTGTTGAACGCCGACGCGAGCGCATCGACCTCATCGCGCTCCTCACCCACAGCGACGCGCGCCTTAAGGTCGCCAGCAGCCACGCGCCGCGCCGCGCCCACTAATCGGCCGATTGGCTCTGCGACACGGGTAGCGCTCGTGAGACCTACCCAGCCGGCCGCGAGCAGGACGATCATCGCCGTCGAGAAATAGGCAAGGCCAAACAGTCCGCGCAATTCTTCTTGTTGCTGAACGGCCAGCCGATAATCCACGACCGACTCGTCAAAAGCCTGCAACTGGCCAACCAATCCAGGCGCCACTGAACGAGACACGAAAAGATAAGCGCCTTCGTACGCCGCCAGCCGATAAAGCGCCCGAACCGAGTCCGCGCCCTCATCGAAGCGAACCGAGACGTCACCAGTATCAGCAACCTCGAACGCCTGCTCTGAGGGGGCAAGGTAAGGAGTCGCGGCGCCGTAGAGCTGTCGTCCAGCGAGCACGCGGCCAGTACGATCGATTACGAACGCCGACGTAAGCTGCCGTCGTTCCGCCTGGGCCGCGAGGAATTCAAGATAGCGATCACGCTCTTCCACAAAGCCTTGCCGTGCGGCGTTGAGGTCGAGCGCCATGGCCTCGACCTCGGCGCGCAGCCCGCCTGAAGCAAGATCAACATAGGCGCGACCGACAGCAGCAGCGTTTTCAATCGTGGTTTCGACGCGCTGGCTGAACCACCGGTCGACCCCTTGGCTAAAGGTGAAGCCTAGGAACGCCGCCACGATGAGTGCGGGGGCGAGCGCTGCGAGGCTGAAGAGTGTAACGAACCGCACATGGAGCCGCGCCCCGCTCGCCGAAGAGCGCCACGCTGCGGCGATACGAAACAAACGCTGCAGGAGGATCCAGCCCAGCCCTGCGGCAACCACGAGACTGGTCACCAGCAGCGTGCGGACGACAGTGTTGGCTTGACCAGTGAGACCGTCACCCAGCAATAGGATCACGGTGGCGATCGCGGTGAGAACAGTGGCCAGGGCCAGGCCCAAGACAAACGCTAGTGCGCTGCGGCCCTTCAGACTGTCATCCAGGACCGGTGCGTCCGCACCGGATGCAGAGGCCGCGTTCTGCGACATTGCGGGGGGCATAATGTGGCTCACGTGCAACACTGTGTTGGCCGAACAACACGGCGCCGTCAATGGCCTCATGCATGGCTTCAACAGCGGGGCTGAGCTGTGACTGTATCCGCAATCATCGTGGCCGCCGGTAGGGGCGAGCGGATGGGGGGCGACCCGAAGCAATACAGGCTGATCGGTCGACGCCCGGTCATCGACTGGTCGGTGGCGGCCTTCAGGGCATCGGGTGTTAACGATGTCATCGTTGTCACGGCGCCTGATCAGAGGGAGCACACGGGAGCGTTTTCAGGTCGCCATCCCGACATCAGAGTCGTCGTTGGAGGGGAGACCCGCGCCGATTCAGTTCGTGCTGGACTGGCCGCAGTGGGCAACGCCGACAAAGTGCTGATCCACGATGCAGCACGACCGGGCCTCACTCCCGCCGTGGTGCATGCGTTGTTGGCGGCGCTCGAACAGGGCGCGGTGGCCGTTGCGCCCGCGCTCCCGGTATCTGACACGCTGGTGCGCGCCGATGAAAACTGGCGCATAACCGCCGACATCGATCGCGCCGGGGCGATGCGCGTCCAGACTCCGCAAGCATTTCGGTTCGACTTGTTGAAGCGTGCTCACGAGACTGCCGTTTCCTTGGGCCGTGCATTCACGGACGATCTCTCGGTCATGAGCAGCGCTGGGTATTCGGCGCAGCTCATTGAGGGATCTCCCCTCCTTCACAAGATAACTCATGCGGGCGATTTTGCGATGATGGAGCAATTGCTGACAGCGGCGCGCATAACATGCGTTGGGCATGGTGTAGACGCGCATCGCTTCGGCGCGGGCGACCACGTGATGCTGTGCGGCGTGCGCATCGAGCACGATCAGGGCCTAATCGGCCATTCCGACGCCGACGCCGGCTGGCACGCATTGGTGGATGCGATCCTCGGGGCGCTTGGCGAGGGCGACATCGGCGCGCACTTCCCTCCAAGCGACTTGCGTTGGAAAGGCGCCAGTTCCGAGGTCTTCCTCCGTCATGCCGGAGCTTTGGCTAAGAGCGCCGATGCACGGATAAACCACGTCGATGTGACTCTGATCTGCGAGCGCCCCAAGATCACGCCGCACCGCGAGGCAATGCGGCGCAGAACCGCCGATGTGCTTGGCGTCCCCATCGAGCGCGTCAGCATCAAGGCCACGACCACAGAGCGTATGGGATTCACCGGCCGCGGCGAGGGGCTTGCCGCGCAGGCCACTGCTACTTTGGATCGTTTGCCCTGACGCCTTCCTCGTCGGCGCCGCGCCGCCGCTGGCAACGCGGCAGGAAATCATACAATCGGCACTGCTCAATGCCCGCGACGCCTTCCCATAGCGCGCGCGGTGAGTTGATGTAGTCATCCGTCCACCCCCGGCCCGGAGGTGGCGGCAACACCCGCCACTCATTGCTTGTAAGTTGCAAGGTAGCCAGCGTCTCTGGCCCGCGCGCAACGATCATGACACTCGCGGCGAGCCCTCCATAATAGGACACATAGGGCTGCTCGAAGCGATCGCTAATCCTGTACAAGGCCGGCGCGCCCAAATCGCGCGCAACGCGCGCCGCTTCCGACACCAGCGCCATATTGCGATTGGACAGGTGAAGCACGACAATGCCCGTTGGCTTTGTCTTGCGCAGATAGAGCGCCAGGGCTTCCCGGGTGAGCAGGTGCGCGGGAATCGCGTCCGACGAAAAGGCGTCGACCACGATCACATCAAAAGCGCTGTCTGCCGCTTCCGCGATTCGCAGGCGGGCATCGCCAATTTCGATGTGCGCGTTGGGCTGACACTCTGGAACGTAGGTGAAATCCCCGCCAGGCAGCGCCGAAAGACGCACTACAGCCGGATCGATCTCGTAAATCGTCAGTTGGTCGGTGGGCCTGGTTAAGCATGCGGTGGAGCCAGCCCCCAATCCGATGAGCGCGATGTGCGCGCCCTGCTCGGCGGTCGCCAACCCGGCCAACGTCGCCTCACCGAGAGCGGTCCGTGGATGATAATAGGTCAGCGGTTGGCGCGTGAGCCCGGGCGCCGCCAATTGCGCGCCGTGGATGGTCGTTCCATGCATCAGGATTCGGAGCGGTGGCGCGGCCAAATTGTCGCTATCTTCTATCACGCGGGTTCTCAAGACGCCAAAGAAGCTGCGCTCTTGGGTAATGATGCGCGCGCCGCCGGCATCGTCGAGAAAGATCGCGGTGAAGGCGAGCACGACAATTCCAGAGAGGGCGAAGGGACGTGCGCCGTTCACAAACAGCGCAAGCGCGCAAATGCCCAAAATCACAGTCGTCAGAACTTCAGGGTCTGCCAAACGCTCCCCTGCAAGTGCGAGCGCAATCAGGAGCACCAGACTCGGCATCGCCGCGCCCATGGCGATATCGCTTATCCGTTTGCCATCGAGCCGACGCTGCACGGTCGAATGGACCGCAAACACAAGCACGCCAAAGCTCGTTCCCAGAAGCGGAAGCGCCCAACTTGGTCGCATTGAGATGATGCCGCCCGCGTCGTCGTGTACAAAGGCAGCGTCGATGTTAAAGGCTATTGTAATGATGACCGCCGCGTGAATGGCGGCGACGGCCAGCAATCCGTAACGGAGCGCCGCTGGCCGATTGTCATCGCTCCAACCCGCAGCGAGGATAGCTGCCGCAGACCCGAGCGTCCCTAGAATGACGATGGAGTCTGCCGGCGCCCGGAACAGCAGCAGCAGTGCAAGCGTCGCTGCCGCTATCGACGCGGCGAAAGAGGCGTCAGCGAGTCGGGGCAGAGCGGGCTCTGCCCGTGGCCGAAAGAGGCACGCGGCCGCCAGCGCGAGGGGAAACTCGTAAACGTTGTTGAAGATGACCGGCGCGACGAAGGCGGCGAAGGCGCCGCCAAGCACGCCGCCCAGCGACACGAACAGATAGAACTCAGTCAGCCTGTCGGCGTTGGGGCGCGTTTGTGCGAGGGCCAAGTGGCACAGCAGCGCGCTGAAGAAGAAGCCGGCGAGGATAAGCGTGATCGACATCACCCAATTGCCCGACCAGAAATAGGAGGCGATCATCAGCGCCAGCGCGATCGGGTGGACGAACAAGGTCGCCGGTCCCAGCCCGTCGTTCCTCTTCATGAAGGCGAGCACAAAGGTCCCGAGGTAGAGTGCGAGGGGAATGACCCAGAGCATCGGGACCGAAGCGACATCCGTGGAGATGTGAAGCGTAACGCCAAGCGAGAGCGCCGAAGGAACCGCCGCCGCCGCGAGCCAGTACCCTCGTTGTCTCCAGGTGGGCGCGGGATCGGTGCGCGCGTCGCGCGTCGGCGCAACGCCGCCGTTTGCGCTGACGGCGAGCCCGGCAGAACCAAGGATGAGAACCGCAACAGCAAAATAACCGATTGACCAGGCAATGGACTGCGCTTGGGCCCCTAGCAAAGGCTCGATCAACGCGGGATAGGCCAGCAATCCGACAAAGCTACCGAGATTTGAAGCAGCGTAGAGGTAGTATGGATCATGTGCGTCGGCGCGCCCGGTGCGCGCATACCAAGCCTGTAATAAGGGCGCGGTCGCTGCAGCAACCGCGAAGGGTGCACCGACTGAGAGCGTCAGAACGCCGACAAGCCAAAGCGCCGGTTGTTCCGAGGTGGGCGGCCCCAATGCCTCGGTCACTCTCACGGGCAGCACGAACCAAGCAGCAAGCAACGCCACGCCGTGGATCAGCGCCTGCAGCCGCAGGTCACGGACACGCGCCAGAAGGTGCGCGTAAAGGTAGCCGACGAGCAGCGCCGCTTGGAAGAACGCCATGGACGCGTTCCAGACTTGCGGCGAGCCGCCCAATAAGGGTGTCACCAAGCGCGTGAAGAGAGGCTGCAGGACAAAGATGAGCGCCGCGCTTGAAAACAGCGCGACCGCAAATGTCGGCGCCGCCAAAATCCGCGCGAAACCGGCGCCTCCACCCACGGGCGGGGAAGGGGGAACGGGCGCTGCTTCGGTGCTCATCGGATTTGCTCTCGCCCCTCCCCGGCCCTCCATGTTCTTGGAACCGGCCTCGCCTCCTGCCATTCTACACGAGTCCTTGGAATGGACTTTTTTCACTGAAGAAGGTTCCTATGGCGCCATGATCGCCGAAACCCTTCGCGACCAGGCGGCCCAGTTGGTTGATCGCGCCCGCGCGCGCTTCACCAGCATCACGGCTGCCGAGAGCTGCACCGGCGGGCTGATCGCTGCGGCGCTGACAGCGATCCCAGGCTCTTCGGACGTGTTCGAACGCGGCTTCGTGACCTACTCCAACGCGGCCAAAACGACGATGCTCGGCGTCCCGGAAGAACTTATCGCGCGACGCGGCGCGGTGAGCATGGAAGTCGCGTTGGCGATGGCGGAAGGTGCTCTCAAGCACTCGCTGGCGGATGTGGCCGTGGCGGTGACGGGCATCGCCGGACCGGGCGGAGGAAGTGATGCAAAGCCCGTAGGTCTCGTTCATATCGCGGCGGCTAGACGCGGAGGCGTTCGGCTGCACGAGGAATGCCGCTTCGGCGACATTGGCCGCGACGCTGTGCGCGAAGCGACCGTGCGCAAGGCGCTGGAGCTGGCGTCGCGCGCCGTGGGCTAGCCCAAACGGCGCTTCGCCTCACGCTCGAACGCATTCATGATCCGTGACGCCACCTTGTCCTTGTTCGCGCTCACCACCGCATTGAGCACCGGGTTCTTGAACTGATAGGTAATCCAGAACGTTACGCGTGCGCCCCGCTCATGCGGCTCAAAGCGCCAGCGATTATCGAGAACGTGGAAGGGTCCACTCACGAGCGAGACGTCGACTTCACCTTTGGCCGGCTCGCAGCGTACGTTGGTGGCGAAGCGTTCGCGGATCGCTTTCCAACCGACGACGGCCTCGGCGACACCCTCCCAACCGCCCTGCTCGCGCGGCTCCTCGCGGATCACGCGCAAATTTATTAGATACGGGATGAACCGCGGATACTCCCGCACGTCGCCGACGAGGCGACAGAGGTCGGCGGGCGCGAACGGGAGAATTCGATCGGCGGTGATGGTGGTGCGGCTCACGCGGTGAGTTGCGCCGCCCTCGCCGCCTTCAGCTTCGCGAAATCCTCGCCCGCATGGTGCGACGAGCGCGTCAAAGGCGACGCTGAGACCATCAGGAAGCCCTTGGCGTAAGCGATGGTCTCGAGCGCCTTGAATTCGTCCGGCGTCCAGAAGCGCGCGACTGCGGCGTGCTTCCTAGTTGGCTGCAGATACTGACCGATAGTGAGGAAATCGACGTTGGCCACCCGCAAGTCATCCATCACCTGCAAGACTTCGTCCTTCTCCTCACTCAGACCCACCATCAGGCCCGACTTGGTGAATTGCTGCGGATCGCGCTGCTTCACCGTATCGAGCAGACGGAGCGACTGGTAGTAGCGGGCGCCTGGGCGGATCGAGTGATAGAGCCGCGGCACGGTTTCGAGATTGTGGTTGAAGACATCGGGTTTCGCATCGATCACACGCTCGGCGGCGCCTGGCTTGCGTAGGAAGTCGGGGGTTAGGATTTCGATGGTGGTGTTTGGCGCGAGGCGTCGTAGCGCGGCGATCGTCTGCACGAAGTGTTCAGCGCCGCCGTCCTCCAGATCGTCGCGATCCACACTCGTCACAACGACATGCTTCAGCAGCATCTGAGCCGTTGCACGCGCGACGTTCTCCGGCTCGGCCGCGTCAAGCGGCAGCGGTTTGCCAGTCGCCACATTGCAGAAGCTGCAGGCCCGCGTGCAGGTCTCGCCCATGATCATGAAGGTGGCGTGCTTCTGGCTCCAGCATTCGCCGATGTTGGGGCAGCCCGCCTCCTCACACACGGTGGTCAGCTTCAAGCCACGCATCAGAGCTTTGGTCTCGTGATAGCCGACGCTGGTCGGGGCCTTGACCCGGATCCAGTCCGGTTTCCGCGGCGAAACCTGGTCCCGCCGTCCCTGCTTTTCGGGATGGCGTGGCCGCTCCCCTTCGCCTTTGGCGCTTAGATCGATCAATGTGGTCATCTCGACCCAAAATGAGGCCCATCGCCTGTTCAATCAACGCCCTACTATTGCAGGCATATTTCAACTATTGGCGGCCCTGTTGCGTGCCGCCCTTGTCCCAGGCCGCCAGCCTGTCTAGGTTCAGTTACAACCGTGAAACAATAATCACGGGATCGACGCCCATGCCCGCTCGGTTGAGGGGCAGGGTCTTGGAGACGCATGCGTATGGGCACTCGACCCTTCGATCTGGCGCGGACCCGCGTCACCCTGTTCGAAGCGCTGCTACGGGCTCGTGAAGCCAGAGGCGGCAAGTTCAAGATCCTCGAAGACCACGAGCGCAAGCCGCTGTCGTACGACGACATCGTGCGCGCGGCGTTCGCGCTTGGCGGCAAGCTCGATACTCAGATCAAGCGGCGCGAGACCGCCGGCATCATGCTGCCGACCGGCGCTGGCTGCACGGTGACGTTCTTCGCCCTCCATGCCATCGGCCGCACGCCCGCGATGCTGAATTTCACGGCGGGCGCGATGAATCTCCGCTCGGCGTGCGAGGCGGCGAACGTCAAGAAGATCCTGACCTCGCGCACCTTCATCAAGCTCGCCAAGCTTGAAGCGCTGGAGGCTGAGCTCTCCAAGTTCGCCAAACTCATCTATCTCGAAGACATTCGCAAATCGATCGATCTTGGCGATAAGATCGCGGCGGTCTTGAAGGCGATGATGCCGCGCGCGTTCTCGGCCAAAGGCAGTCCAGACGACACCGCGGTCATTCTGTTCACGTCAGGATCGTACGGAACGCCGAAGGGCGCCGTACTCAGTCACGCAAACCTCGTCTCCAACGTCGAGCAGGGCTATTCGCACGTTCCGTTCGAGCCGGACTGGAGCTTCTTCTCACCGCTGCCGATGTTCCACTGCTTCGGCCTCTTGGGCGGGGTGCTGCTGCCGCTGTTCACCGGCCACAAGACCTTCCTGTTCCCCTCTCCCCTTGCGGTGAAGGAAATCCCAAAACTGGTGCACGACACCGGCGCCAACGTGTTCTTCGCCACCGACACGTTTGCGCAACAATACGCGCGCAACGCCGCCGACGATGATCTGAAATGCATTCGCTTGATGGTGCTGGGCGCAGAGCGGGTGAAGCCCGAAACGCGCGAAATGTACCAGCGCCGTTTCGGCGTTGAGCTGCTGGAAGGCTATGGCGCGACCGAAGCCTCGCCGCTCATCTCCGTCAACATCCCGGGCCGCAACAAGCACGGCACAGTTGGCCAGTTCGTGCCGGCGCTTGAGTGGCGCCTTGAAGCGGTGCCCGGCATCGAAGGCGGCAAGCGGCTGTTCGTGCGCGGGCCGAACGTCATGCGCGGCTATCTTGATCCCACCAAACCGTTCGGCATCGACCTGCTGCCTCAGGGTTGGCACGACACCGGCGACGTCGTCGACGTCGACGAGGACGGCTATATCCGCATCCTCGGGCGCGTGAAGCGCTTCGCCAAGATCGGCGGCGAAATGGTGTCGCTGAACGCCGTCGAAGGCTATGCGCAGACCGTGTGGCCCGATGGCACGCACGCGGCGGTGGCGCTGCCGGATTCGCGCAAGGGCGAGCGCATCATCCTCTTCACCAGCCACGAAGGCGCCGACACCGCCGCGCTGCTGGATTGGTGCAAGGCCAATGGCGCGTCGGAGTTGGCCGTGCCTAAGCGTATCGTCGTGATCGACGCCATTCCCGTGCTCGGCACCGGCAAGACCGACTATGTCGTTCTGCAACGCCTGGCGGCGGAGCAATACGCGGAAGCGAAGGCGGCTTAGTGAACGCGCGCGTCGCGCTGCTCGCGCTTCTCCTGCTCACCATTGGCGCCTGCGCAACAACCACCGAGGAACCCATTGTCGGGTGCTGGCAGCGTGAGAACACCGGTTACTCGCTCGTTTTTCGCGCTGATCGCACGGCCGAGTTCGAACTCAGCTGGGAAGCATCCGAAAGTTCCATCGACTATTACTTTCCGCGTGTGCGATGGGCAAAACGCAGGACGGACTACGTGCTGCGTTTCAGCCGGGCGTTGCAGGCGGGTTACACGACAACGGCGCGGATCGAAGGCTCGCTGCTTTTCGTGAGAGATTGGGAAGCGCCACTCACTCGCGCAACGGCAGAGACCTGCTACGGCTGGAATTGACGCGCTTACGTGCAGCACGCGCCAATACGCATCCAGCAACCGCTTCTGCATCATTTCCGACAGCACAAAGGCGCTGCCCTACTCCTCCCCCTGCAAGGGGGAGGAGAAGGTAGCCTCAAACGTGCAGCACGCACCCAGACGCATCCAGCAAAGCTTCGTGCGTCATCCAAAGACGTCGCCTCAAACGTGCAGCACCCGCCCGTACGCATCCAGCACCGCTTCGTGCATCGTTTCTGACAGCGTCGGGTGCGGAAACACCGTCTCCATCAGTTCGTGCTCGGTGACTTCGGCCTGCATCGCAATGGCGTAGCCTTGGATCAGTTCAGTGACTTCGACGCCGATCATGTGCGCGCCGAGGAGCTCTCCGGTCTTGGCGTCAAACACCACCTTCACCAGCCCCTGATCCTCACCGAGCGCGATCGCCTTGCCGTTGCCAACGAATGGGAAGCGCCCCACACGCACCTCGCGCCCTGACGCCTTCGCTTTCGCTTCGGTGAGGCCGACGCTCGCCACCTGCGGATGCGAGTAGGTGCAGCCCGGGATGCGCTCCTTGATCATCGGATGCGGCTTCTGGCCAGCGATGGCTTCGACGCAGATGATGCCTTCGTGGCTGGCCTTGTGCGCCAGCCACGGGGCGCCAGTGACGTCGCCGATGGCGTAGAGGCCGGGCACATTGGTGCGGCCGTAGCCGTCGATGACGATATGGCCGCGCTCGGTCTTCACGCCCAAGGCTTCCAAGCCGAGGTTCTCGGTGTTGCCGACAATGCCGACCGCGACGATGGCGTGCGAGGCGGTGAGCGTTTCGCTCTTGCCGCCTGCAACTACTTGCGCCTCGACGCCGTTCGCGGTGGCCTTGAGCGCCTTCGCTTCGGTTGAGGTCATGATCTTCATGCCCTCCTTCTCGAAGCGCTTCTTGGCAAAGGCGCTGATCTCCTCGTCCTCGACCGGCAGCACGCGATCGAGCAGCTCCACCACCGTCACCTTGACGCCAAAAGCCGCGTAGAAGCTGGCGAACTCGATGCCGATGGCGCCCGAGCCGAAGACGAGCAGCGACTCCGGCCATTCCGGCGGCGTCATGGCTTCGCGGTAGGTCCAGATGCGCTTGCCATCACCCTTGAGGCCCGCATTTGGGATTTCACGCGCCCGCGCGCCGGTCGCCAGCATCACATGCTTGGCCTCATAGCTCGTGTCTTTCGCGTCCTTGCCCTTCACGATCACGCGCGGCGCGACGCTTCCCTTCTCAAGCCTTGCCTCGCCCTCGATCACCATGATCTTGTGCTTCTTCATCAGGAAGCCGACGCCGGTGGAGAGCCTGCCAGCAACCTTGCGCGAGCGATCGACCGCGGCGGCGCTGTTGAAGCTGACGCCTTCGGCGCTGAGACCGAAATCCTTGGCGTGCTGGAAGTTGCGATACACTTCCGCCGAGCGCAGCAACGCCTTGGTCGGAATGCAGCCCCAGTTGAGGCAGATGCCGCCGAGCTTGTCGCGCTCGACGATCGCGACTTTCATGCCGAGCTGGCTGGCGCGAATGGCGGCGACGTAGCCGCCGGGGCCCGAGCCGATGACGATAAGATCGAAGCTGGTGCTCATGTGATCGGTGTTCCGTCCTTGCGCGTGTAGCCGCCGCCACCGGAGTAGCGGCCGGGGTGAAACTTCATGTCGATGTCGGAATACTCGCCCCAATCTTCGTCGCTGCGTGAGCCGACGATGAGGATCACCGCGTCGCTTGTGGAGCGGTTCTGTAGCATGTGCCCGTTTCTGACGCCGGCCTTCCAGCCGACGCAATCGCCGGCGCGCATGATCTCTTCGCCCTCGTCCATCACCAGCACGACTTCGCCGGAGAGCACGTAAGCGAATTCGTCTTCGTGACTGTGCCAATGGCGCTGCGACGACCAAACGCCCGGCACCAGCGTCAGCAGGTTGACGCCGAACTGAGTGAGGCCGGCGGCGTCACCCAACCGTCTGGCGTGCCGACCCGCGCACGGTTCGTCATAGGGTGCGGGGTAGCGCGAACCGGACACTTCGGGCGCTGTCGCGATGTCGATCTTACCCATGTGCGACCCCTAGGTTGAAAGCATTGGTGATGCCGTCGACGACGAACTGCGCCGCCAGCGCCGCCAGCAGAATGCCGAACACGCGCGTCAGCATCGACCCGATCTGCGGCCCCATGTAGCGCGAAATCGTGCCCGCCATCAGGAACGCGCCGAGGCAAAGCGCAAGGTTGAGGCCGGCGCCGGCGAGGATCACCGCGCGCTCGGCCGCGCCCTCATATTGCGAGAAGAACAGCATGATCGAGGCAATGGCGCCCGGGCCGCTGATGAGTGGAATAGCCAGCGGAAATACCGAGATGTCGTCCTGATGCTCAGGATGCTTGGCCTGTTCTGCCGCCACCTTCTCCGCGCGCTCCTCACGCCGCTCTGTACGCTTCTCGAACAGCATGTCGACCGCGATGAGGAAGAGCAGCATGCCGCCGGCGATGCGAAAAGCATCGATGGAGACGTGGATCTGTTCCAGCAGCCAAGCGCCGCCGAAGGCGAAGGCGAGCAGAATGCCGGTCGCGTAGGCGACGGACTTCCACGCCATCTGATCACGCCACGCTTTGCTCATGCGCGCGGTCATCGTGGTGAACATGGGCGCCATGGCGACGGGATCGATGGCGACGAAGAAGGTCACGAAGGAGGCGAGGAAGAGCGAAAGCATGGCTTAACGGGCTGCACCGGCGATGGCGGCGTTGACCAGCTCCAGTATGCTCGGGCCGGTCACGTAGAGCGCGACGCCGAACGCCACGATCGCTAGGATAGGCGCTGCCCTGTTAAGCGTCCGCCCAACGTCCGGCGCCAGCCCCGCAATGGCCCAACCCAACACAGCGGATACGATGATGGCGGCGCCAAGCGCAGCGATGATCGCAATAAGCGCGCCACTGCCGGTCAGAAACGCGTGAAAGAAGAGCAGCAGCGGCGTGAACAAGCTGACCACGCTGATCCAGACGGAGAGTGCACTCGTCTTCGGCTGCTCCTCGCCTTCCTTGGCTTTGGGTTTTGCCGCCTCACACACCATAGTCAGGAACGAAACGCAGTAGGCGGCGAGCCAAGCGTCTTCGACATTGGCCATGAGTTGTTCGATCAAGGCGTCGACGAGTTCCATTCCATTCTCTCCCGATGCACGCTGGAGTTTACAGCAACATCGCCATCGGGTCTTCGAGGAAGCCCTTGAACGCCTTGAGGAAGGCCGCCCCAAGGGCGCCGTCGACCACGCGGTGATCGCAGGTCACAGTGACGCTCATGATCGTGGCGATGGCGAGTGCGTCATTCTTTACGATTGGCCGTTTCTCGCCGGCGCCGATCGACATTATCATGCCGTGCGGCTCGTTGATGATGGAAGCGAAACTCTTGATCCCCATCATGCCCATGTTGGAGATCGAGAAGGTGCCGCCTTGGAACTCTTCCGGTTTCAGCTTCTTGGTGCGCGCACGCTCGGCCAGATCAGCCATTTCGTGGCTGATCTGCGCCAATCCCTTGGTTTCTGCGGCGAAGATGATCGGCGTGATCAGCCCGCCCGGAATCGTCACCGCCACAGCGATATCGGCATGGTGGTGCATGGCGATGCCATCGGGCGTATAGGAAGCATTCGACTCCGGCACCATCTTCAGCGCCAAGGCCGCCGCCTTGATGCACATGTCGTTGACAGACACTTTCACGCCCTGCTCGGCGAAGCGCTTGTTGATGTCAGCGCGCGCCTTGAGCAAACCGTCGATCTCGATGTCGATCGTCAATGGAAAGTGCGGCACATCGCGGAAGCTCTCGGTCATACGCTTGGCGATGGTCTTGCGCATCATGTCGAGCGGCACGATGTCGTAGCTGCCGGCCCTGATGCCGTGCTGTTCAAGCGTCTTGTATGGCGCGGGTGTGCGCTGTTCGGCGTGAGGTGCGCTGCGCGTCAATGCCCGAGACTCTTCTTGCACCACCGGACGCGGCGACTTGAGCACAGCTTCGATGTCGCGCTTGACGATGCGGCCGTGCGGACCGCTGCCGTTCAATCCGCTGAGGTCGATGCCCCCCTGTTGCGCCAGTCGGCGCGCGAGCGGTGAGGCGAAGAAGCGTTGGCCGACCTCGCGAACGACTCCTGCGTTTGCCCCGTGGACGCTGGCGCGCGATGCAGCCGCCCGACCCTGTGGTGGCGAAGCTTCCTCCGACTGCTGAGCTGCCGCCACCCCTGCTCCTGAAGTTGGAGGCGCCGCCGACGCCCCGGCCTCCCCCATCAGCACCGCAATCGGTGTGTTCACTTTAACGCCCTGCGCGCCTTCCGGCACCAGTATCTCGGTGATCACCCCTTCATCGACGGCCTCGACTTCCATCGTTGCTTTGTCGGTCTCGATCTCCGCTATGACCTGGCCAGGCTCGATCTTGTCGCCGGCCTTGACGTGCCACTTTGCGAGATTGCCCTCCTCCATCGTCGGCGACAGCGCAGGCATGGTGATCTGAATGCTCATTTGCGTTCCTCGATCGACACTGGGATCGCGTCCGGCGTCCAGCGGTGCAGGAATGTCAGGTAGCCCAACGCGACATAGACGAAACCCAGCCCTGCCCACACGCAAAAGCGGATCACGTCATCGACACTATATTGGCCGCCGGTCAGAGCGCCGATCCGCTCCGGCGTGGCATTCGCCAGCACAGCGTTTCCGGCTGCTGTGAGTGCGCCTTCCGCTTCCAACTCGTGCAAACGCGCGACCAATCCCTGATGCGTCGACTCCGCGCCCATCATGGTGACAACGAGCATGCCCAGCACCAAGGTGATGAAGAGAAAGCTGCCGAGGCGCGCCAAAAAGTTAGACGAGCCGATGAAGTAGTTGAGCGCCACAACGTATGCCGAGACGATCGAGAAGATCAGAGACACCCCCAGCATAAGGATGTTGGTGAACTCAACCAGTTGCTCGACGACTTCGGCTTCGGTCATCGGGAGGGCTCAATCAGCGTCATTGGGGTCCAGCGCGAAACTCTGTGCGCAATGCGCGCTTCTCGTGTTTCTCCATCGAGGCTCAGAAGCGTAGCCGGCTCATCTTTCAATTCAGCGATGCTTAGACCAACGACACTAATGACAGCAATCGGGCCATCGGGGCCGTCCATACGGGCGGCAACGTAGGTTCCGCAGCTTGAACAAATGAGGTAGTCGGCCGTCTTGTGGCTGAAGCGATAACGAATAAGCGGCCGATCGCTTGCGATGCGCAACGCGCCATTCGGGTCACTCGCTGACTTGACGCCGCGGCTTGAGCAAAAACCGCACCCGTCTTGACGCAGGCGCACGGCCGCATTCGTCTCGTAGGTCGCGCGCACTGCGCCGCAATGGCATGCGCTATGGTAGATCACCGATATGTCACCCCTCTAACTGCTTCGACAATCTTCTCCACGCTCGGCAACGCTAGCGCTTCCAGATTTGCGGCGTAGGCGAGAGGCGCATCGACTTGGTGCACGCGGGCCGGCGGCGCGTCGAGATAGTCGAAGGCTTCGCTGGTGACGCACGCGGCGATCTCGGCGCCGACCCCGGACTGCCCCCAGCCTTCTTCGACCGTCACAAGCCGGTTAGTCTTCTTGACGCTTTCAATAATCGCTCCGGTGTCGAGCGGGCGCAGCGTACGCAGGTCGACGATTTCCGCATCGACGCCCTCGCTTGCCAATTGCTCCGCTGCCTTGAGCGCCAGGCCCACCATGCGCGAGTGCGCTGTTATGGTGACGTCGGCGCCGACGCGCCGGATTTTCGCTTTGCCGATCGGCACGATCCAATCGGGCACATCGGGAATCTCGAACTCGGTTCCGTAGAGCATTTCGTGTTCGAGAAACACGACCGGGTTCGGATTGCGGATTGCCGCCTTTAGCAGACCCTTCGCGTCGGCTGCGTCATACGGCGCAATGACGATAAGGCCGGGTACATGTGAGTACCAAGATGAAAAGTCTTGGCTGTGCTGCGCGGCCACGCGCGACGCCGCGCCGTTGGGCCCGCGGAACACGATCGAGGATTTGATCTGCCCGCCGGACATGTAGAGCGTCTTCGCCGCCGAGTTGATGATCTGGTCGATCGCCTGCATGGCGAAGTTCCAGGTCATGAATTCGACGATCGGCTTCAAGCCCGCCATCGCCGCGCCGACGCCGAGACCGGCAAAGCCGTGCTCGGTGATGGGCGTGTCGACCACGCGCTTGGGGCCGAATTCCTGCAACAACTCGCGCGAGACCTTGTAGGCGCCCTGATATTCGGCGACCTCCTCGCCCATCAGAAACACATCGGGATCACGGCGCATCTCTTCGGCCATGGCGTCGCGCAGCGCATCGCGCACGGTGATCTTCACCATTCGTGTGCCCGCCGGCGTCTCCGGATCGGCGACCGGCGCAGCGATGGCCGGTGAGGGACGAGCTTTTTCCGACGGCGCGCGCGGCAGGTCCGGCTTTGCTTGCCGTTGTGTAAGCGATGCGCCGGCGTCGTCGCCGCGCAGCACGGCGATCGGCGTATTGACCTTCACGCCCTGTGCGCCTTCCGGCACCAGGATTTCAGTGATCACGCCTTCGTCGACGGCCTCAACTTCCATCGTCGCCTTGTCGGTCTCGATTTCGGCAATGACCTTGCCCGGTTCGATCTTGTCGCCGGCTTTGACGTACCACTTAGCGAGGTTGCCCTCTTCCATGGTCGGCGATAGCGCGGGCATGAGGATTTGCGTCATCAGACAAGGACCCCGAACAGAGCAAGGAATACCATGCCGCAGCCGATGACGCCCGCTAGCCACAACAGGGGCCGCACATAGGGCCAGCCGAATGCGTACCAGATCGCGTGCGCTATGCGCGAATAGAAGAAGATCTGAGCGCCGAGCACGGTCCACTGATTGGAAATGCCGGCAACCGCCGCGATCAGCACCAAAGGCGCGAAGAACCAAAGATTTTCGCGGTAATTGTCGGTGAGGCGCTTCATGCGCGCCTGAAATATTGTGGGCGGTTTCAGATTATCGCGCGCGTTGGCCATCGCCATGCCGCCGTTGTTGGCGATTCCGGAATAGCCCTGCACCAACACAATGACAAAGAAGAGCGCTATTGCCAGCGCGAGATAGGTCAGTTCCGGTGTCACGTCTTCCTCCCAGCCGTGTCAGGTCTACAAATACACGTCAGTCAGCAACTCGCGCGGGTCGGGTTCTGGGCTGGCTTGCGCGAACTCCGCCGAAGCCGTCACCATCGCGCGCACTTCGCGATCGATGTCTTTCAAGCTCTCTTCCGTGGCATGGCCGGCATCGATCAACAATTTCTTCACGTGCTCGATCGGGTCGTGGCGGGTCTTCATTTCTTCGACCTCTTCCTTGGTGCGGTACTTTGCCGGATCGGACATCGAGTGGCCGCGGTACCGGTAGGTCTTCATCTCCAGCAGCACCGGCCCCTTGCCGGTACGCGCGCGCTCAGCGGCGCGCAGGCCCGCTTCGCGCACGGCGAGCACGTCCATGCCGTCGACTTCTTCGCCCGGAATGTTGAACGAGACGCCGCGCTTGTAGAGGTGCGTTTCCGACGATGAGCGCTGGATCGAGGTGCCCATCGCGTATTGATTGTTTTCGACGATATAGACCACCGGCAGCTTCCACAGGCTGGCCATATTGAAGCTTTCGTACACTTGGCCTTGGTTGGCGGCGCCGTCGCCGAAGTACGTGACGCACACCTTGCCGTCGCCGCGGTAGCGGTTGGCGAAGGCCAAACCGGTTCCGAGCGAAACCTGCGCGCCGACAATGCCGTGGCCGCCGTAAAAAGCTTTCTCGATGCTGAACATGTGCATCGAGCCGCCTTTGCCTTTCGAGCAGCCGCCTGAGCGCCCAGTCAACTCAGCCATGATTTCATTGGGGTCCATGCCACACGCCAGCATGTGCCCGTGGTCGCGATAGGCGGTGATCACCTGATCCCCCGCGCGCAGGGCGGCCTGCATGCCGACGACCACCGCTTCCTGGCCGATATACAAGTGGCAGAAACCGCCGATCAGGCCCATGCCGTATAATTGGCCGGCGCGCTCCTCGAAGCGGCGGATGAGCAGCATGTCGCGATAATAGCCGAGCAGTTGATCCTTGCTCGCATGCGCAGCGCCGTTCGCGCGCGTGACGCGTTCCGCCATTCGTGTTTCCTCCGCCCGCCACGTGACCTCGTCAGGCCTACGTTGTCCACACGCGCCGGCGCGTTTCTCTTATGCGTCTTTGGCGTGGCTAGCCAGGGAGGTCTGCGATGCTGCCGCGGCTAATCCAGCGCGAAGACCAGCTCTTCCGGATCGCCGGCTGCTAGGCTCACACGCGCGCGCTCAGCGAGGTAGTCATCGTCGAAGGTCTGTCCCGGGCGTAGTCGCTGGGCCCGTTGCTCGAGTGCATGTTGCTCGGCGGCAAGCGCACCAATCTCCTGCTCCAGCGCACGTTCTTCGGCCTGCAAACCGACATAGGCGACAAGGCCCTGGCGGCCGGTCACGGCATGCGCACCAAGGTAAAGAATCGCCGCTCCCAAGCCCAGGCTGAGCGCCGTGGACGCTTGCTTGCCCATCGTTTTGACCCCGAAAACGCGCGCAAGGTGAGTCCCAATACTTAATGAAATCTTTACGGAATCAGAAGGTTGCGGAACAAAACGAGTCCATGGACTCTTGAAAAATCAGGGACTTAGGGAGAAGCCCGCAACATCTGGTGGTCGCGCGTGTCGTCCGACTCCAGATCGAGTCCCAAGAGCGAACGAAAAATTTTTTTGCTTCTTTCTTTCCGCTCGACATAGTCAAGGACGAGGTTGCGTGGCCGTTTGGGCCAAGTCGGCCTATCGGCCGACAATTGTATCGGGCCCCGCATAATGGCCCTGGTCATCCAGCTGTTCGGCAATACGAAGCAGCTGGTTGTATTTTGCAGTTCGATCTGAACGCGCGAGGGAGCCGGTTTTGATCTGACCACAGTTCGTGGCCACCGCGAGGTCAGCGATGGTCGCGTCCTCGGTTTCGCCGGAGCGATGGCTCATCACCGCGGAATAGCCGGCGCGATGCGCCATCTCGACGACATCGAGCGTCTCGGTAAGCGTCCCGATCTGGTTGACCTTGATAAGGATGGCGTTCGCCAAGCCCTTTTCGAAGCCGAGCTGCAGCCGTTTCATGTTGGTCACGAACAGGTCATCGCCCACAAGCTGGCACCGGTCGCCGATGAGATCGGTGAGCGCCTTCCAGCCTTCGAAGTCGTCTTCGGCCATACCGTCCTCGATGGACACGATTGGGTAGCGAGCGACCAGGTCCGCCAGATACTTGGCGTGCGCGTCGGGCGAGAGCGATTTGCCCTCCCCTTCCAACTCGTATTTGTCCTTCTTGAAGTACTCAGTGGAGGCGCAGTCGAGCGCGAGGGCGATGTCTTCGCCTGGCCGATAGCCCGCCTTTTCGATCGACTTGATTATGAAAGCGAGCGCTTCATCGGCGCTCTTCAGGTTCGGCGCGAAACCACCCTCGTCACCTACGTTGGTGGCGTGACCGGCGGTCTTGAGCTCCTTCTTCAGGGTGTGGAACACCTCGGCGCCATACCGCACGGCGTCTGCCATGCTCGGCGCGCCGATCGGCATGATCATGAATTCCTGGATGTCGATCGGATTGTCGGCGTGCGCCCCGCCATTGATGATGTTCATCATAGGCGTTGGAAGCACCCGCGCCTGCACGCCGCCCAAGTACCGATAGAGCGGCTGACCAGCGCTCGCCGCAGCTGCTTTTGCCATGGCCAACGACACGCCTAGGATCGCGTTCGCGCCCAGGCGTGACTTGTTGTCGGTTCCGTCGAGGCCAATGAGGATGGCGTCGATGCGACGTTGATCTTCCGCATCCATGCCAATAATGGCGCTGGCGATCTCGCCGTGCACGGCTTCGACTGCGTCCCTGACGCCCTTGCCCAGATAGCGGTCGACTTCATCATCGCGTTTCTCGACCGCTTCATGTGCGCCGGTCGACGCGCCAGAGGGCACAGCTGCGCGACCCATGGCGCCGTCCTCGAGCACAACATCGACTTCGACTGTTGGATTGCCGCGGCTGTCGAGAATTTCGCGGCCGATGATATCGGCGATGCCGGTCATGGTGCAGCTCTTGAGCTTGAAACGAAAACGCCCGGCCTTTTCAGCCGGGCGCTATCAAAAACGCAAGTTCCAGAAGACCTCAGTCTTCCTTCGGCTTCAAAATCTGCTTGCCGTTGTACCGGCCGCTTTTGAGATCGATGTGGTGTGGACGGCGCAGCTCGCCAGACTCCTTGTCCTCCACATAGGCGTTCTTTTTCAGCGCATCGTGGGCGCGGCGCATGCCGCGGCGGGAAGGCGAGGTTTTTCGCTTCGGAACGGCCATGGCCGGACTTACTCCTGGGCCGCGCGGGCTGGTCCCGGCGGCGAAACGGCGCTGATAAAGGATCGGACGCTGCGCCGCAAGCCTGGATCAGTTGCTCAGGCGGACGGATCCGCCCATCACCGCCGACCGCTCGCCGGTTGTTGGGCCGCCTTTGAGGTCGATATCGCCCCCCATCGCCGCGGACGCGTCATAGCTCTCGCTCGCGAAGGCCTCGATGCTGCCGCCCATAGCTGCGCTCGCGTCTGCGACACGGCAGTGCAGGCCCGCAGCACGCACTGCCCCTCCCATGGCCGCGGTAGCGTCAAGGCGCTCGCAGGCGCCTTCCAGGGCCAAGTTCGCACCCATCGCGGCGGTTGCGTCGACAGCGGAGCAGTTCAGTCCGCTCACCTCCATTTGCGCCCCCATAGCTGCGGTGGCGTCGAATGTGTTGCATTCGCCGGTGGCGTTTGCGGTGACTTCAGCGCCGCGCGTCGCTGCGATCGAGACCAGGCGCGGCATTGCAATCGTAACGGTGGCGTCAAAATGAGGCGAACCGAACCAGGGCCGACGGACTGGATCGATCCTGAGCGTGTCGCCATCGACGCGCGTCCTGATGCGCTGCGCATCCGGGCCTTCAACTCGAACGGAGAATGCGTCAGCCGTGCTCACTTGGGTCCGGAAGTTGCCCGACACGACAATGCTGTCGAAGCCGCTCAGCGCCCTCTCATCAGCTGCGGCGGGCGTCACCAATAACCCCATAATCAAGCTAGAAATCACCAGTGTGCGCATGACATGCCCCTTAGCTGGCGCGGCGGAGCGAACCGCCGGACGATAGATCGATGTTGCCAATGCCGGGATTGCCCGAGGCGATCACATCGCCGCCGCTCGAAGCATCAACATTCAAGCGACCGGTGGCAAAAACGTGAGCGCGCGCGCCGGACGAAACGTCAACCGATCCATTTTGGCAGCGTAGGGCGGACGCATCGATATCTGCGCCACTCGAAGCATCGGCGGTAAACGATGAGCAACTGGCCGCGACATCGAGGTTGGCGCCGGAAGAAGCTTCGAGATCCACGTCGCCTCCTACCAAGCCGGTAGCAGTGAGACGCGAGCCGCTTGAAACGTCGAGCCCGGCCACCACCGGCATCGTCACGCGAACCAAAGCCTCGCGCCGTCCTCGCCAGGACCATCCGCGCGTTGGTTCGACGATCAAAGTCCCGTTCGAGACTCTCGTTACGATCCGATCTGCATCCCGGCCGGTGACATCAACCGAAAAGGCGGGACCGACTTCGACCCGAACGTTGGTTCCGGCGCTGGCTGATACCCGAGTGAAATCCGAGAGGGGCCGGGTGTCGGCAAGGGCGATTCCGGCGCAGCCCACGAAAGCAGCGAGCCAAGCGGCGGCAAGGGTTGGTTTCATGATGGCCTCCATGGCGCAGCCTGGCGGCGCGCTCGATCCTCATGTGCTAGGATGCAGCGACTGGGTGCTCCAGATGCACCTTGCACGCCCTTTGATCCGCTGTCCCATTGCCGCCGTAGAGCCGCCATGCACCGACGAACCCTTCTTGCCGCCTTGCCGACCTTGCCGGCGCTGTCTGCCTGCACGCCGTCGCTGAGCCTTTTCGACAGCCTGACACCGAAGGATCCCGGCGTTCAGCAGCTCGCGGCAGGCGCCTCCTATGGCCCCCTGCCCCGCCACACGGTGGATGTCTATGCACCGAAAACCGCCGAGACTGGCGCGCACCCGGTGCTCATGTTCATCCACGGAGGCTCATGGCGCTCGGGCGACCGGACGGAGTACAATTTTGTGGGCCGCGCCCTGGCCGCGCAGGGGTTCGTGGTGGCGATCCCCAACTATCGGCTTGTGCCCGAGGTTCGCTTCCCAGCATTCATCGAAGATTGCGCGCTGGCACTGAGGTGGGCTCAGCAGAACATCTCTCGCTATCGCGGCAATCCTGACAAGATCGCGCTGATGGGGCACTCCGCCGGCGCCTACAACGCAATGATGGTGGCGCTCGATCCCCGCTACGGTTCGGCGGCGGGCGTTGTTCGCGATGGGGTCAAGGGCGCGATCGGCCTAGCCGGCCCTTACGACTTTTTGCCGTTCGACGTTGACTCAACGCGAGACGCATTTGGCAGCGCTGCCGAGCCAGTTGAGACGCAACCGCTCAACTTCGCGCGAGCCGACGCCCCACCCTTGTTGTTGCTTTGGGGAGAAGCGGATGAGACGGTCGGCCGGCGCAATCTAGTTGGATTGGAACGCGCCATCGTCGCCGCGGGCGGTTCGGTGGAGACGAAAATCTATCCCGGCGTTGACCACGCCGAAATCCTGCTCGCGCTGTCTCGGCCATTTCGCAGCGTAGCACCTGTCCTGTCTGATGTGACCGCGTTTGCGCGACGTGTGACCGCTTAGGTAATCCGGTCGCGCGCCATGTCCTTGATCAGGCCTCGCAGGCGTTCAGGCGCACTCTGCCGATCGAACCCGATCGCGGCGGTGTAATCGATGAGCGCGTGATGCTCGGTTTCGTCGAAACGGCCGTCAGCGAGGAGCACAGATAGCAATGCTTTCAAGAACCCTACCTTTTGGGCCTGACTGAACGCGCCTGAATGCTGCTCCAGATAGGCGACCAGAGCATCTTTCGTGAGCGCGGCGCGCCCGATGGCGTCGTCAACGTGCGCAGGCGATGCGTCGTGGCCGCATGCGTCCCTGATTGATTTGACGATCACGTCCCGCTCGACCGCGGTGATGCGTCCGTCCAACTTTGCGGCGTTCGCCAACGCCTCGATCACGAAGACATCGTAGTCCCCATGAACGACCGCATCGGCGCTGCTCGCCTGAATGCGGCGCACAATGGCCCTGGCCACGAACCACATCGCGACGAGCGCCAGAAGCAAGATCAGAGCGAACGCGGTTCCGTTGCCTGAGGCTGGGTCGACGGGGGTCAGTGCAGCAGCGCTAGGCATGATAACCCTCGTTAGACCAAGCGGCTCTGATCCACCGCCGCGGCGATGAAGCTCGCGAACAATGGGTGCGGTTCAAACGGGCGACTTTTTAGTTCCGGGTGATATTGTACGCCGATGAACCAGGGATGGTCCTCGCGTTCGACGATCTCGGGCAAAACGCCGTCCGGGCTCATGCCGGAGAACCGCAAACCCGCCGCCTCGAGTTTGTCACGGTAGCGGGTGTTGACCTCGTAGCGGTGGCGGTGACGTTCTGAGATTTCGGTTGCGCCGTAGATTGCCGCGACGCGGCTTCCGGGGTCGAGCAACGCTTTGTAGGCGCCCAGCCGCATCGTACCGCCCATCTCGCCGCCCGCTTGGCGCTTCTCCAGCTCATTGCCCCTGAGCCACTCAGTCATCAAGCCGACAATCGGATGCTTCGCGGCGCCGAACTCCGAAGAACTAGCGCCCTTCAACCCAGCCTGATTTCGGGCCGCCTCGATGCAAGCCATCTGCATGCCAAAGCAGATGCCGAAGAACGGGACCATGCGCTCTCGCGCAAACGTGACGGAGGCGATCTTGCCCTCCGTGCCCCGTTCGCCAAAGCCGCCGGGCACCAGGATCCCATGCACCCCATGCAAGTCCTCGGCCCAGCCGGCGCCCTTCTCCTCGAACAGCTCGCTCTCGACCCAGCGGATGTCGACGCGCACATTGTTGGCGACGCCTCCGTGATGCAGTGCTTCAATCAGCGATTTGTAGGCATCCTTGAGTTCGGTGTACTTCCCGACCACCGCGATGGTGACGGCGCCATCAGGGGCCTTGAGCCGCTTGACGATAGTGTCCCACTTGGCGAGGTCCGGCTGGGGCGCGACGGTAACGCCGAAGTGCCTCAGAAGTTCGGTATCGAAGCCTGCCACATGATAGGCGAAAGGCGCTTCGTAGATGGTATCGAGATCGCGCGCCTCGACTACCGCGCTTTCTCGTACATTGCAGAACAGCGCGATCTTTTTCTTCTCGTCGTCGGGAATGGGACGGTCACAGCGGCAGAGAAGGATGTTGGGCTGGATGCCGATTGAACGCAGCTCTTTCACCGAGTGTTGCGTCGGTTTGGTCTTCATCTCACCGGCGGACGGAATGTAGGGCAATAGTGTCAAGTGAACGAATGCGGCTTGCCCGGGTTCTAGTTCCTGGCCGAGTTGGCGGATGGCTTCGAAAAACGGCAAGCCCTCGATGTCGCCGACAGTGCCGCCGATCTCGCAAAGGACGAAATCTGCGCCGCCGTGGTCGGCGAGAATGAACTCCTTGATGGCGTTGGTGACGTGCGGGATCACCTGCACCGTTGCGCCCAGGTAATCGCCGCGGCGCTCCTTGGCGATGATGTCTTGGTAGATGCGGCCCGTAGTGATGTTGTCCGCCTGCGTCGCGGAGACGCCGGTAAACCGCTCATAGTGTCCAAGGTCGAGGTCGGTCTCTGCTCCGTCATCGGTCACGAAGACCTCCCCGTGCTGATAGGGGCTCATCGTGCCGGGATCGACATTCAGGTAGGGATCGAGCTTGCGCAGGCGGACGCGATACCCGCGGGCCTGCAACAAAGCGCCAAGGGCGGCGGAGGCGATGCCCTTCCCAAGGGAAGAGACCACGCCTCCGGTAATGAACACGTAGCGCGCCATCCGCCCTTCCGCTCTTGCGCCGGCAATGCCCCCGGCCGTCGGCCCTTACTGATCCGGGCCGGCCCGCTCGCGCCGGACCGCCTCAACGCCATTCTGCGATGATTCGACAGCGGCTGCGGGGTCATCGGTCAGGTTGATGCCGGAAACCGCGCCATTGGCACTTGTCGCTGGGGTGCTTGTCTGCGTTCGAGGCGGCGTCCGCGGCGGCGGTTGCTGGCTGGTTTGTGCCGCCGACGCCGTGCGGGTCGGCTGCACTGCGGCGCTCGTGGGTTGCCGTGTAGTCGCCGCAGGCTGAGCCCTTGGTTGCTGGCTTGAATCCAAGGGCGCTGCACGGGCAGCCGAGGGGGTGACCACGGCCGGCGTTGCGGCAACCGGTTGCTGGGCCGACGCAAGCTGGGTCTCAGCTGGAAGGCTGCTTTCAGTCGGATCTTCGCGGGGCGGGCTCACGGGGGCCGCGGGTACGGGCGCTGGGGTGGAGCTGACTGGCGCCGAATCGAGCACCGAACGACTAGAATTCGCGGCGTTTGCCCCCGAAAGCATCGTCAAGCCCAGCGACGTCACCAGGAAGAAGCCGCCCGCTACGGAGGTCATGCGCGCGAGAGCATCTGCTGCGCCGCGCCCGCTCATCAAGGAGCCGCCTCCACCGCCCATACCAAGCGCCCCGCCCTCTGAGCGCTGCATCAGGACGAGGAAGATCAGGCAGACGGCAACCAAAAGGTGGACGCCGAGAACTACGATTTCCATGGACTGTCTGTCTCCCGATCATACCCCACGGCCGACATGGGCGCTCGCGAAGCCGGGCTCAATAGCCGACGGCTCGGCGAAACGCCAGTCTAGCACAGTCTCCGCTACATCGCAGCGGGATGGCCCAGGATTATGGCGGCGAAGTCGGCCGCCTTCAGGCTCGCGCGGCCAACCAATGCGCCGTCGACGCCTCCCGCTGAGAAGACCTCCGTCGCATTCTTTGGCGAAACCGAGCCTCCGTAAAGGATGCGGGTCCGATCCGCACGGTCGCCGATCATGCCCGACAGGGTATTTCGCACGACGGCGTGGATCTCAGCGATCTCGGCGACACTTGGCGTGACCTGTGCGCCAATCGCCCACACCGGCTCATAGGCGAGCACGAGGTCGCCGAGGGCGGTCGGCGTGCTTTCCAAGACTTGCCGCGCCACAACCGACGCGGCCAGACCCGCCGAACGTTCATCGCGGGTCTCGCCAACGCAGATGATCGGAACCATGCCTGCCGCCACAACCGCCGCTGCCTTCGCCTTGACCAAGGCATCGCTCTCTGCGTGGCCGGTGCGACGCTCGGAATGGCCAACGATCACATAGCGGGCGCCGACGTCAGCGAGCATGTTAGCGCTCACCTCGCCGGTCCGGGCTCCATCATCGGAGGCGGGGCTGCAGTCCTGTCCTCCGATGGCGATGCCCGTGCCTCCTGCCGCCTCAACGGCGTCCCTGACATACACGGCTGGCGGGCATACAACGATGTCTAGGCCGCCAGAGTTGGCGACCAGAGCCCACAGCGAGGCGATCTCAGCCAGAGATCCCCGGCGCCCGAACATCTTCCAATTACCTGCGATTAGCGGTTTGCGCGCGGCCATGCGTCTCTGCCCGATTTGCGGCGGTCATCATTGCCCCCCGATTGGAGCCCCTCTATTGTCCGCCGCCTTCCCGCATATCGGATACCTCTATGCTCGCACAATTGAGAAACATGACGCGCGGCTTCATCGCGTGGGTGTTGCTGGCGCTGTTGGCCGTCGCTTTCGCGATTTGGGGTGTCCC
>JAIELK010000003.1 GCA_019753175.1 Hyphomonadaceae bacterium
CGCACGCTTACGATGCGCGCGGCAATCTCACCGCCGACGGCGCGCGCAGCTTCGGCTACGATCTGGAGAACCGGCTCGTCTCGGTCACGGGCTCAGCGTCGGGGAGGCTTCGTGACGCTCAGATAGTTTGGACGCGCCGCAGTCAGCTCAGGTCGCGCGCGCGTCCTGGATCAGCGCCCTGAGCTTGTCGCGCGCAACCAACCTGATGCCCGCGCGGCCCATGGAGATGAAGCCTTCGTCGACCCATTCGTGCAGCTTGCGATTGACCTTCTCGCGGCTGGCGCCGATGCGGCGCGCGAGTTCGGTCTGCGTGAGCGTCACCGACGACCCGTCGCCGGCCTCGTCGAGCAAGCGCAGCGCGAGGCGCGCGCCCAGATCGAGCGTGTGCGCGTCCTCGAGCGCGGCGTCGGCATGGCGCAGGCGGCGCGACATTTCCGCGACGAGCTTCAACAGCGCCCGCGGCTCGCTCTCCAGCGCGCCGATGGCCTGGTCCCTGCCGATGCGCAGAAACCGCGAGCGGCGGATGGCGCAGATGTCGGCCGAGCGGACGCCGCCGTCGAGCACGGCCATCTCGCCGATGAGGGCAGGGGGTTTCAGCGCGGCGATGCGCACGTCCTTGCCGGCCTCGGTCGACGTGCGGACCTCGACCTCGCCTTCCAGCAGCACGTAAAGCGCATCGCCCTTGTCGCCTTTGGCGAACAAGAGCTTGCCGGGCTCGACGGTGACGGGCGCGCCCTGCTTGGCGAGCTTGGCGCGCGTCGCATCGCTCAGCGCGGCCATGAACTCGGCTCTCGCCAGCGCCGCTTCGACGTTCTGGAGGTCGTGTTTGTCAGCCATTGGCTGGAACTTTCGTCGGCGCCGATGCGGGCGTCAACAGCGGACCCTTGCGGGCTTATTCCGCCGCGGTTCCGCGCGCGTTGCGCGCGTCTTCCTCGGCCTCTTCCTCAGGCCCCCGGCGCCATCGCCATCTGTCTGCGCATTTCGCGGCGGTAGAGGTCGATGCATTCGAGCCCGCGCTTAGTCTCGGCGTGCCAGAAGGTCCAGCCGTTGCAAGCCGGCGCGTCGGCGGCGAGCGCGCCGATGCGGTGAATCGAGCCGGTCGCTTCGCCCAGCGCCAACGACCCGTCGGCGCGCACGCGCGCACGTTTGCCGTTGGGCGACACCAGAATGTCGCCGGGGCGGATGAAGCCGGCCTCGATGATCTGGCCGAAGGGCACGCGCGGCTCCTCCTTCTTGGACTTGGTCACTTCCAAGTCTTCGATCGCCGCCGGTTTCACTTTCTTTAACCGCGCCTGCGCCGCGGCCACATAATCGGCGTCGCGTTCGATGCCGACATAGTGGCGGCCCAGGCGCTTGGCGGCCGCACCGGTCGTTCCGGTGCCGAAGAACGGGTCGAGGATCACTTCGCCCGGACGCGTCGTCGCCAGCACCACGCGGTGCAGCAGCGCTTCGGGCTTCTGCGTCGAGTGCAGTTTCTTGCCCTCGCGGTCCTTCAGCCGCTCGCCGCCGGTGCACAGCGGCAGCGTCCAGTCCGAGCGCATCTGCAGCTCATCGTTGAGCATCTTCAGCGCATCGTAGTTAAACGTGTAACGCGCCTCTTTGGAGCGCGCGGCCCAGATCAGCGTCTCGTGCGCATTGGTGAAGCGCGTGCCCTTGAAGTTCGGCATCG
The DNA here is from genome assembly GCA_019753175.1 of Hyphomonadaceae bacterium. Lineage (GTDB taxonomy): Bacteria > Pseudomonadota > Alphaproteobacteria > Caulobacterales > Aquidulcibacteraceae > Vitreimonas. Next base: position 1,670 of record JAIELK010000003.1, read on the forward strand.
GGTTGGTCTTGCGCCAGACGATGTCGTTCAAGATCCAGAAGCCCAGGTCCTGCAAGGCAGCGCCGAGGCGAAACACATTGTGGTAGGAACCGATCACCCAGATCGCGCCGTTGGGCTTCAGCACGCGGCGCGCTTGCGACAGCCAGGCGCGCGTAAACGCGTCGTAGGCGGCGAAGTCGTCGAACTTGTCCCACTCGTCGTCAACGCCGTCGACGATCGATTGATCGGGACGCGTCAGCCCGCTGCCGAGCTGCATGTTGTACGGCGGATCGGCGAACACGAGATCGATGGAACCGGCTTTGAGCTTCTGCATCTCCGCGATGCACTCGCCTTCGATGATCCGGTCCTTGAAGTGGCGCGCCATGGGTCCCCCGAGAGCAGGGGATTCAAGCTTGACCGGACTCGCGAATCAAGAGTCCGCGGCGGCGTTAACCATGTTGTCCGAGCTGCATACGCAGTTGGCACAAGATGTGGTGGGCGTGCGCGATTCAAATCGCGCGCTTGAGGTCCATCGCCAGCTGCACGGGGCGGAAGCTCTTGCGATGAATGGCGCAGGGACCGAGGCGGCGGAGCGCGTCCTGGTGCTCGGGCGTGGAATAGCCCTTGTGCTTGGAGAAGGCGTAGCCGGGATAGACGCCGCAGAGCTCGTTCATGATGCGGTCGCGCTCGACCTTGGCGATGATCGACGCGGCGGAGATCAGCGGCACGATGGCGTCGCCGTCGATCACCCACTCGACCGGGCAGGGCAGGTCCGGCGCCATGTTGCCGTCGATCAGCGCTGCGACCGGCGCATGCGGCAGCGCTGCGAACGCGCGCTGCATGGCGAGGTGCGAGGCGCGCAGGATGTTGAGTGCATCGATCTCCTCGACGCTGGCGACGCCGACGCCGACCACGCCGACAGCGCGGATCCGCAGGGCTAAGTCTTCGCGCGCCTCGGCGGTCAATTGCTTGGAATCGTCGAGCCCCTTGGGGCGGCCCTTGGCCGGCAGAACGACCGCCGCCGCCACCACCGGCCCCGCCAGCGGCCCGCGCCCCGCCTCGTCGATCCCGCAAATCGCCATGGCGGGATGATGCGCGGATTCAAAGTCGCCGACAAACGACGGGGGATGGAATGTACTATTGACAATATGTACTAGAAAGCTAACATCATGGGTAGAATTACTAACGGAGGTTCAGCGTGGTAGCTCGAGAGCAGTTCGCATGGGTTTGGCTGGTGACCATGGTGGTGACTTACGGCGTCTACTTCGTCGCCGTTGCACTGACCGGCGACACGACGTTCTGGCGGCAGATCGTCATGTTCGCCGCCACGGCCATCGCGCAGGTGGTGATCGTCGCGATCGCGAGCGCGGTGATCGCGCTGCGGCACAAGAACGAATTAAGCGGGGACGAGCGCGACCGCGCGATTGAGCATCGGGCGTCCGCGATCGCCTACCAAGTGCTGATCTGCGGCATGATCCTTGTCGGCTGCTTGATGCCCTTCAACCACGCGGGCTGGGACATCTTCCATGCGGCTGTTTTCGCGATTGTTTTGGCCGAGATCGTGCGCCATGGCCTGATCGTGGCGGCCTATCGGCGCGGTCTGCAGCAGCCCAAAGCGCAGCGAGGCTGGCATGGTTGAGCGCCGGCTGACCAATTCAATCCGCACGCTGCGCTTCCTGGCGGGCGAGATGACGCAAGCCGAGCTGGGTGAGCGCATTGGCGTGACCCGCCAGACGGTCGCCGCCATTGAGGCCGGCAAGTATTCACCAACGTTGGAGGCTGCGTTTCGTATCGCCGAGGTGTTCGGCAAGCCGCTGGAGGAGGTGTTTCACTGGGGGGTCTGCGACGCGGGCTAAGGCGACCAGTCCGTCAAGGAAAGTATTCTGTTTGATAAGGACGCTTGACAGGCCGTGCGCCGATGTGTCAAGCAAACTTATCAAACAGAGAAGCATCCTTGATGGAGGCGTCAAATGAAGAGGGTCGTGGTCACGTTGTCAGCCCTGGTGGCGGTCGCGCTGATGATCGGTGCGGAGATCGTCCGCTTGGCGCCATCGCCGGAAGGCCGTCTGCAGGTCCAAGTGACGCTGCCGCCCGATGACGTCTCAGTCAGCGTCAGCGGCCGGGCCCTCACCCTCAAGTTCGAAATCTGAGGCCCTCCCATGAGCATCGAAAACCAAGACTCGCCTGCGCCCGGCGTCGCCAAGCGTCCGCAGGTCCGATGGCTGATCCTCGGCGCCGCGATTGCCTTCGCGATCGCCGCCTGGACGGCGCTCGGCGTCGGCTATTTTGTCCAACCGAGCACGGTCGTGTGGATCGCCCTCATCACAGCGGCTGCAATCAGTCTTGAAGTGCTGTTCTGGGTCGGCGCCGGCGTCTTGGGCTGGAGCATCTTTGCAAAGCGGCGCGCGGCGCTTGAGCGCTGGCGCCAGCGCCTGTTCGGCAAACGCGGCGAGTCACGTCAATCTGAGGTGCGATAGCACGCTCAAGGAGGCTACAGATGTTATCCAAGGTGCTCGATTGCGCCGACGGCGCGCCTCCGAAGGTGGCGAAACGCTATCGCGGCGAAATGATCCTCGCCAGCGCGCTCTATGTTATTGCGGTAGCCGTCAGCGCCTTTGTTCTTCGGTGGTTCGATCCGCCGCTCTGGGTCGCGGTTGCGATGGCCGCCGCCGCGCTCGCTCCGGTTGGGCTCATGTTGCGGGCGTATTTGCGCTACCTTGCCGGGCTCGACGAGTTTCAGCGTCGCGTGCAGATGGAATCGCTGCTGATTGCGGCGGCGGTCGTCGCTTTCGGCAGTTTGACCTACGGGTTCTTGCAGGCGTTTGCCGGCTTTCCGGTCATTGAGGACGCGCTGATCTGGGTGTTCCCGGCGATGTGCGTGGTGTGGGGCTTCGCGCAAGTCTTCGTGCGGCGGCGCTACCGGTGAAGAACCGCCTCAAGGTTCTGCGCGCGGAGCGCAATTGGAGTCAGGCCGATCTCGCCGACCGCCTCGATGTCTCGCGCCAAAGCGTCAACGCGATCGAGACCGGCAAGTACGATCCGTCGCTGCCCTTGGCGTTCAAGATCGCGGCAGTGTTCGGGCTCTCGATCGAACAAATTTTTAGCGCCGACGAAGCTGCGCAAGCGGCGGAATGATGCGGAGTCAGGCCATGAGCACACGAGCAGGTCAGCGTCCGGCCGTCAGCAAGCAGCAGCGGAAGAACCTCTACCTTATCGGCACGCTTGTTGCGACCGTGATTATGGTTGCGGGGGCGGCGATCGCGGGCCGCGTCAGTGTGCCGGTGGGTTTGGCACTTGTTCTGCCGGCAATGGTCGCGGTGTTCGCCTTCAGCTTCCTCTGGTTTGCGGCGCTCGACGAATTGGCTCAGCGCGCGCACTACGAAGCGTGGTTCTGGGGCGGATCGACGGGGTTGCTGGTGGCCCCGCTGCTGATCGTCAGTGCGCTGCTGACAGGCGGACAGAGCGACCTCGTCGAGCTTGCGCTGACGTACTTCGGCGGCGGCGACAACGCGCGTGAGGCCTTCCTCAACGGTGTGATGGTGGCGATCGTGCCGCCCGTCATCGGCTACGGGATCTGGTGGCTGGTGTTCTGGCTGCGCAAGCTTTGAGCTAAGGCAGTGTCGGCGGATCGAACAGGAGCGTTAATGGGGTCGCTGTCGCACTCGTGAGCGTCTCGCCTGCGCGGACGATGTGGCGACGGCGATAGTCGCCCTCGTGCAGATCCCAAAATTGATGCAGCGCCCGAGCGTTCACGTCGAGCACCCAATACTCCAGCAGGCCTGTCTCGGCGTATTCAAGGCGCTTCGGGCCGATGTCGTCGGCAAGCGATTCGTCGGCGATCTCAACGCAGATGCGCGCCTTTTCGCCAGGAATTGGTCCCTTGAGCGGCCCGCCATCCCAAACAGTCAGGTCAGGAAGCGGACGGAAGCGGCCGGCGAACCGAACCGACACTTCGATGTCCACGACCAGAGGCGCGCCCGCGGCAGCGATTGCTGCTTCTAGCTTCTTGAAGATCCAGGTCTTGAGTCGGCCGTGCGGCAGATACTCCGGCGCCATTTGCACCAACCTCCCGCGCCGCAGTTCGACGCGCCCAAGCACCGAAGCGCCGCCGCTTTCCAGCAAACGGTCAAACTCTCTTTCAGAAAGTTCGATGGGGCGAGGGGCCAAGTCCACCATGACGACACCCTAGCACTCTTGCGGCGTGCCGTCAGCGCCTTTACGCGGGTGCAGCAATGGCTGCACTCAAATCGCCCCGCTGTTTCCAGGACGTGATCCTGACGCTCCAGTCTTATTGGGCGGGGCAGGGGTGCGCGATTCTGCAGCCCTATGACGAGCAGGTCGGCGCCGGCACGCTGCACCCGGCGACGACGCTGCGCGCGCTCGGGCCGAAGCCGTGGCGCGCGGCCTATGTGCAGCCCTCGCGTCGGCCCAAGGATGGGCGCTATGGGGACAACCCCAACCGGCTGCAGCACTATTACCAGTTCCAGGTGATCCTGAAGCCGAACCCGCCCGATTTGCAGCAGCTTTACCTCAACTCGCTTGCCGCGATCGGCATCGACCCGCTGCTGCACGACATCCGCTTTGTCGAGGACGATTGGGAAAACCCGACCGTCGGCGCCTGGGGGCTGGGTTGGGAGGTCTGGTGCGACGGCATGGAGGTGAGCCAATACACCTACTTCCAGCAAGTCGGCGGCTTGGACGTGCGCCCGGTTTCGGGCGAGCTCACCTACGGACTGGAGCGCTTGGCGATGTACGTGTTCGGCGTCGACCGCGTCTACGATCTGCCGTTCAACGATCCCGAAAGCGCTGCGCCCTTGAGTTACGGCGATGTGTTCCTTGAAAACGAACGCCAGCAATCGCGCTTCAATTTCGAGCTCTCCGATCCGGAAATGAACCTCCGCTGGTTCAACGATGCGGAAGCGACTGCGACGCGCTTGCTCAAGGAAGGCAATGTGCTGCCGGCGTTCGATTACACGCTGAAGGCCAGCCATTTGTTCAATCTGCTGGACGCGCGCGGCGTGGTGTCGCCGACGGAGCGGCAAAGCTTCATCGCGCGCGTGCGGGAATTGGCGAAAGGGTGCGCAAGCGCCTGGGAACGGATGGAGACACGAGCATGAGCGACGAGCGCGTGATAGCAGAGAAGACCCCGATCGGCGTCGAGGTCGAAGCGGGCAAGACCTATTTCTGGTGCACGTGCGGACGTTCGTCGAAGCAGCCCTTCTGTGACGGTTCACACAAGGTCACGTCGCTGACGCCGCTGAAATGGGAAGCGAGCGAGACCAAGACCGTCTTCTTCTGCCGCTGCAAGCAAACCGCCGGCGCGCCGCTGTGCGACGGCAGCCACAAGAGGTTGTGATGCGCATGATCAGGCCGATTCTAACCGCCTTGATGGTTGCGCTTGCGTGTGTCGCCACACCCGCGCTCGCCCAGAAGCCGGACCAGGTTTGGGGCTATTCCGATCAGGACGCGCAGATGAACGCGGCCATCGAGCAGGCGCGCGCTCATTATCCCATGTTCATAGCCGAACTCCACGGCGCGCCGCCGTCGAGCTTCGGCGCCTTTGGCGTCAAAGTGGGGCTGACGCAATCCTCTGGCGGCCAGGAACACATCTGGGTGGGCAATCTGCGCTTCGAGGGCGAAGATCTGGTGGGCGAATTGCTCAATGAGCCGGTCGGTCTGCCTGGCATGCGCCGCGGCTCGCGCGTGGTGGTGCGCGACGGCGACGTCAGCGACTGGTCCATCGATACACCCCAGGGTCAGTATGGCAGCTTCACCACGCGTGTCATGTTGCCCTCGCTTGATCCAGAACTCGCCGCCCAAATGCGCGCTCATCTCGCGCCGTCGCCGCTGCCGCCGCACTGGTCTTCCTGATGCCCCAATTGCTGCTCGAATTTTTCTCCGAGGAAATCCCGGCGCGCATGCAGAAGCGCGCGGAGGAGGATTTGGCGCGGGCTTTGGGTGAGAAGCTGAAAGCGGCGGGATTCGACGCCAAGGCGATCAAGACGTTCTCCACGCCGCGCCGCATCGGCGCGATGATCGAGGATTTGCCGGCCAAGGCCGCGGACGTGAACGAGGAGAAGAAAGGCCCGCGCGTCGGTGCGCTGGATACCGCGCTGCAGGGCTTCTTGAAAAGCGCGGGGCTCACGTCCATTGAGCAAGCGCAGATTGTCGAAGACAAGAAGGGCGCGTTTTACGTCGCGCGCATCGAACGCGCCGGGCGCGAGACTTCAGACATTTTGCAAGACATTGTCCCCGAAATTGTGCGCGCGTTTCCGTGGCCGAAATCGATGCGCTCGGGAGCGAGCGACCTGCAATGGGTGCGACCGTTGCAGAATATTCTCTGCCTGTTCGCCGGCGCGCCGGTGAAGATCAGCGTCGATGGCGTGGCGAGCGAAGCGAAAACCTGGGGCCATCGCTTCCACGCGCCCGATGCAATCCGGCCAAAGGATTTCGCCGATTACGCCGCCAGACTGCGCGCCGCGAAAGTTCTGATCGATCGCGAAGAGCGCAAGGCGATCATCCTGAAAGAGGCGCAAGCGGCTTGCGCCAAGCGCGGGCTGGAACTGGTCCCCGATCCTGGTTTGCTTGAAGAGGTCGCGGGCCTGGTCGAATGGCCGGTGGTGCTCTTGGGCGACATGGACGCAGGCTTTCTCGATCTGCCCGGCGAAGTGATCCGCCTCTCCATGCGCACGCACCAGAAATATTTCGCGGTGCGCGATCCGAAAACCCAAAAGCTCGCGCCGCATTTCGTTGTTGTTGCGAACGTCGAGGCGAAAGACGGCGGCAAGGCGATCGCGGCGGGCAATGCGCGCGTGCTGTCGGCGCGGCTCAACGACGCGCGCTTCTTCTGGGATAGCGACCGCAAAACGCCGCTCTACACCGAGGAACGCCGCGCCAAGCTTGAGAAAATCGTCTTCCACCAGAAGCTCGGCAGCGTTTGGGATAAGGTCGAGCGCGTGAAGGCGCTGGCGGTGGAGCTTTGCGCGGTGACGGGCGCGGATCGCGCGCTGGTCGAACGCGCAGCTTTGTTGTGCAAGATGGACTTGGTCACGGAATCCGTGGGCGAGTTTCCGGAGTTGCAGGGGCAGGTGGGGCGGCAATTGTACTTATCCGAGTTGAGCGGGCCCCTTCTCCCTCGCGGAGAAGGGGCAGGGGATGAGGGGCGTTCAAACAAACAGGCGTCTGATCGTCGGCTCGCCCCTCACCCCCCGACCCCCTCTCCGCAAGGGAGAGGGGGGGGTGAATCCATCGCCGCCGCCATCGAAGATCACTACCGCCCGCTCGGCCCGGGCGACCGCGTGCCCAGCGATCCCGTCGCAATCACGCTCGCGCTGGCCGACAAGCTCGATACGCTGGTGGGCTTCTGGGCGATCGATGAAAAGCCGACGGGGAGTAGCGACCCGTATGCGCTGCGGCGCGCGGCGTTGGGGTTGGTGCGGATCGTCCTTGAGAACGGCATTCGCTTGTCGTTGGTAGCGCAGATTGCGACCAGTTACCGGGCCACTGCGGACCACTACTTTAGGTCGGGCAATCTGTTCGTCGCCCAACGTGATGAAGAAGAGGATGGCCGGCGCTTCGTTCGAGTAATCGAAGTTGGGCAAGATTGGCCTCGCGATCTTGCCAAACCGTTTGACTCTATCCTTGTGTTACGCGTGAAGGATCCGAAGACCTTTGCCATTGAGCGGCGTTTCGAAGCAAAGGACAAAGAGTTTGTGGGCGTCGTCTGGGCTTTGTGGCAGGTGAGTCACGGTGTCCGACACTTCCTCGCCGATCGCCTCAAAGTTCAGCTCCGCGAGCAAGGCAAGCGCCACGATCTGGTCGATGCCGTGTTCGCGCTCGGCGACGACGATCTCGTGCGCATCGTCGCGCGCGTGGAGGCGCTGGACGCGTTCCTGAAAACCGAAGCCGGCGCGAATTTGCTGGCGGGCTATAAGCGCGCGGCGAACATTCTCAGCGCCGAGGAGAAGAAGGGCAAGTGGAGCGCGGACGAGGCGCAAGGCGCGGTGGACGCCGCCAAGCTCGCCGAGCCTGCCGAGAAGGCGCTGCATGCGGCGCTGGAAGCAGCGCTTCCCGCCGCGCGCGCGAATGTCGAGAAGGAAGATTTCGCCGCCGCCATGAAAGCGCTCGCGAGCTTGCGCGCGCCCGTGGACGCGTTTTTCGAGTCGGTGCTCGTCAACGCCGAAGACGCCGCCTTGCGCCGCAATCGCTTGCTGCTGCTCGCGCGGTTCCGCGAAGCATTGTCGGCGGTGGCGGATTTTTCGAAGGTTGAGGGATGAGAAAGGCTACGCACCGTCCCCCTCTCCCTTGCGGAGAGGGGGCAGGGGGTGAGGGGCGTTCCGCTGCCGCTCCGCCAACGAGCCCGCGTACAAAACTGGGTCACGGCTTTGCCCCCAATTTTGGCGAAGAGCGTCAGAAAGATCGAACGCGAACTGAGCTTCGCGCGGCGCGTCAGCGCAAGGAGATGACGCCATCCGAGAAGGAGCTTTGGAAGCGGCTGCGATCGCTCAAAGATCACGCCTTGCGTCGACAGCCGGCAGTAGGCGACTACGTGTTCGACTTCGCATGCTATGGTGCTCGGTTGCTGATCGAGATCGACGGCTCGATCCATCAATGCGCCGATGTGAAGGCGAACGATAAGGCGAAAACAATCTTCGCGGCTACGCAAGGATTCCGCGTGTTGCGATTTGCGAACGCTGACGTGTGGGATCGGCCCGCGTGGGTCGTCGCAGAGGTGCGCGCGCTCCTCCACGCCCCACACCCCCCGACCCCCTCACCGCAAGGGAGAGGGGGAGAGAGCCAAGCATGAGCACCCACTACGTCTATTCCTTCGGCGGCGGCGACAGCGCTGGCGATGCGTCGATGAAGGCGTTGCTCGGCGGCAAGGGCGCGAACCTGGCGGAGATGGCGAAGCTCGGGCTTCCGGTGCCGCCTGGCTTCACGCTCACCACCGAGGTCTGCACCGCGTACTACAAGAACGACCGCGCTTACCCCGCCGGGCTCGGCGCCCAAGTCGACGCCGCGCTCGCGGCGCTTGAGGCGAAAACCGGCAAGCGCTTCGGCGATCCCGCCAATCCGCTGTTGGTCTCCGTCCGCTCCGGCGGGCGCGCGTCGATGCCAGGCATGATGGACACCGTGCTCAATCTCGGCCTCAACGACGAAACGGTGGAGGGGTTGGCTGCGCTCTCGGGCGACGCACGCTTCGCCTACGATTCCTATCGCCGCTTCATCCAGATGTATTCCGATGTGGTGCTCGAAGTGGAGCACCACGTGTTCGAGGAGATCCTCGGCGCGCACAAGGATACGAACGAGTATCGCTCCGACATCGAACTCAGCACGCAGGATTGGAAAGAAGTCGTCGCCGCCTACAAGCGCGCGGTGGCGCGGGAATTGGGCAGACCGTTCCCGAACGATCCGAAAGAGCAGCTCTGGGGCGCGATCGGCGCCGTGTTCGCGAGCTGGATGAACGATCGCGCCATCTTCTATCGCAAACACCACAACATCCCCGAGAGCTGGGGCACTGCGGTCAATGTGCAGGCGATGGTGTTCGGCAATATGGGCGATACTTCGGCCACGGGCGTCGCCTTCACCCGCGATCCTTCGACGGGCGAGAAGAAGTTCTACGGTGAGTTTCTGATCAACGCGCAGGGCGAGGACGTCGTCGCCGGGATCAGGACGCCGAAGGCGCTGACCAAGGCGTCGCGCATCGAAATGAAGGAGCCGGGCGAGTCGCTCGAAGAAGCGATGCCGGAAGCGTATGCCGAGTTGGTCGCGGTCTATCAGAAACTCGAAGCGCATTACCGCGACATGCAGGACATCGAGTTCACCATCGAGCGCGGCAAGCTCTACATGCTGCAAACGCGCAACGGCAAACGTACGGCGAAAGCCGCGCTCAGGATCGCCGTCGACATGGTGCGCGAAGGCTTGATCACCGAGAGCGAAGCGGTGACGCGCATCGACCCCGCCGCGCTCGATCAATTGCTGCACCCAACCATTGCGCCGAGTTATGTGCGCAGCATCCTGTGCAAGGGCTTGCCGGCCTCGCCGGGCGCAGCCGTTGGCGCGGTGGTGTTCGATCCCGACGACGCCGAGCGGCTCGCCGGCGAGGGGCGCGACGTCATCCTCGTCCGCGACGAGACCAGCCCCGAGGACATTCATGGCATGCACGCGGCGCGCGCCATCGTCACCGCACGCGGCGGCATGACCAGTCACGCCGCCGTGGTGGCGCGCGGCATGGGCCGGCCGTGCGTGTCTGGCGCCGGCGACATCCGGATCGATGCGAAGGCGGGCGAGTTCCGCGCCGGCGGACGCGTGGTCAAGCAAGGCGAACTGATCACGGTCGACGGCTCGGCCGGCGAAGTGCTGCTCGGCGCGGCGGAGATGATGCAACCCGAGCTCACCGGCGATTTCGGCACGCTCATGCAATGGGCCGATAAGGCGCGGCGCATGAAGGTGCGCGCCAACGCCGAGACGCCGGCGGATGCGGCGCAGGCCGTGCAGTTCGGCGCGGAAGGCATCGGCCTTTGCCGCACCGAGCACATGTTCTTCGACGCCGAGCGGATCGCTGCGGTGCGCGAGATGATCCTGGCCGACACGCAGGAGGCGCGCGTCGCCGCGCTCGACAAGCTGTTTCCGCACCAGCGCGCCGACTTCGTCGCCATCTTCGAAGCGATGGGCGCGCGCCCGGTGACGATCCGCTTTCTCGATCCGCCGCTGCATGAGTTTTTGCCGCACACGGAGGAAGAGTGCGCGGATGTCGCCAGCGCGACCGGGCTTGATGCACGAGCGCTGCTGTCGCGCGCGAAGGATCTGGCCGAGAGCAATCCGATGCTGGGCTTCCGCGGCTGTCGGCTGGCGGTCGTCTATCCAGAGATCTACGACATGCAGGCGCGCGCCGTGTTCGAAGCGGCGTGCGACGTAGCGGAGAAGGGCGCGGCCCCCATTCCCGAGATCATGATCCCATTCGTGATCGCGAAGGCCGAGTTCGACCTCTTGCGCGCGCGCGTCGACGCGGTGGCGGCCGAGGTGTTCACCAAACGCGGGCGGCGCCTCGAGTATCTGGTCGGCACCATGATCGAGCTGCCGCGCGCCGCGCTCAAGGCCGGTGAGATCGCCGAAAGCGCCGAATTCTTCTCCTTCGGGACCAACGACCTCACCCAGACAGCCATGGGACTCTCGCGCGATGACGCCGGCAAGTTCCTGGGCGTCTATGTCGACAAGGGCGTCCTGGGGGTCGATCCGTTCGTCTCGATCGACGCCGAGGGGGTAGGCGAGCTGGTCAGGCTTGCCTGCGAGCGTGGGCGGGCGGCGCGGGGCGACCTCAAGCTCGGCATCTGTGGCGAACACGGCGGAGACCCTGCCTCCATCGCATTTTTCGAAGGCGCGGGGCTCGACTACGTGTCCTGCTCGCCCTTCCGGGTGCCGATCGCGCGGCTGGCGGCGGCCCAGGCGGCTCTCCTGAAGCGCTAGTCTTTGGGGTTAACGTTGCGTTAGCTTTTTTGCCATCCGGCCCGTGGCGGATGGGCAACGCTGCGGCAAGTCGTCCTCCGGCACAAAGTTCGCAAAGCCTTGTGGCAGAAGGGCGAAAGCCATGGTGAACGGTATCAGGATAGGCAGGCGGAGACGGTAAGATAAAGCGCAGATGTCTTCCGGGAAGGACCCCATGAACAAAAAGTCAATCGCGAGCCGGACGAAGCTCATGTATGCGCCGTGGGCCTCAAGGTAGAATGTTCAAGAAGAACAAGGTGTGGTGGCGACTGTCGTTTGCTTGGCCGTGATCCTTGGCGGTCTGTGCCAAAGTGGAACGCAATTAAGTGAGCCTTAATGCATTTGCGGTTTTTCTGGCGTCAACTGAGCACCTTTGCGGGTGCGCTGCGGACGCAGTTTATGGCTGAGATCGAACGGAACCCGCTCGCGGTTCGTCAAGGCGCTGCGACGGTCATGTGCCTGGCCGCGGCGGCTGTGGCCATGCCGGTCATTTCCTATCGCGCCGCCGAACAGCGCGAAGGCGCTGAATGGGCCGCCACGTCGACCGCCTTCCAAGCGCAACTGCAGGCGCAGTTGGCGGAGCCAAACGCCCGCGTCGAGCTGACCGCATTCCGCACCGATGACGGCTTGCGCGCCCGCGGCAGCGGCGCCCTGTTCGAGAGCGCGGATGCGCGCGCCCTGATGGTCCAGGCGGTGCTGCGCGGGCCGACCGCGCCTTCGCAACCAGCCGCCCCCGCCGAGACCCAGATCGATCCGCGCCAGCTGCATTGCCTGAGCCAGGCGATCTATTTCGAAGCGCGCGGTGAGGCCCAGCGCGGACAGGTCGCCGTGGCTGAAGTGGTCATGAACCGGGTTCGCTCGCAGTATTATCCGAACTCGATCTGCGGCGTCGTCTACCAGGGCTCGCACCGCTCGACCGGCTGCCAGTTCACTTTCACCTGCGACGGGTCGCTGAGCCATCGCCCGCGCGGCCGCGCCTGGGATCGCGCGCAACGCGTCGCCACCGCCGTGATGCTGGGCTACACGCGCCCGCTGACCCGCGGCGCCACGCACTATCACACCCACGCCGTCAACCCGGTGTGGAACTCAGGCCTGGTGGAAACCGTCAATATCGGCAGCCACGTCTTCTACCGCTTCCCGAACCGCGCCGAGCGCGCCTATTACCAAGAAGCGTTGGCGCGCCGCCGCGGCAGCTATCGCGACGCGGGCGTGGGTGCTCCGGACGATGCGGAAACGCCGGAAGAGGCGTCGGCTCGCGCTGTTGCAGCGGCTGAACAGAGCGTGGCGCCGGTCGAAGCCGCGCCAGCGCCTGTTGCAGCGGAGACGCCGGTTGCCGCGGACGATCTGCCGATCGCGACCGAAGTCGCGGCGGAAGAGGAAATCGCCACCTAATCGTCGCGCAAATTCCGACGCACTTGCTTTTGTACAAGAGTTGGCATGAAGCGCGCGAAGAACCATGCGCGCTCCGCTTCTTTGCCGACGCGGTAGTGCGTCTCCTTGCCGTGTGCGGCGTCCCACGCGCGCTCTGCGGCCATTCGCACAGGGTAGATCGGCGTCTTGCTGTCTTTGAGCTGGTCGCGCAGCTTGCGGTTTGAGCCCGCAGCGCCAGTGTTGTCCAAGATTGCGGTGTCGACAAACCAAGGCATGAGGCTGGTCACGCGCACGCCGAAGCGGGAGTATTCCGCGTCCAGCGCTTCGGTGAGGCCGCGCACGCCGAATTTGGACGCGACATAAACCGCAAGCTTCGGCGCGCCGACTATGCCGGCGACCGACGCCGTGTTGACGATGCGCGCGCCGGGCGTTTCCCGCAGCAAGGGCAGCGCCGCGATCGCGCCGTTGATGACGCCCTTCAAGTTCACGTCGAGCACGAGGTCGATGTCTTCCGGCGTCATCTCTTCGAGCCAGCCGCCCTTTCCCACGCCGGCGTTGTTGAACAAGACGTTCATGCGCCGGTTGGTCGCCTGGCCGAAGGTTTCTACCGCGCGCGCCCAGCCGTCGCGATCGCGCACGTCGAGCAGCATCGAGATGCGCTGGCCCTCGGGGAGCAGCGCGGCGGTTTCCTCCAGCCCGCGCGGATCGATGTCGAACAGACCCACGAACCAACCGCGTTCGGCGAACAATTGCGCGGTGGCGCGTCCGATGCCCGAGCCCGCGCCGGTGACGAAGATTGATTTCTGTCGCTCTGCCATGGGAATGTCGTCGTGCGCGCGAGGCGCGCCGTCAAGCCGGGAGAGCCGACGATGTTGGAGTTGCGACCCAATTGCGAGTGCTGCGACCGCGATCTGCCGCCTGAGAGCGGTGATGCGCGTATCTGTACGTTCGAGTGCACGTTCTGCGCGGACTGTGCGGACGGTGTGCTCGGCGGCGTTTGTCCGAATTGCGGCGGCAATCTCGTCGCACGGCCGACCAGGCCGGTGGCGGCGCTGCTCCGTCATCCTGCGTCTACAAAGCGTGTGCTCCGCGATAGGCCGTGCGCGTAGCGCCTTCGCCTCCTAGGCGTTTCCCGCCGCGCCCATCAATTGTGCGGGCTCAAGGCCCAGCGCATGCAGCGCTTGCGCCCACTTCGCTTCGTGCTCCTCGCCAAACACAATAGCTCTGTCGAGGTCAACGATCATCCACGCGTTGTGCCGCAACTCGTCCTCGAGTTGGCCGGCGCCCCAACTCGAGCACCCCAGCGCCAACACAAAATGCTGCGGCGGCGCCTCACTCGCCATCGCTTCCAGCACGTCGCGCGTCGCCGTGAGGCGCACGCCCGGGGCAACATTGCGTGTCGCGTCTCCCGCTGCGAAATCCTCGGAGTGAAGCACGAAGCCACGGTCCGGTCGCACCGGCCCGCCGTCGAGCACGGCGCGCGCGCCAAAGTTTGCGTTGGCGTCGAGGCCGAGGTGATCGAGCACGTCGCTCAGGGTGACCTCGTCGCGCGGCTTGTTGACGATAACGCCCATGGCGTGCTCGGCGTCATGTGAACACATCACGATCACCGAGTGTTCGAAGCGGGGGTCTCCGATCCCCGGCATCGCCACCAAGAGCTTGCCTGCGAGCGTGTCGGCCATGGCCGCATGCTCCACCCATGGGCGCTTTCCCGCAAGGGGGTGCTCGCATAAGCCGCCGCCAGCCCCTAGATAGGGTGCGCCTTGAGGCAAGGAGATTGTGTCATGATCAAAGAGGGCGACCGGCTTCCCGAGGTTTCGTTCAACGTTCCCGGTTCCGATGGCATGAAGCAGATGCGGACGTCCGAGATATTCGGCGGCAAGACCGTGGCGCTGTTTGCGGTCCCGGGCGCGTTCACGCCGACCTGTTCGGCGCGGCATCTGCCGAGCTTTCGCGACCTCGCTGCGGACCTCAAGGGCAAGGGCGTGGACGCGATCGCGTGCACGGCCGTCAACGATCACTTCGTGATGGGCGCTTGGTCGAAAGACCAGGATGTCGGCGACATCCTCATGCTGGCCGATGGCTCGGGCGAGTTCGCCAAGGCTGTGGGACTAGACGCCGACTTCTCGAAGTTCGGCATGGGCCTGCGTTCGAAGCGTTATTCAATGATCATCAAGGACGGCGTGGTAGATAAATTGAACGTTGAAGAAGCTGGTGAATACAAGGTTTCCAGCGCGGAGCACATGCTCAGCCAATTGAGCTGAGCTTAAGAAAGATGGGGCGAACAGAATGTTCGGTGCGCAAGATATCGTAATCATCGCGCTTGTGGTGATGGCGCTGGTGTTGGCGTTCAGCGCCATCAAGGTGGTGCCGCAGGGCTTCCAATTCACGGTCGAGCGCTTTGGCCGGTATGTGCAGACGCTGCGGCCGGGCATCGCCTTCCTCGTTCCGTTTGTCGATCGCATCGGCCGGCGTATGTCGATGATGGAGGCGGTGCTCGATGTGCCGCGCCAGGATGTGATCACCAAGGACAACGCGGTGGTCTCCGTCGATGCGGTCGTGTTCATACAGGTGATGGATGCGGCCAAGGCGGCCTACGAGGTCGAAAATTATCGCAGCGCCATTCTCAATCTCTGCCTCACCAACACCCGCACCGTCGTCGGCTCCATGGATCTCGACGAAGTGTTGTCGCAGCGCGATTCCATCAATGCGCGGCTGCTCACGGTGATTGACGCCGCCACCCATGCCTGGGGCACCAAGGTGATGCGCGTCGAGATCAAGGATCTGGCGCCGCCGGCCGACCTGACCCAGGCGATGGCGCGGCAGATGAAGGCCGAGCGCGAACGGCGCGCGCAAATCCTCGAAGCCGAAGGCGACAAGCAGGCGGCGATCTTGCGGGCGGAAGGCGCCAAGCAATCGGCGATCCTGGAAGCCGAAGGCCGTCGCGAGGCGGCGTTCCGCGACGCTGAAGCGCGCGAGCGTGAAGCCGAAGCGGAAGCCAAAGCGACCGATATGGTCTCGGCGGCGATCTCCAAGGGCGACGTCAACGCCGTGCGCTACTTCCTGGGCCTTAAATATGTCGAAGCGTTCGGGCAGCTTGCCACCTCGAACCAGCAGCGCACGGTGATCGTGCCGGCGGATCTGTCGGGGCTTGCCGGCCTGGTCGAAGGCTTGCGCGCACTCAACGCGCAGGCGGAAGGCGCGCCGCTGGCGCCCACTCGCGGCTAGCGGCGGAAACGCAGACTCATTACATGACCACCATGGATTTGCTGGCCACGTTCCTCGCTAACATGGGCCCCATGCACTGGTTGGTGCTGGGCCTTGTGCTCCTCATCGCCGAGATGGCGTCGGGAACGACGTATCTGCTGTGGCCGGCGGTGGCGGCCTTCCTGACGGCTCTGTTGGCTTGGCTCGCGCCTGTCGGCTGGGTCGGCGAAATGGCGGCGTTCGCGGCGCTGGTGATTGGCTTGACTTGGTTCGGCCGTCCGCTGGTGCAGCGTTGGCGGCAGGAGAAGCCCGCGCAGGGCCTCAACGAGCGCTCCGCGACGATGATCGGCGCGCGCGGCGTGCTGGTCGCGTTCGCCAATGGCGCAGGCTCGGTCAAGGTCAACGACACGGTTTGGCGCGTCGTGAGCGAAGACGCGCTGCAGCCGGGCGAAACCGTGGAGGTCGCCGACGTCGACGGTGTCACGCTGAAAGTGAAACGCGTCGCCTAATCGCGCGCTGCATCCAAAGCCTGCCGGAGTTTGATCAGAAATGGCAGCGCCTTGGCGAATTCTTCGGCGCCGAAGGCTTTCAACAGCGCCAGCATCCCAGGCCTGACCGAGGCTGCGCCGATATCGCGGGCTTTGCGGCCTTGCGCGGTGATGCGCACCAGCTTTGCGCGTGCGTCCTTGGGGTCGGCGCTGATCTTGACATAGCCGTGCGCCTCCAGCTGCTGAAGCGTGTACGTCATCGCACCCTTGGTGACTTGAAACGCCCGCGCCAAGCGCGCCGGGCTCTCAGCCTCTACGCCCAACCGCACGAAGTGGTTGAGGACGCCGAAGCCGGCCACGGACAATTCTTCTGGCAGCGTCTTGGCGAGCGCGGTGTCGGCCAGGTGACCGATGATGGCGATCTCCGTCATCACCTGAAAGGAAATGCGCAGCGCTTCGTCCTGCTTCATGTGCGGAACATGTCAGCCATGTCGCGGCGTGCGGCGGGCTCGGCCGGCTCGGCGTAACCAATCCGCGCCAGCATCTGCACGGTTTCGCCAGCGCCCGCGCCAAGCAGGGTTTTCGTCTCGGCGTAGAGGTCGGCCATTTCCTCGTACTCTTGCAGCGCCTGGCTCCACGGATGCATGGCGAGCCCGGCGGCGGTGGCGGCCAGGTTCATGCGCGCATACGCCATGCCGGCGAGCAGGCGCGTTGTCGGCGTATCGTCGGGCGTGGTGATCCATAGGAAGGCGGGCGCGCTGTCGACCTTGCGCTTCCAATCCGCGGCGGCTCGCTTGTTGGCGTTGGACTCGGGATCGACGATGTCGGCTTCATCGAGCATGCCGAGCGCGCGCAGCACGCCGGGAACCGGCACATCGATGTAGAGCCCGTCGCGATGGCGTGCGCGCTCGGCTTTGCCGAAGCGCAGCCATTGATAGGTCTCCACTTGCGCCCCGCGCGTGCGCATCTCGCGGTCGAACGCGCGCCAGACGAGGTCGCGGATGGCAGCGACCTGGCTTGGTCCTGTTTCAGCATGGGCCGCGAGAGACGCCGCGCCGTTCGGCGGCGGCTCCATCCAGGCATCAGCAGCGCGCGCGACAGTGTTGAGGAGCTCTTCCGTGGGAATGCGGCTTTCATAATCGTTGCGATTGGTGCGGCGCGCGATGACGTGCTCGAACAAGCTATCCACGCCATCAGTGGGAGGACCGCCCTTGACGAGAATGCGGGCGAACGGCCGATTGTCCAATCGAGCGCCGCCATCCGGAGCGCCGTCAGGAAATATGCTCATTTCGCAGCCATTCCCCGTGTGTGCGATCGCCATCCAACATAGATACAGAAACGCCCCGCACCCCACGGTGATCTGCCGATCCAGCGGATCGGTGAACGGCAGGCGGCGCTCGAGATCGCAATAGAGCAGCATTTCGTCCTCGCCGCGCAGCTCCACTTGCCAGGGCTGGGTATTGTGCGGGTTGGGCGCGAGGATGGCGTGGGCGAGCGCGAACCGGCGCGGATCGGCTTCGCCCGAGCCGGGGGAGCGCCAGGCGGCGGCGTAATCGGGCGCGCTTGAAGGCGAACACGCTGACGTCGCAAAAGGGGTGGATGCGAGCAGGGCGAGCACGTGACGGCGCGATGGCATGGCGGCTCCGTATGGTTCAAGCTTGAACCACTATAGTTCTATGTTAAACTAAACCGCAGTCAAGGGCCGGCTTCGTGGGGGCGGTCCAGGATCAGCGCAGCGTCTTGATCGCGCCGCGCGCCAGTTCGTCGGCGCGGTTGTTCATCTCGTTGTCGGCGTGGCCCTTCACCCACTTCCAGGTGATCTCGTGCCGCGAGGCGGCGGCTTCCAGCGCGCGCCAGAGGTCGTCATTCTTCACCGGCTTCTTGTCGGCGGTTTTCCAGCCGTTCTTCTTCCAGCCGTGAATCCATTTGGTGACGCCGTCCATGACATACTTAGAATCGGTGTGCAGGCGCACCTTCGCCGGCCGCTTCAGCGCGTTGAGCGCTTCGATCGCAGCGGTGAGCTCCATGCGGTTGTTGGTGGTGGCGGCCTCGGCGCCCGAGAGTTCCTTCTCGACGCCCGCGTAATGCAGGATCGCGCCCCAGCCGCCGGGGCCGGGATTGCCGCTGCACGCGCCGTCGGTCCAGATGTCGACCGTGTTGCTCATGGCGGCGATGTAGGGGGATTCGGGGCGTCGCGGTCAGGGCGGCGAATGAGCCAGAAGATCATTGCGTTGGCTACACCGACGACCAATGCAATTGGAATCAGCTCGACATAAGACCGCATATCTCCGGCGGAGAGCGCAACCACCGTGATGCAGCCGGCAAGCGCGCCCACGATCGCGTAGTGCCAGAGGTCTCGCTTTTTCATTCGCTTCAACAACAAATGACTGGGTGGCCCCAACAAGAACATCGCAGGATACCCGACTAGCATCGCTCCGACAAAGCCGAGCCCCGCCGCGCCCACGAGACTTTCGAAAAAACGGGGCGGGTCCCAGCTCATGAACAGCAAGACGCCGAGGAACAGGGCTGGGATCGGTGGCGCCAGAAGCGCCAGCGCGAATCTGAAAGTGTTAGGCCCCAAACTTGGTCGCCCCCTAAGTCTCTCGATGCCACGCCAGCTTATCCGCATACTCCAGCGGGTCCTTTGGCGTCACCGTCGCGCCCGCGGGCGTGGCGCTCCAGTCGGCGAGGCGGGTGGCGAAGAAGCGCAAAGCCGCGCCGCGGCCGAGCGTCTGCAGCGCCTCACGCTCGGCGTCTGACAGCGGCCGCACGCGCTCGTAGGCGGCGATCATCGTGGCGCCGCGCGTTGCGTTGTACTGAAAAGCCGGCTGGAAGCCGGCGGTCCGATCGAAACACCAAGCGTTGATGCACACCGCTAAATCGTAGGCGAGAAAGTCGGTGCAGGCGAAATAGAAATCGATGACGCCAGTCAGTGTATCGCCGACGAACAGCGCGTTGTCGGGAAAGAGATCGGCGTGGATGGCGCCGCGCGGCAGATCCGTTGGCCAAGCCGCGCGCACCTCGGCCATGTCGCGCTCGATGAAAGCGGCGAGGCCTGGGCGAAGCGCCTCTGACTGCGCCAGCCGCGGCTTGATCAACGCTTCCCAGCCGTCGAGCGAGAGCGCGTTCGGGCGTGTTGGCGCGAAGCCGTCGAGCGCCACATGCATGCGCGCGAGCGCCTCGCCGACGGCGGTGCAATGGGCAAGCGTCGGCTCGCGCGGCCAGACGCCGTCGAGAAACGTGACGATCAAAGCCGGCTTTCCCTGAACGCGCGCGAGCAGCGCGTCGTCGCGCGTCACGATCGGTCGCGGCGCGGGAAAACCGCGTTGCGCCAGACGCTCCATCACGCCAACGAAGAACGGGAGATCTGCCTCGTTGGTGCGCTTCTCGAAAATCGTGAGGATGAAGCGGCCGCGATCGGTGGTGAGCTTGTAATTGGTGTTCTCCACGCCCTCGGCGATGCCGTCGCAAGCGCGCAACGCGCCGAGATCGTAGCCGGCCAGCAGCGTCACGAGATCGCTGGCGGAGAGGGGTGTGTAGATGGCCATGTCAGGCTTCTCCCTCTCCCGCCATGGGCGCGAGAGGGGCAGGGGCGAGGGTGGGGCTGAGTAGGTGCGCGCTGCGGTGCGCCGCCCCCTCACCCTGCCCTCTCCCCCTCGCGGGGGAGAGGGTTTGCACTGATAGGCTGACGCTCATCTTCTCTCCACCCCCACGACATTGCGCGCTTCATCCAGCTGCACGACCCAGCGCGCGCGGTGATGGCCGTCGAGCATGGCGCGGGTGATGCGTTCGTAGTGCATGCAGAAGCGATCGAGGCGGCGTTCGTCGTCGCCGTTGAGCGCACGGCCGAGATTCTCAATTTCCTGTTCACCACGCCAGCGACGCACGATCTCCCAACTCGGCGCACGCAAATAGATGAAGGCGTCGAACGCATCGAAGAACGGTTGGTAACGCTCGGCCAAGTCCTTCGCGACCTGCGCGCGCCAGCGGCCGTCGGAATCTTCCTCGCGTTCGAGCGCATTGATCGGCGCCGGATCGAACGCAACCGCGCTGGCGCCGACGCACCAGCCGTCGAACAGGATCGCGTCGGGGCGGCCGACGAAGCGCGGCCAGTCGCCTTCCGGTGCACGGTCGTCGCTGGCTTTGTCGAAGCGCGGCAGCGGCGTTTGGGTTTCTGGCCCGGCTTTGCGCAGTGCGGCGAACACGCTCATCGCCAGCCCGAGCGCGTGCGTTCCGGGCGGGCCGCGCGTCGCGAACAGCGGATGAAAGCGTCGCGCCAGTTCGGCGCGCTCGGCCCTGGTGAAGTACACGTCGTCGAGCGACAGGTGCGCCGTGCGAGGATGCGCGTCTACGTAGCGGCGGCATTGATAGCTCTTGCCCGAGCCTTGCGCGCCGGCGACGCCGATGAGGGGGATTGGCGCAGAGGTTCGCGCGCGCACTTCAGCGATAGCTTCGCCAATGATCGCGGCGACATCCGTCACTCCGCCAGCACGCGCGGCAGTTTGAACACCACGTCCTCTTGGGTTACGCGCACTTCCTCGACGCGCGCGTCAAAGCGCTGCGCGATCGCCGCGATCAGGTCTTCCACGAGATCCTCCGGCGCGCTGGCGCCAGCGGTGACGCCGACGCTGTGCACACCCTGGAACCAGCTCCAGTCGACGTTGTCGGCGGACGCGACCAGCCGCGCATCGCGCGCCCCGGCGCGGAGCGCGACTTCCACCAGACGAACGGAATTGGAGCTTTTCGGCGATCCGATCACCAACACCAGGTCCGCGCGCGCGGCCATCGCCTTGACCGCGTCCTGGCGGTTGGTGGTGGCGTAGCAGATGTCTTCCTTGTGTGGCGCGGCGACGCCGGGGAAGCGCCGCTGCAGCACGGCGACGATCTCGGCGGTGTCGTCCACCGAGAGCGTTGTCTGCGTCACGAACGAGAGCTTTGCCGGATCGCGCGGCGTGAAGCGCGCCGCATCCTCGGCTGTCTCGATCAGCGCGATGGCACCGGCAGGCAGCTGGCCCATGGTGCCGATTACCTCGGGATGGCCGGCATGGCCAATCAGTACAATCTCGCGCTCCGCCTCGAAGTGGCGTTGGGCTTCCACATGGACCTTGGAGACCAGCGGGCAGGTGGCGTCGACATAGGTCATGTCGCGCCGGCGCGCCTCGGCAGGAACCGCCTTCGGGACGCCGTGCGCGGAGAAGATCACCGGCCGATCGTCGGGACAGGCGTCCAGTTCCTCCACGAATACCGCGCCCATCGCCTCCAACCGCTCAACCACGTGGCGGTTGTGGACAATCTCGTGGCGCACATAGACGGGCGGCCCCCACTTTCGGATCGCCTGCTCAACGATCTGAATGGCGCGGTCGACCCCCGCGCAAAACCCGCGCGGGGCGGCCAACAGGATGGAAATCGGGCGATTTTCGGGCGTCGGCATCGGTGCTCGGTTAGGCGCCGGGTTCAGTTGCGGCGGCTTGGCGGTGAAGCTATCACGATCCGTCGCCGATTGCCTGCGGGCGGGGTGAGGCATGCAGCCGCCGCTGCTGGCCCAAGGCGCCATGAGGTCAGAATGAAGCTTCGGTCCGCTCTCGTGCTTTCCCTTAGCCTCGTGGCCGCGGCCTGCGCGTCCTCGCGTACGCCGGTGGTGGAGCTGCCGGGCGGGGTCACGCCGGAGGAAGAAAATGTCGAGATCACGCCACCGAACGCGTTCGAGCGCATGCTCGGCATGGACGACCGGCCCAATGTCGGCCCGTGTCCGCTGATGGGCGTGCTCTATGACAGCTCACGCATGGTGGACTTCGCCAGCGCTGACACGCAGCGCTACGCCAATATCGAGTACACAGCCGAGATGCAGGGCATTCGCGGGCTTTGCCGGTACGTCGATGATGATCCGATTACCATGAGCATCGAAGTCGACATGGCCTTCGGTCGCGGCCCCGCGGCTGAAAGCAGCCGCCAGACCTATCGCTATTGGGTGGCGGTGGCGCGGCGCGGGCGCGCGCCGATCGAGAAGGCGTACTTCGATGTCGACGTGCGCTGGGATCGCGGCGAGCAGGTGGTCACTCGCACCGAGACAATCGAGAACATCGTCATTCCACGGGCTAATGCGGAGATCTCGGGCGAGAACTTCGAGGTGCTGGTTGGATTTGAACTCACGCCCGAGCAACTGCAGTTCAATCGCGACGGTCGCCGCTTCCGCATCGACGCGGCCGATCGGCAAGGAAGTTAGGCCAACTGCCTATTGCCTACCGCCTATTGCCTATTGCCTATTGCTCCAATGACAAAAGACCTCGCCGGCGCCTTGAGCGCGGCCAACGCCGCCGTGTTCGCAAAACTCGGGCTCGACGCCAAGCATGCGGAGGTGCGCCGTTCGGATCGTCCCGACCTCGCCGACTTCCAATGCAATGGCGCGCTGGCGGCGGCGAAGGCAGCGGCCAAGAAGCCGCAGGAGCTTGCCGGCGCAATCGCCGCGGCCTGGGATGCGGAAGACCTAGCGCCCGCGCCGCAGATCGCGGGGCCGGGTTTTCTCAATTTCAAAGTGACAGCCAAGGCGCTCGCCGCGCGGGCGCGGGCTATCGCCGTGGATGCGCTCGCAGGCGCTGAGCGCGTTGCGGCGCCTCGGCGGGTGATCGTCGATTACGGCGGGCCGAATGTGGCCAAGGGCATGCATGTCGGGCACTTGCGCGCGTCGATCATCGGCGAAAGCGTCAAGCGCATTTATCGTTTTCGTGGCGATGAGGTGTGGGGCGACGCGCATTTCGGCGATTGGGGTTTCCAGATGGGGCTGATGATCGTCGCCATCGAGGATGAGCTGGGCGGCTTGGGCGATGGCGCCAAACTCGACGCAAAGCTGAAGGCGCTGACGCTGGATTATCTCGAAGCGGCGTATCCGCGCGCGGCCGCGAAGGCGCGCGAAGACGCCGGCTTCCGCGATCGCGCGCGCAAAGCAACAGCGGCGCTGCAAGCGGGCGCCGAGCCGCACCGCACGCTCTGGAGGGCAATGCACGACGTGTCGATGGCGGCGCAAAAGCGCGACTTCGCGGCGCTGGGCGTCAATTTCGATCTCTGGCTCGGCGAAAGCGACGCCGATCCGCTGATCCCGGACATGGTCAAGGATCTGGAGGCCAAGGGCCTGCTCGAAAACGATCAGGGCGCGCGCATCGTGCGCGTGGCGGGGCCGGGGGAGACCAAGAAGAAGAAACTCGATGACGGCAGCGTCGTCGAGGTCGAGAGCCCCGATCCGCTGCTGGTGGTGTCGAGCGAGGGCTCGGCCATGTACGGCACGACCGATCTGGCCACCATCGTGCAGCGCGTGCGCGATCAGACGCCCGATCTGATCTTGTACGTCGTCGATCAGCGCCAGGCCGATCATTTCGAACAAGTGTACCGTGCTGCTGCGAAGGCCGGTTACATCGCGCGTGAGGCGCTCGAGCATGTCGGCTTCGGCACCATGAACGGGACCGACGGCAAGCCGTTCAAGACCCGCGCCGGGGGCGTCCTAAAACTCAACGATCTGATCGGGCAGGCGGAAGAGAAAGCGCGCGAGCGACTACGCGAGAACGAGATTGGCAAGGACTTCTCGGAGCAGGAGTTCGAGGGCATCGCCCACAAGGTCGCCATCGCCGCGATCAAGTTTGCCGATCTCATGAATTTCCGCGGAACCTCCTACGTGTTCGATCTCGACCGCTTCATGAGTTTCGAAGGCAAGACCGGGCCTTACCTTTTGTACCAGGCGGTGCGGATCAAGAGCATCCTGCGCAAGGCTGAGGAGCAGGGGATCGCCGCCGGCCCCATCGCCGTCGACCACGATGCCGCGCGCGCGCTCGCGCTCACGCTCGATGGCTTCGATCACGCGCTCACACTGGCCTACGAGAAAAAAGCCCCGCACTTCCTGGCCGAGCACGCCTATGCATTGGCGCAGGCGTTCTCTGGATTCTACACCAACTGCCCAATTCTGCCGTCGGAAGGCGCGGTGCGCGCCTCGCGCCTGGCGTTGGCTGGCGCGACGCTGAAGCAGCTGACGTTGACGCTGGATCTGCTCGGGATCGACGCGCCGGAACGGATGTAGCTAGCCGTTCCTTCTCGCCGCAGCGTGGGCCTTTTCCTCGATCCAGTCCATTGCCGCGAACATCACGCCTGACAACACGAAAGTGACGTGGATGACCACGTACCAAAGCAATTCGCTTTCGCTATAATCGCTGATGTTCATGAAGATCTTCAGCAGGTGGATGCCCGAGATGGCCACGATCGAGGCGATCAGCTTGATCTTGAGGCCTGAGAAATCGAGCGTTCCCATCCATTCCGGCCGATCGCGATCCATCTGCGCGGTGTCCATTTTCGAGACGAAGTTTTCGTAGCCCGAGAACAGGATGATCAGCACCAGATTGCCGGCGAGCGAGAGGTCGACGAGCGTCAGCACCAAGAGGATGACGTCGGTCTCGTCCATCGACAACACGTTCGGCGCGGTCAGCAGCAGTTCGCGGAAGAAGGTGATGATCAGAATGGCGAGCGCTGCGATCAACCCGAGATAGACCGGCGCCATCAGCCAGCGGCTCAAATAGATGACGCTTTCGATCAGGTGCTCGATGGCGTTGGCGGTCTTCGACCCTTTCGAAGTGGCGGCAGTATCGTCGGCGTCCTGGGCCATGCGCATATCCCCCGAGGCGCTTCTACGGAGAGCCGGTTGCGAGGCCAAGGGCTTCCCGCATTGGGGGAAAAGCCCGTCTCCGCTCGTAGTCGGTTGTTGATCCGAACGCGACCGATGCGCATGATCCCGGTAAGGGGAGGACTCACATGTACGAACACGGAATGATCGCGCCGGTGGTGGCGCTGGTGATCTGGTCGCTGGTCATGCTGATCTGGCTTTACGCCACGCGCATCCCGGCGATGTCGAAGGCCAAGGTAAAGCCGGGTGACGCCACCAAGGCGCAGATGGAGGCGCTGCCGAGCGCCAACGTCGCCAACAATTACAATCACCTGATGGAGCAGCCGACGCTGTTCTACGCCATCTGCTTCGCGCTGCAGTTCATGGATCAGACCCAGCCGATCAATATCGGCCTCGCCTGGACCTACGTCGCCATCCGCGTGATCCACTCGGTCGTGCAGGCGACGGTGAACATCATCATCGTGCGCTTCGCGATCTTCATGCTCGGCTCGCTGGTGCTGATGGCGCTGACTTTCCACGCCGCCGTCGCCAGCGGACTGGCGTGGTTCAACTGGCCATTCTGACTCGGCGTCAGTGCGACATGAGCAGCGGCAGGGCGGCGGCGTCGAGGATGTCCTTGGTCGCCCCGCCCAGCACGAACTCGCGCGCGCGCGAATGGCCGAACGCCCCCATCACCAGGAGGTTGGCTTTTACGCCAGCCGCGTGATCGAGAATGGTCGCGCCGACGCCGCTACGGCCGAGTTCGGCGGTGTCGGCGACTGCTTCAATGCCGTGCGTCCTGAGATAATCGATCAGCGGGGCGGCTGGGTCGCGCGCGATCGCCTTCTCGCCGCGCACGACCAGCACGCGCACGGTCTTGGCCTTGTGCAACAGCGGCAGCGCGTCGCCAACCGCACGCGCCGCTGTCTTGCTTTCATCCCAGGCGATGACGGCGACATCGAGCGAGAAGGGCGGGGGCTCGGCGTTGGGGACGAGGAGGCAGGGCCGGCCCGTCCCGAACAGCCAATCCTCGATCTCAAGCCGGCGCTCGACATCGTCACGCGGCAAGCCGAGGACCGAAAGATCGGATACGCGCCCGAGCGGACTGGTCTGCGATTCGCCGCGTGGCCAGTGCTCGGTGAACGCCAGCAGGTCGAACGTGACGCCCGCTGCCCGAGCGGCGGACGCAAGATGGCTGTCGAGTTCGGCGGCTTTCGCCGCGGCGTTCTTCTCGACGTCGGCGGCCATGGACGCGAGCGTGGCGCCGGCAAGCCAGTGCCTGGGCGGATGCACGTCGAGACGCGGGCTGGTGACGCGCAGTTTGGCGCCGAAGGCGCTGGCCAGAGCACAGCCATAATCGATCACGGCCGGCGCCGTCGGCGAGCCGTGAACGGCGAGATGAAGGTGAATGCGGCGAAAGCTCATCGTCCCTCCCGAGTGATGCGACTGTTTTAATGACGGTGTGCGCGCCGGCAACGCCGAACCGCTTATGTTAGTGATTGGGGCCGCGCCAGAGGCGATGCGCCGCCGGAGGCGGCGCGCTCCAACCTCCAAACGCAATGAGAGCGGAAGCGCCGCACTCCTCCTACGGACGCGTGCGCCCATCGCGGTCCATCCCCGCGATCCATTCGCGCATCAGCGCGACGGCGCGGTCGTCGACAAGCTGGCGGCCGATCTCCGGCATCATGACGCCGGGATCGGTCGAGTCCATGCGATGCAGCAGGATCGAACGCTCGGGGTGGCCGGGCTCGATCGAAAACTCATGCCCTGCGGAGCCGCGCCCGGCCGCCACCGGGCGCTTGTAAACACCCCAGCGGATCGGCTCGCTCTGCGACCAGCGCAGATCGAGGCCGGAGGTGTGGCCGGGGCCGTCGGGGTTATGACAATGCGCGCAATTCACGTCGAGATAAGCGCGCGCACGATCATGAAGCGAGCCGCTCGCAGGGTCATACGCGTCGGGCACGCGCGGCGTGGCTTCGCTCGGTCCATCCGCGAGCATGCCGGCGGCGCGCCAATGCGCGAGCTGGTTGCGGGCGCCGTCGATGTAGGCGAAGTCGCGATTGAGATTGCGTGCGGCGGGTCCGATCGGGGTGATGACGCCGGCGCGGTCGTGGCAGGCTTGGCATTCGTTGCGGTTGGGCACGGCCCAATCGAGCGCGATGCGTTCGCCGGCTTCATCGATGAAGCTCACCGGCAACGTCGCGCCGATGGGTGAGAGCGTCGCTTCGGTCTGCGCGTCGTTCCAGACATAAGGCAGCGCAATCCAGCCCTCGGCGCGCCGGATCAGCAGGCGCGTCTCCAGGAAGCGCACGTCCTCGGCGGGCCGGCGCATGTCGGCGGCGTACGCGAAGGTCTTGATCAGCACCGTGCCGACCGGAAACTCGAACACGTCGCCTTCGCTGTAACGAGCCTGCGTTTCCGGCGGCACGTAGACATAGCGGAACTTCAATGCGCCATCCGACCACAGCGGCGTGTTCAGATCGTAGGGCACGACGCCCGCATTGGGCTCGCGCGCGCCGGCGTCGGTGAAGAAGCGATAGGCCGACAACGTGCGCGCCGGCCGCTCGGCGGCGATGGCGGCGGCGTTCACTGGCGTGTGGTTGCTGACGCGCGCCATCGCGGAGACCGTGACCGCGATCGACAACACGACGGCGGCGGCGAAGCGCATCAATACCGTATCCGTACCGGCTCGGGCTCAGCCACGTTAAGCAGCGGCGGTGGGGTCGGGTCGGGCGCGGCTTCGCTCAGCGGTGAGCCGGCGGCGGTGAGCCCGAGCGAGAGGAACGAAGCCTGACCGGTCCGGGTGGAGCGGTTGTCGCGCACCACGATGCGCACCGATTCGCTCCGCGGCGCGCCGCCTGCGGAGAACAGCGTCGCGCCGTCCCAGAGCACGTCGGGCATGGGCACGCCCATTTGCGCCAGCGCCGCCAGGTCGCCCGCCGGGGCGAAGCCGGCGTTGCCGAACTCGTTGTCGCGGATGACGATGTCGCGAGCCACAGGGTTGTAGTTGCGGTCGTCGAACTCGTTCCGATAGGCGGTGATCAGCACGTTGACCGTGCCGTTATCGCCGATCTCGTTGTCGAAGACGTGGACATTGCGGTTGGCCATGATCAACACGCCGGTGCCGGCCGGAACGGTGGCGACGATATTGCCGGCGGGCGCGAAGTTCGGCGTGTTGTTGCCGACGATCTGGTTGTCGAACACCCGGATCGAATGGCCGCCCTGTTGCGGCAGGCCCGGCAGGTCGAACACCAAGACGCCGCCGGTGTTGCGGGTGGCGCGATTGCCGAAGACATCGGCGTTGAAGCTGTTTTCGATCTCGATGCCGGCGACGTTCAGCTCGGCCAGATTGTCGCGGACGATGATGTTACGCGACTGGCCGACATAGATGCCCGCGTCGGAGGCGCCGCGAGCGATGGAGTCGCGGATCAGGACGTTGTCGCAATTGACCGGATAGAGGCCGTAGGCGCCGTTGTCGGGATGGGGTCCGCGCGTCCACTCAGCGCGCACGCCGAGGATGGTTATGCCGTCGCAGTCGCGAACCTTGATGGCGTCGCCGCGGGCGTTCTCGACCGCGAAGTCACGCAGCCGCACGCCGTCGGCGGTGATGAGCAGGCCTTCGGCGCCGCGGCGCTGGCTATTGAATGAAAGAATCGAGCGGCCCTGGCCTTCGCCCCGAATGGTGACGCGGTCGACCGTGAGCGTGAGTCCGGAGCTGAGTTCGATGCGCCCGCGCGGCAGGCGCACGGTGTCGCCCGGTCGGGCTTCGATCAGGGCGGTCTGTAGCGCCTGCTCAGCGCCAGCGCCGGCGCGGATGCGCCAGGTTCGCGCGTCGGCGACGCCAATCGTGAGCACAAGGGCAAGGGCTGCGGCTGCAAGTCTCATGCGTCGTCTCCCATCCACGCCGGCGAAGCTTCGCCGCCGCGCCAGGCGCTGTAAAGCCTCTGACCTGACTCAAACGAGCGTCCGCGCCTTCTCGATGATCCGCAGCGTCTCGGCCCAGAGGCCAAGCCCCGAAAGTTCGCGCCGCGAGAAGAACCGCGCATCGACGGCGTCATCGCCGGCCATCGGCTCGCCGGCTCGCCATCGCGCGGCATAGTCGATCAACACGTAATGGCCCCACGGCGCTTCCGGTGCGCTCGACGACGCGAGCAAGCCGTCGACCACATCGACGAGGCCCACGAGTTCCGCCTCGCAGCTGGTCTCTTCCTTGAGTTCGCGCAGCGCCGCGTCCGCAGCGCGTTCGCCCCATTCGATGCGTCCTCCCGGCAGCGACCAGCGCCCTTCGAGCGGGGGTTGGCCGCGTTTGACCAGCAGGACTTGGTCGTTTCGGAAGCAGACAACCCCAACCCCTGGTGTGGGCGTGCGCTTGGGTTCTGGGTCGGTCATGCGGAACGCAGCCTAGGCGCCGTGGGTGCACAAAGAAAGATGCGCGACGCTTTCACGCCGCGCATCCCGTGAGATGGTGATGTTGCCGCTTCGTGCGGCAAGCGCTGGTCTAGCGCGTCGCCTTCTTGGCGCGCTTTGCGCGCTTCTTGGCAGCCTTCTTGCGCGGCGCCTTTTTGGCGGCCTTCTTCGGAGCAGCTCTCTTCTTCGCCTTGGCCTTCTTGGCGACCTTCTTCGTAGCTGCTTTCTTTGCTTTCCTAGCCATGCCCTGGCTCCTCTATGTCGCGGCAATGCAGCCGCTGTACGTCGCTATAATGTCATGCGCAACAATAAACGCCACAGAAAAAATTTCGCGCCGCGAATCGATGCGTCGAGTCACGCATCGATTCCATATCGTCATCGCTCAAATGAGAGGCGCAACGACGTGCGTCATGGCGTGATCATCACGCGCGGGTTCATGATGTTGTTGGGGTCGATCGCGCGTTTCAGCGTCCGCATCAGCGCAAGCGATTCGGGGTCCTTGAAGCGCGGAAGATCGTCACGCCGTGCAAGCCCGACGCCATGCTCGGCCGAGATCGAACCGCCGAGTGCGACGGCGATCTCGAACACTGTCTCGGTCAGCGCGGGGCCCGGGAACCGGTCAGGGTCGGCGCCCGCCGGCTGCAGCACGGTGTAGTGAAAGTTGCCGTCGCCCATGTGCCCGAAGGCGACGATGCGCACGCCCGGACAGAGCTGCTCCATCGCCGCGTTGGCGCGCGACAGGAACTCCGGCGTCTTGGAAACCGGTACGCTGACATCGTGGCTGACTTGCGCGCCCTCGGGCTTATGGCCGGATGACGCCAATTCGCGAATGGCCCAAAAATCCCTTGCCTGACTTGCGTTTTCGGCGATCAGCGCGGCTTCCGCCTCGCCGGCTTCCATGGCCTGCGCGATCGCGTCTTCGAGGGCGCCGCGAAGGCCTTCCGCGTTCGCCGCTTCGAATTCGATCAGCACGAGGAAGGCGGCGCCGGGGAGCGGATCGCGCTTGCCGGGTACGTTCTTGATCACGAGATCGACCGAGAGGCGGTTCATCACTTCGAAGGCCGAGACCGCGCCGGTCGCCGCCTTCATCCGGTGCAGCAGGGCGAGCGCCGGGCTCGCGCCTTGCGTCGACACCAGCGCCAACTCGCGCGCGGCGGGGCGGGGGAACAGCTTCAGGCTCGCGGCGGTCACGACGCCGAGCGTCCCCTCGGCGCCGATGAACAATTGCTTCAGGTCGTAGCCGGTGTTGTCCTTGCGCAGCCCCTTGAGCGACGACAGCACGCGCCCGTCCGGCAGCACCGCTTCGATGCCGAAGACGAGGTCGCGCATGACGCCATAGCGCAGCACATGCACGCCGCCGGCGTTGGTCGAAATGAGTCCGCCGATGGTGGCGCTGCCCTCGCTGGCGAGGCTCAAGGGGAACAGACGATTCGAATCGGCCGCCGCCTGTTGCACCGCATTCAGCACCACGCCGGCCTCGGCGATGAGCGAATCATTGTCGGCGTCCACGGCGCGGATGCGGTTCATGTGGCGCAGCGAAAGAAGGATCTCGCCGTCCGGGATCTGGCCGCCGACGAGACCGGTATTGCCGCCCTGCGTGGTGATGGCGACGCCCGCTTCGGCGCAGAGCTTCACCACGTCGGCGACCTCCTGCGTGCTTGCCGGCAGCGCCATCAACGGCGTGCGGCCTGTGTAACGGCCGCGCCATTCCTTGAGATGGGGGGCCAGGGTTTCGGCGTCGGTGACGACATTCTGCGCGCCGAGACGCGACGCAATGCGGGCGATGAGATCGGTCATGGTGAGAGAAATAGCACCTCCCCCTGAAAGGGTGAGGTCGGGAGGGGCAAATACTTACGCCCGCGGCGCGGCGGCGCGTTGCAGGCGGTCGCGGATCGCTTCGCCGAGGCCGTGCGCGGGAATTGGCGCGACCGCGATGGATGGGACGCCGGTGGCGTCGAGCGCGCGGAGCGTGGCGTACAGATTGGCGGCCGCTTCGACCAGGTCGCCGGACGCGGACAGCGTGGCGCCGCCATCGCGCGCGGGGCCGAAAGCGAGATAGGCTTCCCCCGGCGCTGGCGCTGCGACGTCGAGGCGCAGCCGCGCGCGTGGCGCGTAATGGCTCTCCATCATGCCCGGCGCCTGAATTCCGGGTTGCGCCGGGTTTTTGAGCGGGCCGATCAAAGCTTCAATCGCCTCGCGCGCGATGGCGCCGGGGCGGAGCAACGTCGCTTCGTCGGTGTCGCTCACGGCGACGATGGTTGATTCTAGGCCGACGCTGCAGGGCCCGCCATCGAGCACGGCGTCGACGCGATCGCCGAGATCGGCGCGCGCATGGTGTGCGGTGGTGGCGCTTACATGGCCGGAGCGGTTGGCGCTGGGCGCGACGATGGGTCCGCCGAACGCGTCGAGCAGTTCGCGCGCGATGGGGTGCGCCGGCGCGCGCAGCGCGATGGTGGCGAGCCCGGCGCAGGCCAGTTCGGCGACGCTGCTCTCGGGAAGGCGTGGCACAACCAGAGTGAGGGGCCCCGGCCAGAAGGCGTTGGCCAGCACGCGCGCCTTGGCCGGGAAACGCCCGTGGCGTTCAGCGTCGGCCAGTGACAGCACGTGCGTGATCAGCGGATTGAAGCGCGGGCGGCCTTTGGCGTCGAAAATGCGCGCCACCGCCAGCGGATTGGCGGCATCGGCGCCAAGTCCGTACACAGTCTCTGTCGGGAACACGACCAAGCCGCCCTGACGCAGCAGACTTGCCGCATGCGCGATCTCGGCGTTCATCGCACCCGCGTCGCTTCGACGTGCACACGGACGCCGATCTCGCGCGAGACGTATTCGAACTCCGGGTCGGACGACATGCCGAGATTGGCGTCGTCGCGGCGGATGCGCGCGGTTCCATCCATGATGGCGCGGTCACCCTCGATGCGGAGTGAGAAGGGCAAGTCGATGTCGATTGGCCGTCCTTTGATGGTGAGCGCGCCACGCGCCTCATAGCTTCCGTCGCTGCGGGCGCGGATACGCGAGGTGCGGAAGACGGCGGCCGGATGATTGGCGGCGTCGAACCATTCGGCCTGCGGCAGACTGTTGTCGTGCACGGGCACGCCATCGGAAGCGGATCGGGTTTGGATCGTCACCACGGCGGAGGAAGCGTCGAGGTTCGCCGGATCGAAGCGGATGTCGGCGCTCCACGAACCGAAGCGCCCCTCGAATGGTACGCCTGCGTGCACGCCGCTGAACAGGATTTGGCTCGCACCGCGATCCACGCGCCACACGGGCGGCGTGCCCGGCGCCGCCGCGGCGGGCGCCGCTGGTTCGGCGGCTGTCGGCGCTTCAATGCTGTCGTGTTCTGTGGGCGCGCGCTCGTCGGCAACGTCCGACGCGTCCGCGCTGATGGCGGCTTCGCTGCGCGCCACAGGGGGATTGGCGAAACTCCACACCGAGACGGCGGCGGCGAGCCCAACCGCGAGCAGTCCCGCCGCCAGCGCGGCGCTACGCAACGCCGACGGTGGTTCAGCGACGCCATCGGGCAGGCCGGGAACCATGCGCCCGAGCACGCCGTCCTTGTTGACGAACTGATGCTTCAGCGCTGCCCCGACATGCAGGACGGCTAGGCCAATCGCGACCCAGGCAAGCTTGGAGTGTCCAAACTCAAGCGCTTCGGCGACGGCGGCGCGCGTGTCTTCGGCCAACGACGACAGACCGAAGAGATGCGGAACCTGGAACAGACCGAAATAGATCGTGGGCACTTCCAAGGGGCGATCATCGGCGACCGACCAGGCGGTCGAGACATAGAGCCATCCGGTGAGCGGCAGCGCGACGATGACAATGTAGAACGCCCAATGCACGGCCGTGGCCGCAAAGCGTTCCCAGGCCGGCATCGCTGCAGGCAATGCCGGGGGCGGGTTGATCAGGCGCCAGCCCAGCCGCGCCAGACTGAGGAGAAGAATTGTTAGCCCGATCGATTTGTGCAGCTGAAAAGCCGCAAAGGCTTGCGCTTGCGTGTCGCGATCCTCGATCGCATCGCCCATCCACCAGCCCAGCGGAATCATGCCGAGGATGGCAACGGCGATCGCCCAGTGCAGGACGATCGCCACCACGCTGTAGCGCTGCGCGCCTGCGGCCACCTCAGTTCACCGGTTCGTTGGGTTGACGCCCGGCGGGGCCATCCACCGGCCGCGTGAACTCGGCCTCGATCTGGATCGCCACCACATCGGAGACACCATCATTGCCGGTGGCGCTCGCCATCAGGCTATTCACGCCGAAGACCGAGCGCTGAAGCTGCCCGGTGGCCGAGAATCCGATCAGCGCGATCGGAAAACCCATCGGATGCTGCGCATGGCTTGCATTGTAGGCAACGTCGAGCGTGATGGGCTGGGTGACGCCCTTGATGGTGATGTCACCGGTGACGCGCGCCGTGTTGGGGCCCGTACGCTCGACCGATGTCGAGCGGAAGGTGGCGGTGGGGTGGCCTGCGGCGTCGAGCCATTCGGAGTTCTGCAGCTCAGCGTCGAAATCTCTGTCGCCGGTGTAGGGCGTGTCGAGCGTATTCACCGCCACCGTTGCCGTGATGCTGGATTGCTCGGGATTCTCGGCGTTGAAGTTGAGCGTGCCGCTGACGCCATTGAAGCGCAGAACATAATCGGCGAGGCCGAAATGGCGCGCGCTCACCGTCACGGTGGTGTGGTGGGGATCCAGCGCATACTCCCCGCTCGGCGCGTTCACCGGGATGGCGGCCTCCTGCGGCGCTTCCGGCGCCGGCGCGGTCTGGTTGCAGGCGGCGAGCGCCAACATGGCGGCCACGCAAAGCGTTCTCATGATCATCTTAGTCCCCACTCCTTGGTTGCAAGATTTAGTCTTGGATGAACTCGGCGTCGATCAGGATTTCGACCTCGTCACCGGTGAACATGCCCCATTGCGTCACGCCCCACTCGGAGCGGCGAATGATGGTGCGCGCGGCGAAGGCGAGCTGGTGTTTGCCGCGCAGCACGACAAAGCGTCCGCCATGGAAGCGTGCTTCCAGCGTTACGGGGCGCGTCTGCCCGTTGAGCGTCAGATCGCCGGTGATGAGCCCGGTCGCTGGTCCGGTCAGTTCGACCGCGCGCGAGACGAAGGTGATGGTCGGGTTCGCTTGCGCGCCGAGTGCCTGGGCGATCTCGCGGTCGAACGCGCGCTCGCCTTGGCGGTTGAGCAGGCCAGTGCTGACCGAGCCTGCCGCAATGGTGGCGTTGATGCTTGAATTTGCCGGGTTGGCCGGATCGAACACGAGTGTGCCCGCGATGGTGTCGAAGCGCGCGGTGTAAAGCCCGAGCCCTAAATGGCGGATGCGCCACGTCACGCTCGCATGACGCGGATCAAGTGTGTAAGCGCCTGCCGGCGCGTCGGCCGGGCTGAGCGACGTATCCGGGTCGGCGGCGATCGCGGCGGGCACGGGTGAGGCAGTGCTTACACTCTGCTGCGGCGCCGAAGACGGCGCCGGCGCGGTTGCGGTCGCGCACGCGGCGAGCATCAGTGCGCTTGCCAGTACGAAATGACGCATGCATGTCCCCTGTCCGTTGCCTGGGGCGTCGCCTCTAGCATGCCGCACCCGCAGAGTCGCCCCTGGCTGCCTTCGCGGAACCGTGACCGTCGCTTAAGTTTGGCTGATGGGAGGAGACGATATGACCTATCGCGCGCCAATCTCCGATATCCGCTTCGCGTTGGAGGCGTGCGCGGGGCTCTGGTCGCTACAGCGGCGCTTCCCGGAACTCGACGCTGATTTGTTGGCGGCGGTGCTGGACGGGGCGGACTCATTCGCCGCTGAGACGCTGGCGCCGCTCAACCGGATTGGGGATCGCCATGGCGTGACGCTTCATGACGGTGTCGTCACAACCCCGCCCGGGTTCCGCGAAGCGTATGCCGCATACCGCGACGCGGGCTGGCAGGGGCTCAGCGCGGGCGCCGAGCACGGCGGCCAAGGTCTGCCGCGGACGGTTGCGCTCGCGTGCATGGAAATGATGCAGTCCGCCAATACCAGCTTCGCGCTGTGCCCGATGCTGACGGCCGGCGCCATCGAAGCGATCGAGCAGCACGGCGCGCCGGACCAGAGACAGCTCTATCTCGCCAAGCTCGTCTCCGGGGCATGGACCGGGACCATGAACCTCACCGAACCGCAGGCTGGCTCGGATTTGGGCGCGCTGGCCACGAAGGCGGTCGCGTGCACCGACGGCTCGTACGCAATCACCGGGCAAAAGATATTCATCACCTGGGGCGAGCACGACCTCACAGACAACATCATCCATCTGGTGCTGGCGCGGATCGAAGGCGCGCCGGCAGGATCGAAAGGCGTGTCGCTGTTCATCGTGCCGAAGGTCCGCGACGAAGACGGGTCGCGCAATGCCGTGCGCTGCATCGGCGTCGAGGAGAAGATGGGCATCCACGCTTCGCCCACCTGCACGCTGGCGTTCGAAGGCGCGACCGGGTGGCTGCTGGGCGAACGAAACAAGGGCCTGGCCGCCATGTTCACGATGATGAATTCGGCGCGGATCAATGTCGGCGTGCAGGCCGTTGCGATCGCGGAAGCCGCCTACCAGAAGGCGCTCAGCTACGCCAAGGAGCGAAAACAGGGCGGCGCGCTGATCATCGAGCACCCCGATGTGCGCCGCATGCTGATGACGATGAAGGCGAAGATCGCCGCCGGTCGCGCGCTCTGTTATGCGCAGGCGGTGGCGGCAGACAATGGCGACAGCGCCCGCGAGGATTTGCTGACGCCGATCGCGAAAGCGTGGTGCACGGACTTGGGCGTCGAAGCCGCGAGCCTCGGCGTGCAGGTGCATGGCGGCATGGGCTATGTCGAGGAGGGCGGCGCGGCGCAATTCTATCGCGACGCGCGCATCGCGCCGATCTACGAAGGCACGAACGGCATCCAGACGATCGACCTCTACGGGCGCAAGGTGCTCCGCGATCGGGGTGAGGCGATGCAGCAGCTTGCGCGTAACGCGTCCGAGGCGGCAGCAGTCCACGACAAGGGCGGGATGCGTCTTCACGAAGCTGCGGACGCGCTCGCTAAGGCCACGCACCACATGCTTCACGCGCCGCGCGATGACGCACTGGCAGGCGCATATCCCTATCTTCAGCTCGCCGGAGATGTTGCCGGCGGGATGCTGCTTGCGCGCGGACTCGCGCGCGCCTCCGATGTCAGGGGCAAGTCGGGCCTCGCCGAGCAGGAATCGGTGTTTCGATTCTATTCCGAGAGTGTGCTGGCGCGCGCGCCGTCTCGGCTGGCGGAGGTTTGCATCGGCGCGGAGGCGCTTGCATGCAGCGATTTCTAAGGCGCGCCCCTTCACCCATCCCCGGATGCGAGCGCAGCGAAGCAGTCCGGGGTCTATGAACACGAACGGCTTGGGTTTATGGGTCCCGGGCTCGATGCATCGCATCGCCCCGGGAATGGGTGGTTAGTTCCTGACGCCTCAGCTATATCCTCCCTCCATGTCCATGGATGGCGTTGACGACAGCGACGTTGCGGAAACGCGGCCCCGGCCGCAGCTCATTTATCCGCTGGGCGATCCGCCGCCGCCCGGAGAGGCGCGCGAGATTGCGCCTGGCGTCCACTGGATCGGCATGCCGCTGCCGTTCGCCTTGAAGCGCATCAATCTCTGGCTCATCGAAGACGGCGAGGGCTGGACTATCGTCGACACCGGCGTCGCGCTTGAGGAATCGCGCAATCACTGGCGCGCGATCTTCGATGCGACGCTCGGAGGCAAACCCGTCACGCGCGTGATCTGCACGCACATGCATCCCGACCACATGGGGCTCGCGGGCTGGATCTGCCGCAAGTTCAACGCGCCGCTGTGGATGAGCCGGCTCGAATACGTCACTGGCCGCGTGCTGGTCGCCGACACCGGCCGCGAGGCGCCGGAAGAGGGGGTCAAGTTCTATCGCGCCGCGGGCTGGGACGAGGACATGCTCGACAGCTACCGCGTACGCTTTGGCGGTTTCGGCAAGGCTGTGTCGCGCATCCCCGACGCGTACCGGCGTATCGAAGACGGCAACGCGATCGAGATCGGCGGCCGCACTTGGCGCGTCATCGCCGGCAACGGCCACTCGCCCGAGCATGTGTGCCTGTGGCAGCAGGAGATGAAGCTGTTCATCTCCGGTGATCAGGTGCTGCCAAGGATTTCCTCGAACGTCTCTGTGTTTCCTACCGAGCCGGACGCCGATCCGCTGAGTGACTGGATCGCGTCATGCAAGAAGCTGCGCGCGGCGCTGCCGAACGACGTGCTGGTGCTGCCGTCGCACAACGAACCGTTCTACGGCCTGCACGAGCGGCTGGAAAATCTGGTCGACGGTCACGAGCGCACGCTCAATCGTTTGCTCTCGCGCCTGCGCGAACCGCAGCGCGCCGTCGATCTCTTCACCGCCATGTTCGCGCGCAAGATCGGCGGCGATCTGTTCGGCATGGCGACGGGGGAAACGCTCGCGCACTTGAATTGCCTGATCGGGCGGGGCTTGGCGCGCCGCATCGCCGGCGAAGACGGAGTGACGCGTTATGTCGCAACCTGAGACCAAGAACCCCGAGCACCGCTCCAGCAATGCGATGCTGTGCTTTTGCTTGGGCGTGGGGCTGATCTTTCTCGCGCAGTTTCTCGGCATGGGCACGATTTTGGGCGCGGCGATGAGCGGCGCCGATCCGGCGGTCGCGGTGGGCTCGATCTTCGCGCTGATCGGCATCGCGCTGATGGGCGTCAGCGGCTTCGTGCTCGCGGTGATTGGAGGCGTCTGGATGTTTCTGCGCGTCGTCGCCGACCAGCGCGGCGGCGACGAAAAGCGTTATCGCGATGTGGAGCGATGAACCTGTCGAGAGTTGCTAGGTTAGGTTCAATGCTCATCGCTCTGGTGGTGTTCGCCGGAGCGTGTGGTGATAGCTCGCCGAGGGAGCATCGAGCGTTCACAATAGGAATGTCGCAAGGGCAAGCCTTCAGCATCGCCTGTACGGCCACGAGAAGCGGTGAGTTGCATCGAGCCCCGGTGCTCTACTATGAGGGTGAGCGTCGCCGAAGCGATGGCGAAGAGTCCATCTGCGACCTGGAAGAGCAGGCTCTGATTGCTGATGAATGGGAGCTTGTCGAGCCCGGCTTCCGCGAACGCTTCGTCATACTCCGTTTTGAGGATGGCAAGCTCTCGGAGATTCGCCTGATGTGGCGTGGCTGGGATCCGTAGCAGACGTGATATCACCATCGATGCGCAATCATCAGGAGTTCTCATGATCCTCTCCACTACGTTTGACGTCCACGGCCGCACCATCGCGCAGCACCTCGGCCTGGTGCGCGGCAATGTCGTGCGCTCGCGCTTCATCGGCCGCGACATTGTCGCGGGGCTCCGCATGATCGTCGGCGGCGAGATCCACGAATACACCAAGCTGCTGGCGGAAAGCCGCGAGCAGGCGCTCGACCGCATGGTGCAACACGCGCAATCGCTGGGCGCCGATGCGGTGATCGGGCTGCGCTTGGAGACCACCGACGCTGGCCAGGGCCAGGCGACCGAAGTGCTGGCCTACGGCACCGCGGTGAAGCTCGGCTGACGCGCGGCGTGCGCCAGCCGCCAGGCCGCCATCGCGACAATGCCGGCTGAAACGTCGAGGCCAACGCCGAACGCCAGCAAGAACAGTGCGTGGTGCGCGAGCAGGTGCGCAGTCGGCGCTAGCGCGAGATCGTTCAGCCGCCACTCGGCGGCGCGGCGCAGCGCCCAGTCGAACACGGCAGCACCCGCGATCACGCCGGCGGCGATCGGAACCCAGAGCGGTACGTGCGGCAAGTCGAGCGGCAGCCCTGCCACCATGTGCGGCGCGGTATAGGCGACCAGCGCAAGGCCGAACAGCGGCGTCGTCCAAACGTGCGCGAGCGAAAGCGCCGACGTTTCATGGGGTCGTCCCGCAAGCGTAGCGAGGCGTGTCGCCTCGCCCGCGCTCCATCGCGCGTCGGCGAAGAGCCGCCAGACGAACAGGACGCCCACCGCGCCATCGAGGCCGGCAAATACGCCAACCACTAGCGCCGCCAACACAGGACCGGCGAAGGCGGTCACATCGGTGCGCAACAGCGGCGCGCGCAACAGAGTGGTGGTCGCCAGCACGGCCAAGGTCGCAAGCGCCAGCAACGGCGACACCATCGCGATGGCGCCGACGCCAAGCGCCGCTGCAAACGGCATCGCGCCGCGCCAGATGCGAGGGGGTTGATTGATCGTGTCGGACGAGGCCAGCAGCATGGCTCATGCCATGGCCCCAGCGTCGTGAATTGTACGTAAATGCTTGGATAACCAAGCATTTACGTTAATGGCGCGGTAACCAAGATCAATCGCGGCGGCGCCGGCGCTGTTCTTCCTGCGGCTGCTGTTGTGGCTGCTCTTGCGGTTGAGCTTGCGCAGCAGCAGCGGCTTCGCGCGCTTGCGCTTCCTGCTCGGCTTGCTGGCGCCACGTTGCATCATTGGGATGGTTCATTGACGAGAACACGCCGTCGAACATGGCGGTGCTCGAGCCGCCCAGCGCCCGGCAGAACGCCATAAGATCAACGCCAGGCCGGCTTTGGACTGCAGCGAATACTTCGCCGTCCGGAGACCGCAGCGTGGCCCGCTGGATTGGCCAGAAGCCGCTGGTGTCGACGCTTTGAGCGATCAATTGCGCCGAATTGTCCGGAAAGAAATCGCTGATGGAGTTGGCGACGGTGATCCACGCGCTCTCTGGCAGAGGTTGACTCAAGGAGCGGATGACCCGACCCGGCGATGCGCTGGCGGTGTTCGCATTCGGCTGGCCGATGACATAGCAATCGTGGCTGCCGTCGAACGTCAGAACGCGCGTTGCGTTGGTCGCGTTCAGCGGATCAACGTTCCAGCCGTTCGGCGCGGTGAAGTTGATCCGGCCGGCCGGGTCGGTCCAGTCTCTGGCGTAAGCGGCGGTGGCGGCGCTGAGCGCCAAGCCAACGCAAGCTGCGAGCGCGATGCTGCGCATGCGATGATCCTCCAAACCTTCAGTGCCCTCAGGGCGCACAAAATCGCGGTGCGGGCCGGCGCGTCAAGGTCCTACAGCGTCCCTCCCGCTCGGAGGCCAACCGCGTTATGGTCAAGATGAACGGAGCGATATCATGAGCCTTGCCGGAAAAACCCTTTTTATTACAGGCGCGAGCCGCGGCATCGGCCTCGCCATCGGGCTGCGCGCGGCCCGCGACGGCGCCAATATCGTGATCGCCGCCAAGACCGCCGAACCGCACAAGAAGCTCCCCGGCACCATCTATTCCGCCGCGGAAGAGGTGGAGCAGGCGGGCGGCAAGGCGCTGCCGCTGGTGGTGGACGTGCGCGAGCCCGACAGCGTCAACGCGGCGGTGGAGGCCGCGGTCGCGCGTTTCGGCGGCATCGACATCTGCGTGAACAACGCCTCCGCCATCCAGCTCACCGGCACGCTCGCCACCGATATCCGCCGCTACGATCTGATGCATCAGGTCAACGCACGCGGGACCTTTATCGTCTCGCGCGCCTGCATCCCGTATCTTAAACAAGCGGCGAACCCACACGTACTGATGCTCTCGCCGCCGCTCGATATGTCGCCGCGCTGGTTTGGCAATCACGTCGCCTACACGATGGCGAAGTACGGCATGAGCATGTGCGTCTTGGGCATGGCCGAAGAATTCAAGGACGACGGCATCGCCTTCAATGCGCTCTGGCCGCGCACCGGCATCGCCACCGCCGCGATCGAGTTCGCGCTCGCCGGCGGGGAAGGCATGAAGCATTGCCGCACGCCCGACATCATCGCCGACGCCGCGCACGCGATTTTCTGCAAACCCGCGCGCGCGTGCACCGGCAATTTTTTCATCGACGATGTGTTGTTGTACGAAGAGGGCGAGCGCGATTTCGACAAATACCGCGTCGATCCGACGAAAGATCTGATGCCGGACTTCTTCGTGCCCGCCGATTGCGCGCTGCCGCCGGGCGTGAGCATGGGGGCGAAAGCCTAGCGCGTGGTGGAATGGCGCAATTGGTCCGGCAGCGTGCGTGCGCATCCGCGCGCGATCGCGCGGCCGCGCACAGAAGCGGAGCTGGCGCGCGTCGTTGCTGACGCGCGCAACGTGCGTGTCGCCGGCGCCGGCCACTCCTTCATGCCGCTGTGCGAAACCGATGGCGTGCTGGTTTCGCTCGCGGACTTGGAGGGCGAGATCGACCTCAATGCCGAGAAGACGCGCGCGTGGGCGCCGGCCGGTTGGAGCCTCGCGACGCTGACGGCGGCGCTCTGGGCGCGCGGGGTTTCGCTCATCAACCAGGGCGATGTGAACCCGCAGGCGCTCGCCGGCGCCATCGCCACCGGCACCCACGGCACCGGCGCCGACCTGGGTTCGCTGTCGACGGCGGCGCGCGGATTTCGCCTCGTGCTCGCCGACGGCGCCGTCGTGACATGCAGCGCCGACGAGCGGCCCGATCTGTTCCAGGCGCAGCGTCTGTCGCTCGGGCTCTTAGGCGTCGCGACCCGGATCGCGTTCGACGTCGCACCCGCGTATCATCTTGCAGAGCGCATCCAATCGATGCGGCTCGATGCGCTGGAAGAGCGCTGGAACGAGCTCGCGCGCACGCATCGCCACGCTGAGTTTTTCGTGTTTCCGTACGGCGATTATGCGCTGGTGAAGACGCTGCACCCGGCGGAGGACGCGGGGCCCCTCAAGCGCGCCACCGACATGGACGAGCGCCTGTTCCGCCGCATGTGCGATCTCTGTGCGCTCGCGCCGTGGCTAACGCCGCTGGTGCAGCCGCGCTTCGTCAGCGCCGGCATCGACACGCGCCGCACCGGGCCGGCCTACCAGATCTTCCCGTCTGACCGCACCGTGCGGTTCGAGGAGATGGAATACGAGTTGCCGCGCGCGGCGGGTTGGCCGGCGCTGCGCGAGGTGATCGCCTGGGTTCGCAAGCGGCGCTTGCCGGTAACGTTCCCGTTCGAGTTTCGTCTCGTCGCCGGCGACGACATTTGGCTTTCGCCGTTCAACACGGGCGCCGGCGCTTCAATCTCTATGCACCAATACGCCAGGATGCCGTGGGGCCATCTCTTCGCTGAAGCGGAGCCGATTTTCCGCGCCCATGGCGGACGCCCGCATTGGGCCAAGCGCCACACGCTGACCGCTGCAGATGTGCGCGTGCTCTACCCGCAGGCCGGGCGCTTTGTCGACGTTCGCGCCGCGCACGATCCGCGCGGCAAATTCCTGAACACGCACCTGGCCGCGTTGTTCGCCTAAGTTTCCCCGCGCAGCCGCGCGCTCATCGCCGCCTGTCCGCCGCGCGCGTCGAGCCAGATGCCGAAGAAGTGGCGGCGGAAGTTCGGCCACTCGACCGTGCAGCTGCGCGCGCCGTTGACGTAGAAGCGCGCGGCGTCGGCGCTCGTGCTCACGCCGGTGATTCGGTCATCGCGCTGAACGTTCGGGAAGCAGCGCTCGAGTTGCGCCCGCAGCGGCGCAAGCGTCTGCGCCGAACCGGCGCCGCGCTGGCTCATTTCGACGATGCTGCGGTTGATGATAAGCGATTGCCGCGCCGAGTGCTGGTAGGTCAGCGTGAGCGCGAACGGCTGCTGCCAGGAGAAGTCGCCGCCGGCGGCGAAGAGTTCGGCCTGGAACAGGGTGATGCCGAGGAAGCGATAAGGCGCCTGGCCCACGGTCTGCGCGTTCGGGATCGCAGCGCCGACTTCGGCCGGGTTCGCTGCGGCTGGCGCGGCGGCGGCCAGCGCCAGCGCAAGAGCAGCAAAGGCGGAGCGGAATTGGCGCATGGGTCGAGCTCCCGGTTGGTCGACACTGTCAATGGTGCGATACGGCCAGACTGCGCCAGCGGATCGATTGCGCCCCGCCGCGATGCAGGCACAATGCGCGCCATGATCCCAAGCGATATCGATCTCCATCGGCCGCTGATCGACCGGCAGGGCTCGCGCCGGGCGCTGAACACGCCGGTGCTGGTTATCGA
Source organism: Hyphomonadaceae bacterium (assembly GCA_019753175.1). GTDB lineage: Bacteria > Pseudomonadota > Alphaproteobacteria > Caulobacterales > Aquidulcibacteraceae > Vitreimonas. The sequence goes on from JAIELK010000003.1 coordinate 45,188, forward strand.
CCGCGTCGCGCTTGAACGCAACATCGCCACGATGGCGGGCTTTGCGCGGTCGGCCGGGGTGGCGCTGCGGCCGCACGCCAAGACCCACAAGAGCGCTGAGATCGCCCGCTTGCAGATCGCGGCCGGCGCGGTGGGCGTGTGTTGTGCTAAATTGGGCGAGGCCGAGGCGCTGGCGGCGGCAGGAATCGACGGCATCCTCATCACCTCGCCGGTGGTGACGCCGCAGGCGATCGCGCGCCTCGTGGCGCTGCATGCGCGCATGGGCGACCTCAGCGTGGTTGCGGACAATCCCGACAACGTGGACGCGCTCGCCGCCGCGGCGCGTGGGGCGGCGCGCCCGCTCGCTGTACTCGTCGACGTCGATCCGGGCATCCGCCGCACCGGCGTTGCGTCGCCGCAAGCGGCGGCAGCGCTGGCGCTGCGCATCGCGGCGTCGGACGCGCTCAGGTTCGGGGGCGTTCAATTCTACTGCGGCGCGCAGCAGCACATTGCCGGTTTCGCCGAGAGGCGCGCGGCGATCGCCGAGCGCACGGAGTATTTGAGCGGGGTCGTCGGTGCGCTGACGGAGGCCGGGCTGGCGCCGCCGCTCGTCACCGGCGGGGGCACCGGCACGCACCGCATCGATGTTGAACTGGGCGTGCTGACGGAGCTGCAGGTCGGCTCTTATGTGTTCATGGATCGTCAGTACCATGACTGCGAACTCGCGGACGGGGCGGACCAGCCTTACGAAACGTCGCTGTTCATCGATGCGCATGTCATCAGCGCCAATGCGCCCGGCATGGGCACCATCGACGCAGGCTACAAAGCCATGGCCACCGATGGCGGTACACCCACGATCGCCGCTGGCGCGCCTGAGGGCGCGGCGTTTTTCTTCATGGGCGACGAGCATGGCGCTGTGCTGGCGGCGGGTCATGCGTTTCGGATCGGCGACCGCGTCACGCTCACCGCGCCGCACTGCGACCCCACTGTCAATCTCTACGACGCCTATCATGTCGTGCGCGGCGAAACCTTGATCGACATCTGGCCTGTTACCGCGCGCGGGCGCTCGCGCTGATTCTCCGGCTTGCGAGGGCTGTACGCTGCGCTGGCTCAATTGGGGCTAGCGGCAGGCGCCTCCGGCGTGTAGAGGCCAGCGCCCGTCACTCTCTGGAATCGCCTTGAACGCCATCCTTTCAATAACCGACGTCTCCAAGACGTACGCTTCGGGCGTGCAGGCGCTGAAGCCGACCAGCCTCGAGATCAGCAGGGGCGAGATTTTCGCCCTGCTCGGCCCAAACGGGGCGGGCAAGACCACGCTGATTTCCATCATTTGCGGCATCGTCAAGCCTTCAAGCGGGACGATCGTCGCGGACGGGCACGACATCATCCGTGACTACAAGCGCGCGCGAAAGAAAATCGGCCTCGTCCCACAAGAACTGCACACCGACGCCTTCGAACGCGTAATCGACACCGTGCGGTTTTCGCGCGGCCTCTTTGGCATGCCCCCTAACGAGGCGCACTTGGAGAAGGTGCTGCGCGAGCTTTCGCTGTGGGACAAGCGCACGGCCAAAATCATGGAGCTGTCCGGCGGCATGAAGCGCCGGGTGATGATCGCCAAGGCGTTGGCTCACGAACCGATCATCCTGTTCCTCGATGAGCCGACCGCCGGCGTCGATGTGGAGCTGCGCCAAGACATGTGGGCGATGGTGCGCCGCCTGCGTGAGCAAGGCGTCACCATCATCTTGACCACCCACTACATCGAGGAAGCCGAGGAGATGGCTGACCGGGTGGGCGTCATCAACAAGGGCGAGCTGATCCTCGTCGAAGAGAAACGCGCGCTGATGCGCAAGATGGGCAAGAAGCAGTTGACCTTGGACCTCCCGGCCCCGCTTGCGGCGGTGCCAGAGGGGCTGAGCCGCTACAACCTCCGACTCGCCTCCGATGGACGTCAGCTCATCTACAGCTTCGACGCCAACGCCGAGCAATCCGGCATTGCGCCGCTGCTGCGCCAGCTCGACGAGGCAGGCATCGAATTCAAAGACCTGCACACGGAGCAAAGCTCGCTGGAGGACATTTTTGTGAGTTTGGTGCGGGGCGCTTAGCGCTCTCCTGCTTGACGTGTAACGAGAGACGTTATATGCCCATCAAATCCCATAAGGATGCCGCCGTCGCGCGCTTTCATGCCAGCGGAGTAGCGCCGAGGCCGTGGCGCGCGATTGCAAAGGCGGCGTTGCGTAAGCTCGACATGCTTGACGCGGCCGTGGTGCTTGAAGACATGGCCAGCCCGCCGGGCAACCGGCTGGAGGCGCTCAAAGGCGATCGCAAAGGGCAGTACAGCATCCGCATCAGTGATCAATTCCGCATCTGTTTTCGCTGGACCGATGACGGCGCAGAGGACGCGGAGATCGTCGATTATCATTAGGAGGCAGGAGATGGCTCGCATCCGCACCCACCCTGGGGAGGTGTTGAAGCAGGAGTTCATGGCGCCGTTGGGGCTGTCGGCGAACAAGCTCGCGATAGAGCTGGGCGTCCCCGCCACCCGCATTGGCGACATCATCCGCAGTGAAAGCCCGCGTGCTGTCAGCGCCGATACGGCGTTGCGGCTGGCTCGCTATTTCGGCACGACTCCGGGCTTCTGGATGAATCTTCAAGCCGCGTTTGATTTGTCGAAGGCGGCGGCGGAAAAGGGCCGGGAGATTACGCAACGCGTCCGCCCCATGAAGCGCTAACACTGTGCCGGTGATGAACCTCTACGCTGTCCAAGCCATCTACCGTTTCGAAATGGCGCGCTGGTTTCGGACCATCGGCCAGAGCCTGCTCGCGCCGGTGATCTCGACCTCGCTCTATTTCGTGGTGTTCGGTTCGGCCATCGGCGATCAGATGCCGGCGATTGGCGGCGTGCCGTACGGCTGGTTCATCGTGCCGGGACTGGTCATGCTGACGGTGCTGACCGAGAGCCTGATGAATGCGTCGTTCGGCATCTACATGCCGAAATGGGCAGGCACGATCTACGAGCTGCACTCCGCGCCAGTGTCGCCGCTTGAAGTGGTTGCAGGTTACGTGGGCGCGGCGGCGAGCAAATCGATAATCATCGGCGGCGTCATCCTGGCCACCGCGCGCGTGTTCGTGCCGTTCGAGATCGAGCATCCGTTGATGGCGATCCTGATGCTGGCGCTGACCGCTTTTTCGTTTTGTCTGTTCGGCTTCATCCTCGGCGTGCTGGCCAATAGCTGGGAGCAGTTGCAGATCGTGCCGCTCTTGATCATCACGCCGCTGACTTTTCTCGGCGGCACATTCTACTCGATCGACATGCTGCCCGAGCCGTGGCGTCAGCTCACGCTCTTCAATCCCATCGTCTATCTCGTCTCGGGCTTTCGGTGGAGTTTCTACGGCGAAGCGGATGTCAGTGTCGGCGTCAGCCTGCTCGCGATCAGCGCGTTTCTGGCCGTGTGCTTCGCCGCCGTCTATTGGATCTTCAAGACCGGTTATCGGCTGAAGACGTGAGCTTCGCGCGACGTAGCGGTAACTAGCGGCGGTTTAGGCTCGCGGTGTAAGAGCGGCGCGGAACGGAGCAGCGCCATGGCCCAAGAGCACATCATCGTCGATCGCCGAGACGGCGTGTTGGAGCTCCGCTTCAATCGGCCCGAGAAGAAGAACGCGATCACCAACGCCATGTACGGCGTGCTGGCGGACTCGATCTTCGCCGCGGCCAACGACCCCGGCCTACGGGCGATCTTGTTCACGGCCAACGGAGATTTCTTCACCGCCGGCAACGACATCGCCGACTTCGCCGCAACCGCGGGCGGCACGGTCGACGGCCAGCCGCGCCATGTGGTGCGTTTTCTTGAGGCGTGCATCAGGGCCGAAAAGCCGCTGGTGGCGGCGGTGCAGGGCGCGGCCATCGGCGTCGGCGTGACCATGCTCTTCCACTGCGACCTGGTCTATGTCGCCGAGAACGCCAAGCTGAGCACGCCGTTCATCGATCTGGGATTGGTGCCGGAAAACGCCTCAAGCCTCACCATAGCCGCCCGCATCGGCCACGCCCGCGCCTTCGCGATGCTCGGGCTGGGCGAGCCGCTGCTCGGCCGTGACGCCGTCGCTTGTGGCGTCGCCAACGCGGCGGCGCCGGCGGGCGAGGTGGAAGCGCGCGCTCGCGCCGCCGCCCAGGCGTTGGCCGCCAAGCCTGCCGAGGCGCTGCGCCTGACCAAGAAGCTGATGCGCGATCCCGCGACGCTGATCGCGCGCATGCAGGAAGAGGGCGCAATCTTCGCCGAGCGTTTGCAGTCGGATGAAGCGCGCGCCGCCTTCGCGGCGTTCCTGACGCGGCGCTGAGGTAGTGTTACCGACGTCACATCGCCTCGGTTAGGCTGCGGGTAGGGTCTGCTCATCGAAGCGATGGCGCTTCGAGACGAGGAGCCAAACCCATGACCCGCATGCTGAGCCTGATGATCGCGACCCTGACGCTGGCGCCGGTGGTGTACGCCACAGTGATGCAAGCCGCGCAGATCGTCTGATCCGACCAACCCCGTTTTTCGAGAGCACTCCGATGACCAAGTTCTACGCCCTGATCGCCGCCTGCGCCGTGTTCGCCCCGGTCGCGTTCGCCACCCTCTCCCAAGCCGCTCAGATCGTCGCCTAAGCTCCCAGCGACCAGATGCGGTTCATTGGCCAGGGCGCGGAGCAAACTCCGCGCCCTTCGCTTTTTTGGCGTTCTACGCTAGCAGCGGCGCCATGCTGTTGTTCACGCACGAGGCCATGCTTCGGCACCAAACGCCGCGCGGGCATCCGGAACATCCCGGCCGTTTGCAGGCTGTGCTCGACGCAATTGGCGACATGGGGCTCAGCCGCCGCGAGGCGCCGCGCGCGAGCGCCGAAGCCATCGTGCGCGTCCACCCGATCGCATACCTGAGCGCCCTCGACGCCGCGTTCGCGGATGCCGCGCACGACACGGTGCAACTCGACGCCGACACGAACGTCTCCGCCGGTTCGCGGGAGGCGTGCTATCGCGCCGCCGGCGCCTGCGTCGCCGCCGTGGACGCGGTGTTGAAGGGAGAGGACGACATGGCCTTTTGCGCCGTGCGTCCGCCCGGCCATCACGCCGAACCGCTGACGCCGATGGGCTTTTGCATCTTCAACAACGTGGCGATAGCGGCGATGCACGCGCTCGATGGGCACGGCCTGCGGCGCGTGGCGGTGGTGGACTTCGACGTCCACCACGGCAATGGCACGCAGACCATCGCCGAGCGCGAACCGCGGCTCCTCTTCATCTCCGCGCACCAGTCGCCAGCCTATCCTGGTACTGGCGCCGCCAGCGAGACCGGCCTGCATGGCAACGTGCTAAACGCACCGCTGCGGCCGGGGACCGGATCGGTGGAGTGGCGCCGTACGGTCGAGACCGTGGTGCTTCCGGCGTTGGACGCCTTTGCTCCGAATCTGCTCCTGGTGTCGGCGGGGTTCGACGCCCACAAGGCCGATCCGCTCGCGCAATGGGAGCTTGAAACCGAGGATTTCGCCTGGATTGCACGCGAACTCCGCGCGCAAGCATTACGGCACTGCAAGGGTAAGCTTGTGTCGACTCTGGAGGGCGGATACGACTTGCCCGCGCTTGCGGGCTCGGTGAGGGCCTACTTGGGCGCACTCATGCGCAATTGAGGGCCGCTCGCGGGGAGGGGCTGCCGGCGCGAGGGGCAGATGACGACGACCATGGCGCCCAGTGAGACGCTAGATCGCCGTCCGGCCACGCGGATCGGCGCGATCGTGATCGCGCGACATGGCCGGCCGCATGTCGATCGCTCCGTGCGGATCGACCGCGCCGCCTATCGGCAATGGTGGGCCCACTATGACGCCAGCGGTCTGCATCCCGATGAGAAGCCTCCCGAGGAGCTGCTGAGGCAGGCTGAGCAAAGCGACATCATCTACGCCTCGACGCTGCAGCGCGCGATTCATACCGCGCAGATGCTGGCGGGAGGCCGCGAGATCGTCACCGACCCGGTTTTCATCGAAGCGCCATTACCGCCGCCCGCGCTCGCCGGCAAACGCTCGCCCAGTGCGTGGGGGGTGCTGGCGCGCGCGGCTTGGTGGTTCGGGCATCACGAAAACGGCGAGAGCCGGCGCCAGGCCGAAGTGCGCGCCCAGGCGGCGGTCGCGACGCTGACCGCCCAGGCGCTGCGCGGGCAGAACGTGCTGCTGTGCGCGCACGGCTGGTTCAATCGCATGATGCGCCCGGTGCTGCGCCGCCAGGGCTGGCGCGAAGTGGAGGACGGCGGAGACCGGTATTGGTCGTACCGGCGTTACGAGAAACGCACGAGCTGACGCCGAATCCCCGCGCAATCGCTATTCCCTAACCGTCCGGGAGTTCATATTTTCATCGCCATGAGCACCGAACCGCGCGACCCTGCCCAGCTCTCCTTCGAGGATTCCTTGGCGGAGCTTGAGAAAATCGTCGCCCACCTCGAGCGGGGCGATGTGCCGCTGGCGGACTCGATTCGCATTTACAAGCGCGGGGCGGCGCTGAAGGCGCGCTGCGAAAGCCAATTAAAGGACGCCCAGCTCGAAGTTGACCAGATCGTGATGGGTCCAGACGGCCCGCGCACCGAGCCCGCGAAGCTCGGTTAAGAACGAAGGGATGTGAAACGCCAATGGCCGACGACCCGCAAAACAACGCCCGACTTCCCATCATCTCCTTCGAGGATTTCCTCAAGGTCGATATTCGGCTGGGCACCATCGTCGATGTGAAGGTGTTCGAGGAGGCCAAGAAAGCCGCCTACCAGCTCTGGATCGATTTCGGCGACCCGTTGGGCATCAAGAAATCGAGTGCACAGGTGGTGCAGAACTACGACATTGGCGAATTGCTCGGCCGGCGCGTGGCCGCGGTGGTGAACTTCGAACCGAAGCAGATCGGCAAATTCATGAGCGAAGTGCTCTGCCTCGGCTTCCCCGACCGCAACGGCAATGTGGTGCTGCTCAACGTCGACCGGCCAGCGCTGACAGGCGGACGGCTGTACTGACGTGACCAAGCTCGACCTTGTTCTCGCGCGCATCCGGAAATTGCCCCCCGGAGCAGCAAGAAGCGCTGGCGGTTGAGATCGCCTTCCGGCTCGATAGTGAAACGCAGGGGAGCGTTTTCACCGATGAAGAGTGGGCGAAGATCGAGTCGACAATGGATAGCTCCGGGGAAGATATCCCGCACGCGCAGGTCGTCAGCGAGATGCAACCCGGTTTCCTGGATGAAGCTTGTCTGGCGACCGCAGGCTCAGGCCGAGTTCGCGCCTCGGGCTCAACGCGCGTTCGGGCGCAGATTCTTCACTCGGTGAGCTTTCTGGCCGACTGGCCAGATCTCGGCCGTAAAGCCAGGCGCGACTACCGCGAACTGGTCGTGCCCCACAGCCCTTACGTCGTGATCTACCGGCGAACGATCGCCGACCCTCACGTCGGTGGCGGCGCGGGTGCGGGTTCCTCCGTCGGGGGAACGGTCAGCGGCACCGGGCCGCTTTGATTGGGCGGCGTCGTGGCCGGATCGAATGTCGTATCCGGCGGCAGCAGATCGGGATCGACGCCCGCGGGAAGCTCGGTCGTGGTTGTCGCCGGCCCCAGTTCGACGCCTTGCGGCGCCTGCGCTTCCCGCAAACGCAATTGTTGGATCTGGCCCTGGACGAACACGCGCTCTTCGCTGTTGGGGAAGTTCTGCAAGAAGGTCTCGAACGCCTCGATGGTGTTGGCGTCGCGGGCGGCGTCTAGCGAGTACTCTTCGAGTTGCCGGAGCGCGGCCTGTGCTTCCTGCCGTTCATCGCTCGAGCGTGTGCTGGCGATGAAGGCGCGCAATTCCGCCGCGCTGCTGATGTCGATATCTTCGAGCGCGGTGGTGTCGGCGCTATTCTGGCTGACGATCCAGTAACCGCCGCCGCCGATAACGCCGACGGCAACCAGCGCCGCGGCCGCGATCAGCAACGTCTTGCTTGCGCCAGCGCGGGCCGGCTCGTCCTCATCGAACGTGCGCGCGGGCTCAGCCGGCGTTGTCGGCGCGAGCGCCGGGGCTGGCGCGACCATGGGCGTCGGCGTGGGTGCTGCGGGCTTCTGCGGCGGCGAAGGCGGCGCGGCCTTCAAGAAACTCGGACGCGGCGTCGGTTGCGGCGGCGGTGCGCCGATGCGCTCCATGATCATCGCGGCGAGCTGACGCCATGGGGCGAAATCATCCTCGCCGCGCCAACCGGTGAGGTTGACCGCGGGCTCGCCGGCGAAGCTCGCGGGCACGCTCGCGCTCTGCATCGTGGCGTGAACGAGTTGGGTTGCTACGCGCGCGGCCTCCGCGTCGGCAATCAGCGCCGCTTGTGCGACTGAACGCGGCGACCAAAGCGCGATCGCCGCCGCCGCGCCTGCAAGGGCGGCCTGCGTCTCGCCGCCGGGGGCACGGTCAAGCGTGACCTGAGCACCGGCCTGGCGCAGCTTTTCGGCGAGTGCGCGCGACGGCAGTGCGTCGTCTGCGGCGTGAATGATCACCACCGATGCCATGCGGCCTTCCTCATTGCAGTCTTGTCACATCAGCCCTGATGGGCGCGGGTATGATGCCTTGAACCGGCGGCGCTTGGGAAGCCTTGTCCCCAGGCGAGGCTGCGGCGCGGCTGGGATTGCTTGCGTCGAATCGTTGCTCTGCTAGGCAGGCCGCCCCAAGGAACGCCCCCATGTCCAACTTCAACGCGCGCCTCAAGGAGGCCGCCGAGCGTGTAAACAATGGTCTCGATGCGCTGTTGCCGCGTCCGCAAGGGCCGGAGGCGCGCCTGGTAGAGGCCATGCGCTACGCCGCCATCGATGGCGGCAAGCGGCTGCGCCCCTTTTTCACGCTTGAGACCGGGCGCATGTTCGACGCCGACGAGACGTGGTTGCTGCGCACGGGCTGCGCCATCGAGTGCGTGCACACCTATTCGCTGATCCATGATGACCTGCCGTGCATGGACGATGACGATTTGCGCCGCGGCCGCGCGACCCTGCATCGCGCCTTCGACGAAGCTACAGCGCTGCTCGCCGGCGATGCACTGCTGACCCTGGCGTTCGAATTGCTGGCCGAACCCGCGACGCACCCCGATCCGCAGATGCGGTGTCTGCTGATCGCGGGCCTCGCCAAGGCCGCGGGCGCTGTCGGCATGGTCGCGGGCCAGGTCGCGGACATGGCTGGCGACGAGATTGGTTCGGACCTGATCGCGGTGACGCGGATGAACCGGCTGAAGACCGGAGCGCTGATCAATTTCTCGGTCGACGCTGGCGCTACGATCGGATGCGCGTCCGAAGCGGAACGCACGGCGCTCACGCGGTATGCGCACGATGTTGGCCTCGCTTTCCAGATGGTCGACGATCTGCTCGACGCCGAAGGCGTGGTCCGCGACACCGGCAAGGCCGTGCGCAAGGACAAGGATCGCGGAAAGGTGAACTTCGTCACCGTGCTGGGCGCGGACGCCACGCGCGAACGCGTTGGCATGCTTGCGTCGCAGGCGAAACGCCACCTTGCGCAGTTCGGCCCGCGTGGCCGCGTGCTGCACGACGCCGTCGATTTCATAGTGCAGCGCCGCCATTAACGCGTGGCGTGTTCAGCGCTCACGCTACTCGCGTGGCGCTTCCGTCTCGGGTGGGGAGAGGTCGTCGGCCATCGAGCGCGCGATCTCTCGCTCTTGCTGGCTGGAGTTGCGGGCATCGCGTGTCGCGCCGTAGAGACCGCTGAGATAGGCCGTGTCCCATTCCGTCAGCGTGCTCGGTCCGCCATTGAAGAAATTCAAGATGCTGGGGAAGGACGAGACGTCGGCGTCCAACGCGATCTGCGCCAGCGACACCATGGCGAGGTAGTCGCTGATGGAATCGGTCGAGCGGCCGTTAACGCGCGTTACGTCCACAACGACGATGACACGATCGAGGTCTTGGCGGGTGGCGCGCCGCAATCGGCTCGGGTTGGAGATGCGAGCCGCGCCATCGGCCTCGATATCGAGCCCGTCGCGCGACATTGTCCGTGTCACGGACCACCAACGCACCGGCGCCTCGCTGGAGACAAACCGCTCGAACGCGGCGCGCCCCAGCGTCGACGTGTTGTTATCGGGAAAATAGTTCATCAGACGCTTGAAATTGTCGCTCAGCTCGTTGGCGAGCACGCTGGCGTCCGGCGAAAAGAAGATGATCACGTTGGGGCGGCAGCCGACGTCTCCGACTTCCAATCCTACTTCTATCGCGCGCTGTGCGATGCGGTCGACAATCCGCTGCGCGGTGTCGCGATCGCGCAGGCCGATAACGCCTGGACACAGGCGCATGCCCCAGGTTGCGAGTTGGTCCTCGGAACGCGGCGTCTCGGCCAATTCGCCCACGAACTCGCGCATGATCTCCTGCAGCCGTTGACCGGTCACGACGATCTCAGGTTCTGGGGTTGGTTGCTGGGCGTGTGCAGCGGTCGGCGCGGCAAGGCCGATCAGCAGCGCGAAGACGAGGGCGGTGAGGCGGGTCATGGCGCGCAAATAAGAGGAAAGACAGGCGAAGAAAAGGCTGCGCCGGTCTGCCGCACGGAAAACAAGACGAAATGCAGATTACGAGGGGTTACGCTAGGTCGCTTTCGCCGCCTGGACGGGCTAACGTCGCAGCAATCTGAAGTCCTCCGAGGCCTAAATGGCGCCCCAAACTCCGCTGCTCGACCAGGTTTGCCTCCCCGCCGACCTGCGGAAATTGGACAAGAGCCAGCTGCGCCAGCTCGCCGACGAGGTGCGCGCCGAAACCATCAGCGCCGTGTCGGTTACTGGCGGCCACCTGGGCGCTGGGCTCGGCGTGGTCGAGCTGACCGTAGCGCTCCACTACATTTTCGATACGCCGAAGGACGTCATCATCTGGGACGTCGGCCACCAGGCCTACCCGCACAAAATTCTCACCGGGCGTCGTGACCGCATCCGCACGCTGCGCCAGGGCGGAGGCCTCTCCGGGTTCACCAAGCGCAGCGAGAGCGCGTACGATCCCTTCGGCGCCGCCCACGCCGCCACCTCGATCAGCGCCGCGCTGGGCTTTGCGGTGGCGCGCGACCGGCGCGGCGAAGACAGTCACGTGGTCGCGGTGATCGGCGACGGCTCGATGTCGGCGGGCATGGCCTACGAGGCGATGAACAACGCCGCCGAGACCACCAAGCGTCTGATCGTGATCCTCAACGATAACGACATGTCGATCGCCCCGCCGGTCGGCGGCATGAGTTCGTATCTGGGCCGGCTTGCGTCATCGAAGACCTACCGCGCCATCCGCAAGACCGCGAAGTCGATCGCCGAGCATCTGCCGGCGCCGATCCACGATGTCTCCAAGAAGGCCGAGGAGTTCGCGCGCACGCTGGTCACCGGCGGCACCTTCTTCGAGGAGCTTGGCTTCCATTATCTCGGGCCGTTCGACGGGCACGATCTCGATACGCTGACGCTGATCCTCAACAACGCCAAGCAATTCACCGATCGCCCGGTGCTGATCCACGTGGTCACCAAGAAGGGCAAGGGCTACGAGCCGGCCGAAAACGCCGCCGACAAATATCACGGCGTGGCCAAGTTCAATGTCGTCACCGGCGAGCAAGCCAAGGGCCCCGCCGCGCCCAGCTACACGAAGGTGTTCGCGCAAAGCCTCGTGCGCGAAGCGGAGAAGGACGACAGGATCGTCGCCATCACCGCGGCGATGCCGTCCGGCACCGGGCTCGATCTGTTCGGCCAGAAATTTCCCGAGCGCACGTTCGATGTCGGCATCGCCGAGCAGCATGCGGTGACGTTCGCGGCGGGCTTGGCCGCTGACGGCATGAAGCCGTTCGCAGCCATCTACTCGACCTTCCTGCAGCGCGGTTACGACCAGGTCGTCCACGACGTCGCCATCCAGCACTTGCCGGTGCGCTTCGCCATCGACCGCGCCGGCCTCGTCGGCGCCGACGGCGCCACCCACGCGGGTTCGTTCGACGTCGGTTATCTCGGCGCGCTGCCGGGCTTCATCGTCATGGCCGCCAGCGACGGCAACGAGCTGTCGCGTATGGTGGCGACGGCGGCGGCCATCGACGATACGCCGAGCGCGTTCCGCTATCCGCGTGGCGACGCTGAAGGCGCATTGGGCGCGGACGCCGCAATCCCGCTTGAAATCGGCAAGGGCCGCATCGTGCGCGAAGGCACGAAGGTGGCGCTGTTGAGTTTCGGCGCGCGCCTGGGCGAAAGCCTGAAAGCCGCCGACAAGCTCGCGGCGATGGGCCTCTCCACCACCGTCGCCGACGCGCGCTTCGCCAAGCCGCTCGACGAAGACCTGATTCGCCGCCTGGCGCGCGAGCACGAAGTGCTGCTCACCATCGAGGAGGGCGCGATCGGCGGCTTCGGCGCGTTCGTGCTGCACTTCGCGGCACGCGACGGGCTTCTCGACCGCGGCTTGAAGATCCGCACCCTGACGCTGCCCGACGTGTTCCAGGATCAGGACAAGCCGGAGGCGATGTACGTGGCTGCCGGCCTCGACGCTGACGCCATCGCCAGCGCCGCAACGCTGGCGCTCGGGCGCGGCGTGAATGAGGTGCGGGCTTAGCGCCTGTAGCGGAGCGAGTGCGAGCCGTTCGGCAGCGCATTCAACTCCTTAATAACTCTCTCTGTGAACCCAGCACCGAACCTGCGATCAAGGGCATCAACCATAGCACTGAAGCTGCCGCGCTCATCCTTTGATAGGGACACAGACTTCCCGAGTTCTTCTTGTACATAACTTAGCACGACCGGGACCGCTTGCTTCGCCTTTAGCCCTGCAGGCGGAGTTAGGCTGGGAAATTTCGGTTTGGCTTGGAACACTTTCTCGCACTCTTCAGCAAACTGCGAATCCGTTAGTGCGCTGAAGTAAGCAATGAATCGCCGGACCTGGGCAACACTGTATTTCGGTCGACCCATGAGTAGTTTCTTAAGCATCAGAAGGTGCTGGTCCATCATGCTCGTTCGATTCGCTCCAGTATTTCTGTGCACGCTTTCTTGACAGCGGCCTTCACTCTGGTCTGCCCTCGGTAAAAAGCCAACGTAGAAAGTGTATCGCGCACTCTTACGGCGGCGTTAGGATTTTTGATGGCGAAATATTCGCTCTTGGGGATGCGGGCATCCAAAAGCTGAGCGGTGTATTCGTCGACGATCGGTTGCTCTGCGTCGGTCAACTCCGGCCCCACAGCGTTTCGGAGAACGTGGAGGCGGGGATGAGCTGGCAGCTGGTAGGCGTGCTCGATGAGTCGTTTCAGCGCTGACAGACCTCGCAACGCATATTTGTCGGCCGTCACAGGAGCCACGATATCGGTGGCGGCCCGCACTGCGCACTCAGTAATGAACGAGTTGCTTGGGGCAGCGTCTATTACAATTAGATCGTACTGGCTTCGCGCAGTGCCAATGAAATGTTCGAAGTATGCTTTACACCCTGGCAAGTACGGGAAGTTCGCGGGCAATGAGTATTTGAAGAGTTCGAATTGCCCGATTATGACGTCCAGCCGTTTCGACTGAAGCGGATCTCGCAAGTTGAAGGCAAGCTGCGTTCCTTCAGGAGGCGCTCCCACAATCGGATTGACTGAACGGAGGTCTTGAGTCGGCGATGGAGCCCCGGTGCAAATACTCGGCTCGAAGCAGCTAATCACGGCCTGATCGCAGGCGAGTCGTTCTTCGTAGCGCTCCGGATCGACCAGCAAATTCGATAAGTTCGCCTGCGGGTCCAGGTCAATCATTAGAACATTCTTGTCGAATGCGGCGTGGAATGCGGCGCTGAGATTGGCGGAGAGCGTTGTCTTCCCCACGCCCCCTTTCATGTTCAGGGTTGCGATGATCGGAGCCGGCTGAGATGGGCGCGGCTCGATACGGTCGCAGATGGTAGACATCTCGCGTTCCGGAAAGTGATTTCTGGCGTCTACCGCTTGTCTGTCGGCGAGTAGCAGGGCGATCGCACCGGGATAACCCTTCCGATCAAGCTTGATCGGTACGATGCGTTTGCCGAGCGTGTCAGCGTACCTCACCTCCCGCTGGACAAACGACGATCCTGCCGCGCCAGCGGACCAGAAGAGCAGAACAAAGCTGGAGTCACGCAGGGCAGTCGCTATTTCGTCGAAAGCCCGATCGCCAGCAGCTATCCGGTCGTCGAACCACACGTTGAGGTTTCTTTGCCTCATAAAGGCTACGAAAGGCTCGATGCGCTGACGGTCTTCACGCGCATAACTGACAAAGACATCGTGAAGCATCGCCCGCCCCCGTGGGGCAATATTAACCGAAAGTCATGAGAGGACAACCTCACGGTGAGGTTCAATCCTGCGTCTGTCCGCCCGGCGACCATTGTCGGAGCATGACCGCTTAGTTGAGCCTCGGTTACGAAGCGTTAATGTGAGCTTTCTCAAGCAAGAGCATCGTCCACTCATAGTGGCCGACCTTGGTCAGTATCCAACGACCATCCATCCACTGCACCAGCTTTTTCTTGTGCAACTGATGCATCGTCCTCCTGGCTTCAGGTCGCGCAAACTCAGTGAAGCTTCCCACCAGCCCATGGCTCCCAAGCATTTGCAAACACAGCCGCTGCTTATCCGTGAGCTTAGCTCGCTTCGTGTACTTCATCGCGCTCTCCAGCGTCCCAGCGTACCAAGCGTGCCCCGATTCTTCTGATGCATTAGCGAAATGATACGAAGGCCGACAAACCTATCCGCCCCCTCCGGCACGCGTGCGATACTGGCGGTCCGTGCAGAACCGCCCCGCCCCCATCAGCAACCACAAGCTCGCCCGGCTGTTCGCCTGGGCGCTCTGAAGCTGGCCTGCGCCGCGGATTGACGCGCCTGGGGTGATCCTGCCGCGTGCCGAAACGTGCGTGCTGACGATGCTCGTCACGCCGTCGCCGCGCGCCTGCGACAGCTCCTAAGCTATCGCGCCGGCCCCGCCGCGGGCTGGCAAAACCGCGCCAGCTCCACGAACCCCTCTCCGCGCACGACCGCCGCCGCCTTGGCCGGGTCGATGACCAGCCATGTGGCCGCTTCGGCGCGCGTGTCGAAGACGCGGATGTCGCTGGCGAAGGCCTTGCCGATCTCCGGCTCGCGCAGCCAGTGCTGCAGATGGGTGCGCGCGGCGGGGCTCTCGCACACCCAGGCGACGCGGCGCAGGATCACCAGATTGAGCGGCCTGAAGATGTCGCGATAGCGCGCATACATCGCATCGAGTTTGCTGAGCTCGATCGCGCGCAGGTCAGCGTCCGCGGCGACAACGCCAAACAGATCATAGGTCAGGAGCGTCGGCTGACCGGCCTGAAAGTCGGCGAGGGCGACGATCTCGGCTGGCGTTACCGCCCCCGAATACTCAACGAAGTTGAGTTCGTATTCCCGATGATGGCGCAGTACGACCGTCAAAGCCCGCTCCTCTCTGAAGGCAATGTGGGCAAGACGTGGTTGCGCGAAGGTTAAGCGCCGGCGCGATCTTTTTCACAGGCGGCCGCTGGACAGAGGCCGCGGCGCAGACAAATTATGTGCGGCCCAACAGAGGAGGCGAACATGGCCAAAGGTCAGATGCGTTCCAACAAGGAAAAGCGCAAACCCAAGAAGAACGCCGACGAGAAGAAGAAGAAGTAGACGCGTCCAGCCTCAGATCGGCATGCGCATGATCTCCTGGTAGGCGCTGATCACCTGGTCGCGCACCGCGATCACGGTCTGCAGCTGGGTTTCCGCCGCGGCGATGGCGGTGACGACATCGACGATGTCGGCCCGTCCCGCGGCGACGGCGAGCGCCTGGCTCTCCGCCGCTTGCGCGCTCTGGCCGGCCTGGCGCACGGCTTCCTGCACCAGCGAACCGAAGTCGACCGCCTCGCCCGCGCCCGCGGCTGGCCGATTCTGTAAGGCCTGCGCCGCCTGCTGGTAGGCGCGTGCGGCTGAGAGCGGATCGAGAGCCATGGCTTATCTCCGGAGAAGGTCCAGCGCGCGGTTGGTCATCGTGCGCGCCGCTTCGATCATGTTGAGGTTGGCTTCGTAGGCGCGCGTGGCCTCGCGCAGGTCCATCATCTCGACCAGCGTGTCGACATTGGGCAGGCGAACGTAACCCGTCTCATCCGCGGCCGGGTGGCTTGGATTGAACTCCTCGCGGAAATCGCTCATGTCGAACGCCGCTCCCCGAACGCGCACGCCTTGGGCCCCGGTAGCGAGCGCCGTGCTCTCCAGCAGCGGGATGCGGCGGCGGAAGGGCTCTTCCTGCGGGCTGTCGCCGGTCGAATTGGCGTTGGCGACGTTTTCGGCGGCGATGCGCATGCGCACGGTCTGGGCGCGCATGCCGGACGCGGCGGCGGAGATGGCGGCTTGGATGTCTGTCATTCAGTCACCGTGGCGGACGCGCGGCGAGGCGCATGAGTTCAAGGCCCTTTTGGTAGAGCGCGATGCCTGTCTCAAACGCCATGCGGGTCTCGGCGGCGCGCGCCATCTGTTCTTCGAGCACGACGGCGTTGCCGTCGATCGTGGTCTCGCCGTCGTCACGCGTGACGATCCGGGTTTCGATCGCGCCGCCAGCCGCCATGTGCCCAGGATGGGTGCGCGCCATTGCGAGCCCGCCGCCGGAGGATGCGGACGCGAGCGCGCGCTCGAACGCGGCGGTGTCGATGTCGCGCGGCCTGTAGTTCGGCGTCGAGGCGTTGGCGATGTTTTCGGCGATCAGCCGCTGGCGCTCCGACAGCTGATCAAGCCGGGCGCGCAACAAACTGAAGAACGGCGTGTTGGCGAGGTCCAAGGGGCGACTCAGGGCTGCAAACTTTGCCTAGTCGAGCACCAGCATGGTTAAGCAGCGCTTAAATCGCCGCCGCAAAATTAAGAACTCGTTTACCAAACCGGCTCAGCCACGGGGCGAAACTCCAGAATGGAGGCGGCTACGGTGGATTGGGTGGATTGGGCGCGGGCGCTGTTTGCGCTGCTGGCGACCTTGGCGCTGATCGGCCTCGCAGCCTATGGCGCGCGGCGCCTCGGCATGATGCAGCCTGGCGCGCCGAGCGAGCGGCGCATGCGCATCGTCGAAAGCCTGATGCTCGATCCGCGCCGGCGCCTGGTGATCGTGCGCTGTGACGCGCGTGAGCATCTGCTGCTGTTGGGACCGACCGGCGATCTGGTGGTGGGCGAACCCCAAGCCAAGACTTCTCTGAACGAAGAGGGCGCGACGTGAGCGGAATGTTTGCTCGACTGAAGTCGTCGATCACCCAACTGCCGCGCATGTTTGGCGCGCGGAACTGGATCGTTGTCTTCGCCGCCGCTCTGCTCATGTCCGTGGTTACGGGGGCCGGCGTCGCCTATGCGGCGGTGGCCGCCGATCCGACGCTGTCGATCAATCTCGGCACCGGCGAAGGGCTAACAGCGCGCGTGCTGCAACTTGCCGCGCTGATCACGGTGCTGTCGCTCGCGCCGTCGATCCTCATCATGACCACGTGCTTCGTCCGCATCGTTGTGGTGCTATCGTTGCTGCGCACGGCGATCGGCCTGCAGCAGGCGCCGCCGAACGTGGTGATCGTGTCGCTGTCGTTGTTCTTGACCGCGTTTGTGATGACGCCGGTGTGGAACGAGGCCTATCAGGCCGGAATTGGCCCGGTCCTGCAGGAGGAGATGCCTCTCGACGAGGCGTTTCCACGCATCGTCGCGCCGCTGAAGATGTTCATGGCGGCGCAGACGCGCGAGGACGATCTCGCCATGTTCATTCAGATGGCCAACCTGGAAACGCCGCCGCAAAGCGCGGCAGAGACGCCGCTGCGGGTGCTTGCGCCCGCGTTTATGATCTCCGAACTGCGGCGCGCGTTTGAGATTGGCTTTATGCTGTTCGTGCCCTTCGTCATCATCGACCTGGTGGTGGCGTCACTGCTCATGGCCATGGGCATGATGATGATGCCGCCGGTAACCGTCAGCCTGCCGTTCAAACTGATCTTCTTCGTGCTCGTCGACGGTTGGCGCCTCGTCGCCGGCAGCCTGATCGAGAGCTTCCAGGCTGGTGTTCCGCCGGGCGGATAGGCCTAGCGTTCGATGCCGAGGTCGGCGATCAGCAGCGACTTGAAGTCGTCGTCCTTGCGGGAGAACAGCCCGGCGAAAAGCGCGAAGATAGCCTTCAACATCCCAGTCCCCTTTAGTCCTACAGCGCGTCGTTCCTCATGCACTACGCCGTGCGCACCCCAAACGTTTCACGTCCGCCTGAACCCAAGATGACTGCGATTCGGCTCTTTGGATGCGAACGCGACAAACTCGTTGCAAGTGTTGCGCCGGCGGCACGCTTCAACCGGTCTGGCCTCGCACTCCGCTGACCGCGGCTGCGCAGAAAGGCAGCTCGGAAACCTGTCGTTAACCACGCCTGGGGTCCTCATGGCCCGCTCGGCAAAATTTGCCGGTGGGAGAGCGCGATGTCCGGAGCTGAAGTCCTCGATATCGGGCGCGAGGCGATTTGGGTGACGCTGCTTGTGGCGGGCGGCCCGATGATCGCCGGGCTCATCGTCGGACTGGTGGTCTCCGTGCTGCAAACGCTGACCCAGATCCAGGAACAGACCTTAGTGTTCGTCCCGAAGATCATCGCGATCTTCCTGGCGACGCTGTTGTTCCTGCCGATCATGGGCGGCTTGCTCGGCGGTTTCATGGACGGCGTGTTCGAGCGCATCGCGGCGTACTGACCATGACGCTCACGCTCTATGGCGTCGACATCTGGACCACGGCGCTTGTGTTTGCGCGCGTGGGGGCAATGGTGATGCTGCTGCCGGGCGTCGGCGAACCGGCGGTGCCGGCGCGTATACGGCTTGCGTTTGCGTTGGCGCTCGCCATCGGCATGGGGCCGGCGCTTACAGACCGCGCGCCAGAGCCGGCGGCGACGGCATGGGGCATGGGCGCGCAGGTCGGAACCGAAGTGCTGATCGGCATTCTGCTCGGCGGCGCGGCGCGGCTGCTGGTGGCGGCGCTGGCGACCGCGGGGCAGGTCGCGGGTCTTGAGATCGGTCTGGCTTTTGCGCAGACGGCGGATCCCACGCAAACTCAATCGGGCCAGCTCATCGCGGTGTTCCTGGGCGTGATGGGCCTCGCGCTGATCTTCGCCACCAACCTGCATCATATGTTTTTGGCCGGCGTTGCGGGGTCCTACGATCTGATCGCCCTCGGCGCGACCGCGCCGGTCGGCGACGCCGCCGAGCTGGCGCTCGAAGCAACATCGACGGCGTTTCGTGTTGGGGTGCAGATCGCTGCGCCCTTGCTGGTCGCAGGTCTCATTTTCCGCGTTGGCCTGGGCGTGCTTTCGCGGCTCATTCCGCAAATCCAAGTGTTCTTCATCACGCTGCCCCTGCAAATCATGGGCGGCCTGGTTGTGCTGGCTCTGGGGCTTTCCAGCGGCATGCTGATCTGGCTCGACAGCTTGCAGCGCTACGCAGACTGGATGCGGTGAGCCGATGGCCGAGCGCACCGAGGACGACGAAAAAACCGAAGAACCGACACCGCGCAAACTCGAACAGGCGCGGGAGAAGGGGGACATCGTCTATTCGACCGAAGTCAGCGCGGCGATGTCGCTGCTCGCTGCGACGGCGGTCGTTGCGTTCATGGCCGGGCCAGTGACAAGTCAGCTGACCCACGGGCTGATCGGATTTCTTGCGATCCCAGAGCAATACTCGATGCAGCCTAACGCGCTGCTGTCGCTCGCGGGCAGCGTCTGCTTGAAGCTGCTCATGGTGTTCGGGCTGACTGCGCTTGTGTTCGCGGGCGCGGGGATCGCCTCGCGTTACATCCAGGATCAGCCGACTTTCAGCGCCGAAAAGTTAAATCCCAAGCTTGACAAGCTCAATCCGGTTGAAGGCGCCAAGCGTGTGTTCGGCAAGGCCGCCGCGGCGAACTTCCTCAAGTCGCTGGCGAAGTTGGTGCTCGTCGGCGCGGTGCTGGTGTGGACGCTGTGGCCGAGCGACGCTTCGCTCGAACGCATGCCGTTGCTCGACGTCAACGCGCTGTTGCCGCTCGCGCAGGATCGCATCGTCGGGATGATGATGGCGCTGGCGAGCGCTGCCGCCGTGCTCGGCGCCGTAGACTACGTGTTTACCCGTCAGTCCTACATGCACCGCATGCGGATGAGCCCGCGCGAAATCAAGGAAGAGATGCGCCAGAGCGACGGCGATCCGATGTTGAAGGCGAAGCTTCGCCAGATACGCATGGACCGCTCGCGCCAACGCATGCTGGCCAACGTCCCCAAGGCCAGCGTGGTGATCACCAATCCAACGCACTATGCGGTGGCGCTGCGCTACGAGCAGGGCGAGACGGCGGCGCCGATCTGCCTGGCCATGGGCGTTGATGCAGTGGCGCAACGGATTCGCGACGTCGCGAAGGAGCACGATGTTCCGATTGTGGAGGATCCCCCGCTGGCGCGTGCGCTTTTTGCAACGGCGGATATCGATCAACCGATTCCGAGGGAGCATTACGAGGCGGTGGCTAAGGTGATCGGCTTCGTCATGCGGCTGGCGCGGCGGCGTGGCCGCGCAAGGAGTTCTTAAAAGCGATGGCGGATGGTTTCTCCCCAACGTCGGTGCGTGCCGGGCGGCCCGAATCGCGGTCAATAGAAGCTCCAACGGGCATGACGGACCAGGCTGATCTTCCCGCGCCGCGCGCCGGCGCTCGCTTCGACCCGCTTCAGATTTTGTTCTGGGCGTCGGTGACGATCGGCGTTGCCGCGGCTGGCGTCGCGATTACCGCCGGGCCGAGCGTGGGGCAGGCGGGCGCTGTGCTGTTGGTGTTGCTCGCCGCGGCCGGCATGGTGTTGTTCTTCTGGATGTCGCGCGGGGCGGGACGGATGTTCGGCGCGTTTCCAGAGCGCGGGGTGATTGCCGCGTCTGCGCTGATGCGGGCGCGCGGAGAGTTGGCGCTGATCGATGCGCTGGACGAAGCCGCACTGGTGACCGACGCAGCGCTTTCGCCGCTGGAGGCGAACGCGGCGTATCTTGCGATTGCCGAGACCGCCGGCGTGCTCGGCGAGAGCGATCGTCCGCCGATGATGAACCGGTTGTTCGGCGCGGACCCCTTGTTGTCGGCGCCGATGTTTCGCCTCTCGCGCGCGGCGCAGTCCGGTCAGACCCGGCGCGAGGTGCTGCCGAGCACGGCTGCGATCGGCGGCGCGCACGCGCGCTACGAAGCGTCGGTAGCGCCAGCTCCCGGCGGCTTTGTGCTCTGGCGCTTGCGCAAATTGGGCGAGGCTGAGCAAGCGGCGTGCGCGCCCGATGCAAACCAGATGTTTTTGGACGATGCGCCGGTTGGGTTCTTCGCCGCGCGCGCGGACGGCGCCATCCTCTACATGAACCGCACGCTGCGCGCGGTGCTGCAGGCGGGCGACTATTCCGATCCGCTCAAGGTCAAGGACATCGTCAAAGACGATGCAGCGCGGCTGATGCGGCGCGACCGCCGCGGCTTCGGCCCGCAGCGGCAGCGTCTTACGCTGAAAGCGCTCGACGGCGCCGAGACGCAGGTGACGGCTCTGAGCTTCTGGCCGGCGGACGAGGCCGACGGCGCACTGCGCGTATTCGCATTCCTCGCGGATGCGGAAGCGCCAGAGGCGGCGCCAGCGGCAGTGGCGGGCGCTCTCGACCATGCCGTGTTCGCGCACGCGCCGTTCGGCGTCGCCGTGCTCGACGGCGCCGACCCGGCCTCGGCGGCGCTGCTCGACGCCAACACGGCGCTGCTCGACATGACGCAGGGACGCGCCACGCCGTCGACGCCGTTCGCCGATCTCTTCGAAGCGGGCGAAGGTCCGGACGCATTGGCGCAGCGTCTGCGGCGCGCCATCGACGACCCCGTGGACTTGACGCTTGTGGGCAAGCCGCCGGCGGCCGTGCACGTGCATTTCACGCGCGGCGCGGACGGGCGCGGACTGGCCTACGTGATCAACGTGTCCGAACAGCGCGAATTGGAAACCCGTCTCGCGCAATCGGACAAGATGCGCGAGATCGGCGAGCTTGCCGCCGGCGTGGCGCACGACTTCAACAACATGCTGACCGTGGTGATGCAGAACTGTTCATATCTGCTGCGTCGCCACCCGGTCGGCGACGCCGACTATCCGACGCTGCAGGAGATTTCCGATCACGCCACGTCGGCGAAGGAATTGTCGGAAATGCTGCGCGCCTACGCCCGTCAACAAACGTTTGCGCGTGAAGTGTTCGATGTCGGCGACTTCATCGGCTCCAAGCAGGAACTCGTACGCCGCGTGGTGGGCTCGACCATCCAGTTCGAAATCCGCCATGGGCGCGATCTGCCCTATGTGAAAGTCGACAAGACCCAGCTCGAACGCGTGCTGGTGAACCTTGCCGCCAATGCGCGGGACGCGATGACGCAAAAAGGCGCGCCAAACGTGCACAAGCTGATGGTGCGCACCCAGCGCATCGACGCGGAGTTCGCGCGCGGCCTCGGCCACAACCCGATCGAGGACGGCGAGTACGCCATGATCGAGGTTGAGGACACCGGCTCCGGCATCAAGCCGGAACACGCGGCCAAGATCTTCCGCCCGTATCACTCGACCAAGGAACCCGGCAAAGGCACCGGGCTCGGGCTTGCGACCTCCTACGGCATTATCAAGCAGTCCGGCGGCTATATCTTCTTCACCTCGAAGCTTGGGCAGGGCACCACCTTCCGCATCTTCCTGCCGGCCTATCAGCCGACGCCGGAAGAACTGGAAGAGATCGCCGCCAAGGAGCGCGCGCTGATCGCGCCGCCTTCGAAGGACGTCTCCGGGCGGGGGCGCATTCTGTTTGTCGAAGATCTGGTGCCGGTGCGCCGCGCCACGGTGCGCAATCTGAAGGATTGCGGTTACGAGGTGGAGGAGGCCGGCAACGGCGAAGAGGCGCTCCACATCCTGCGCGCCAAGCCCGGCGAATTCGACATCATCATCTCGGATTACTCGATGCCGGTGATGACCGGCACCGAGATGCTGGAGGAGGCTGATCCGGCGATCATCGGCAAGGCCAAGGTCTTGTTCCTCTCGGGCTATGCCCCAGAGAGCTTCTCCAGCGTGCTGGAGCAATACCCGGTGCACTACATGTCGAAGCCCGTAACCATGGAGCAGCTGGTCGGGCGCGTGAAGGAGCTGCTGGCGGCGTGATACATTGGATGAGCGCGCCGCATTGTATCGTTTACACTTTTATGACAGTCCAGTGCGATGACACGGTTGCTTTGCTCAATGTTTGCGCTGGCGCTCGGCGCGCTGGCCGCGCCGCCGGCGTTGGCGCATACCTCCGACAGTCAATTCTGGACGACAGTGACGGCGACAGGCCGCTTCGACGAAGCCAAGCCATGGCTCTGGTCGATCGAGGGTCACGCCCGCTTCAGCCAGGACAATAACGGCGCCGAGCAGACCGTGTTTCGTCCCGCGCTTGGCTATCGCGTGCGCGACGGGCTCGACCTCTGGGCCGGCTACGCGCGCGTGACCCAGCATCGCGACGAAAACAATGTTGAAGAAGAGCGCTTCTGGCAGCAGGCGAACTACGATGTCGTGGAGTTCGCGGGCGGCGAAGTGACTGGCCGCACGCGCGTGGAACAGCGTTTCCGCGAATCCGGCGACGATGTGGGTTGGCGGTTTCGTCAGCAGTTTCGTTTTTCGAGGCCGATCGAAAGCACGGATGTCTCAGCCTTCGCGTCGAACGAAGTCTTTTTGACGCTGAACGAAACCGACTGGGGCCAGGTCGGCGGCTTCGATCAGAACCGCGCCATGCTCGGCGTGCAATGGCGCGTGAACGATACGGTGCGCATCGAGACCGGCTACATGAACCAATATTCCAATCGCGCCGACGGCCCCGATCGCGTGAGCCACAATCTGGTGCTGAACGCCACGGCGCGGTTTTAGGCTTCGCTTTCGGCTGCCGCAGCCGTCCGCACCATTGCCGCGCGCCGCGCCGCGAGGATCACCAGCTTGTCGCTTGGCGGGTAGACCACGACGCCGCCGTCGGCGCCGGTGATCATGACGACGTTGGGGTCGCCCTTGGCCGGCGCGGCCGGGCGCGACAGCGCTGCGGTTTTCACGCGGAAGGACGCAAACGCCTCCAGCGTGGCAGGGACCCCGTGACGGGGCGGAAGGGGCGCCAATGAAGAAGCCATGGACCTGCGATCCTACCTCAGAAGCCCCCAAAAACCATTAAGCCCAAGGCGCGCGCGCCGCCAGCAGGGGGTTCTCCCCGCGGGAGCAAATGTTCCGCTTGTGTTCCGGGAACAAAGCTGGTACAGATCGAATCCTGGTCGCGGCAATGGACTCGACCTACTGGGAGCGGGAACGATGGCTGGTCTGAAGCTTGTTGAGAAAGATCCAATGGAAACGGACAAGCAGAAGGCTTTGGCCGCGGCCCTCAAGCAGATCGACCAGGCTTTCGGCAAGGGCTCGGTCATGCGCATGGGCGACCAGAAAGTGGTTGAGATCGAATCGATCTCGACCGGTTCTCTGGGGCTCGACATCGCGCTTGGCGTCGGTGGCCTGCCCAAGGGCCGCATCGTCGAAATCTACGGTCCTGAAAGCTCGGGCAAGACCACGCTCGCGCTCCACTGCATCGCCGAGGCGCAGAAGTCCGGCGGCGTGTGCGCGTTCGTCGACGCCGAGCACGCGCTCGATCCGATCTATGCACGCAAACTGGGCGTTGATCTCGATGACTTATTGGTCTCGCAGCCAGACACCGGCGAGCAGGCGCTCGAAATTGCCGACACCTTGGTGCGCTCGGGCGCCATCGACGTCTTGGTGATTGACTCGGTGGCGGCGCTGACCCCGCGCGCGGAAATCGAAGGCGAGATGGGCGATCAATTGCCCGGCCTGCAGGCGCGGCTGATGAGCCAAGCGTTGCGCAAGCTCACGGGCTCGATCAACAAGTCGAAGACGCTGGTCATCTTCATCAACCAGATCCGCATGAAGATCGGAGTGATGTACGGCAATCCGGAAACCACCACCGGCGGCAACGCGTTGAAGTTCTATGCCTCGGTGCGGCTCGACATTCGCCGTACCGGCCAGATCAAGGAACGCGACGAAATCATCGGCTCGGAAACGCGGGTGAAGGTGGTCAAGAACAAAGTGGCGCCGCCGTTCAAGCAGGTGTCGTTCGACATCATCTATGGCGAAGGCATCTCCAAGACCGGCGAGTTGATCGAACTCGGCGTCAAGGCTGGCGTGATCGACAAGTCGGGCGCCTGGTACGCGTATGGCGGCCAAAAGATCGGGCAAGGCAAAGAGGCTGCGCGCCGCTTCCTGAAAGAACACAAGGACGTCGCGCTCGCGATCGAGGAAGCCGTGCGGCAGAAGTCAGGGCTGATGGCCGACGCCATGTATTCCCCGCCGGAGGGCGATGAGGAGCGCGAAGCCGCCGAAGGCTGACGCGAGGAAGAGTTCAGTTTTCGCCGGCCGGTTCGGGGGCTTTGCCGACCCGACCCCATGCCCTGGCGGCCTTCGGGCTGGTCGGCGAAGTACTTCCGCAGCAAGATCCTTCACTCTTGGATTTTGGCCTTCAAGACAGCCATGCTGGTGGCGCTGCTTTGGCGGCTGTTCGCGCCTTGACTGGCGGTTGCGTCTGACGCGGCTTGGCGTTGTGCACTGCGGCGCCTATACCAGGCCCAGGTAAGTTGATTTGGCCTGGGCGAGTATGCAGAGCGTCAACGACATTCGTCGGCAATTCTTGGATTTTTTCAGCGGCCGCGAGCACGCGACGCCGGCCTCTGCACCGTTGGTGCCGCAGGACGACCCGACGCTCCTGTTCACCAATGCCGGCATGGTGCCGTTCAAGAACTATTTTACCGGCGCCGCCAAGCCGCCGTTTCTGCGGGCGGCGACCAGCCAGAAATGTGTGCGCGCCGGGGGCAAGCACAATGACCTCGACAATGTCGGCTACACCGCCAGGCACCTCACCTTCTTTGAGATGCTCGGCAATTTCTCGTTCGGCGATTACTTCAAGGAAGAAGCCATTGATGCTGCCTGGACGCTGATTACCAAGGGCTATGGGCTCGACAAGGACAAGCTGCTCGTCACCATCTACCATGACGACGACGAAGCGGCCGCCCTTTGGAAGAAGATCGCGGGCTTTTCCGACGACAAGATCATCCGCATCGCCACCAGCGACAATTTCTGGTCGATGGGCGACACCGGCCCGTGCGGACCGTGCTCGGAAATTTTCATCGATCGCGGCGATCACATCTGGGGCGGCCCGCCGGGCTCGCCCGAACAGGACGGCGACCGCTTCCTTGAGTTCTGGAACCTCGTGTTCATGCAGTTCGAGCAGTTCGCGGACGGCCGCCGCGAGAGGCTGCCGAAACCGTCGATCGACACCGGCATGGGGCTCGAGCGCATGGCCTGCGTGCTGCAGGGGGTGGGCTCGGTATTCGAGACCGATCTGTTCCGTACGCTCATCGCGGCCTCGCAAGAGCTGACCAAGACCAAAGCCGAAGGTGAGCGCGCGCCGAGCCATAACGTTATCGCCGACCATCTGCGCTCGTCGTGTTTCCTGATCGCCGATGGCGTCTCGCCCGCGAACGAAGGGCGCGGTTACGTGCTGCGCCGGATCATGCGGCGCGCCATGCGCCATGCGCACATTCTGGGCGCGAAGGAGCCGCTGATGCATCGGCTGGCGCCAACTTTGATCGCCGAGATGGGCGAGGCCTATCCAGAATTGAAGCGGGCGCAGCCGGTGATCGAGGCGCAGCTGCACGAGGAGGAAGACCGTTTCCGCCGTACGCTCGGCAACGGACTGAGGCTGCTCGAAGATGAGTTGGCGACCTTGACGCCAGGCAAGAAGCTGGCGGGCGAGACGGCCTTCAAGCTGTACGACACGTTCGGCTTCCCGCTCGATCTCACGCAGGACATCCTGCGCGGGCGCGGGCTCGAAGTTGATACTACAGGGTTCGATGTGGCGATGGAGCGCCAACGCGAGAAGGGTCGCGAAAGCTGGACGGGCTCCGGCGAAGCCGCGAGCGAAGACCTGTGGCTGAAGCTCGCCGACCAAGGCGGCGCCACCGAATTCGTGGGCTATGCGAGCGACACCGGTGCGGCGTCGCTGCTGGCGATCGTCGAGAAGGGCAAGGTCGCGCGTCATGCGAGCGGACCGGCCGACCTCGCCCTCGTGTTCGACAAGACGCCGTTCTACGGCGAAAGCGGCGGCCAGGCCGGCGACCAGGGCGTTGTCCATTTTGAAAACGGCGCCGAATTCATCGTCGACGACACGCAGAAACACGCCGGCCTGCACGTGCACATCGGCCGCTTGAAGGGCGGCAAGATCGCGTCCGGCGACAAGGCATCGCTTGCAATCGACCGCACGCGTCGCGCGCGCATTCGCGCCAACCACTCCGCTACGCACCTGTTGCACGCGGCGCTCCGCAACGCGCTCGGCCCGCACGTGACCCAGAAGGGCTCGCTGGTGGAGGCGGATTATTTCCGCTTCGACTTCAGCCATGGCCAAGCCATGAGCGCCGACGAGATCGCGCGTGTCGAAGACGAAGTAAACGCCGTCATCCGCCAGAACGCCGAAGGCGTGATCAAGGAAATGGCGCCGGCCAAAGCCATTGAGGAGGGCGCGCTGGCGCTGTTCGGCGAAAAGTACGGCGAGAAAGTCCGCGTGCTGCGGCTTGGCGAGTCGCTTGTCCAAGACGGCAAAGCCTATTCGGTGGAGCTGTGCGGCGGCACGCATGTCAAGCGCACCGGCGACATCGCCGTGTTCGCGATCCTGTCCGAAGGTGGCGTTGCTGCCGGCGTGCGCCGCATTGAAGCTGCGACCGGTGCGGCCGCGCTGGCGCATCTGAAGGCGCAGGCCGCGCTGGCGAAGGCGATCGCTGCGAACTTGAAATCGCCATTGCCGGAATTGCCGGAGCGCGTGGCGCAGTTGCAAGACGAGCGCCGCAGGCTTGAGCGCGATCTGGCTGAAGCGAAGAAAAAGTTGGCGCTGGCGGGCGGCGGCGGCGCAGCAGCGCCGGCCGGGCCTGAGCAGATTGTGGGCGTTGCGGTGCTGGCGCGCGTGCTCGACGGCGTGCCCGCAAAGGAGCTGCGCACTCTGGTCGATGAGGGCAAGAAGGAGATTGGCTCGGGCGTGATCGCCTATGTCGGCGTCGAGGACGGCAAGGCCGCGCTCGCGGTCGGCGTCACCGACGACATCAAGGGCAAGGTCAGCGCCGTCGATCTGGTGAAGGCGGGCGTTGCCGTGCTCGGCGGTCAGGGCGGCGGTGGTCGTCCCGATATGGCGCAGGGCGGCGGTCCTGACGGCGCGCGCGCAAGCGAGGCGCTCGCCGCGATCCGTGAAGCATTGAAGGCGAAGT
Source organism: Hyphomonadaceae bacterium (assembly GCA_019753175.1). Taxonomy (GTDB): domain Bacteria; phylum Pseudomonadota; class Alphaproteobacteria; order Caulobacterales; family Aquidulcibacteraceae; genus Vitreimonas. The sequence continues at coordinate 73,392 of JAIELK010000003.1, forward strand.
TGGGGTGATGCCGCTGGACAATCGTGGGGCAGAGCCGGTCGCCTACCGCGACGCTGTTGTACAAGACGCCCCGGCTCTGGCCGCGTTCGCTGCGCGCACGTTCACCGAAACGTTCGGCCACCTCTATCCGCCGGAGGATCTGGCGGCCTTCCTGGCCGCAAAGTACGGCGCCGAAATCCAGGCGCGCGAGATCGCCACGCCCGGTATGCGCTACGAGTTGGCGCTGCGCGGCGAGGAGATCGTCGGCTATTGTCAGCTCGGGCCGTATGAATTGCCGATCGCGGCTGCCGGAACGCCCTTTGAGATCCATCGCCTTTATGTCGACGCCAGCGTCAAGGGCGCTGGCGTGGCGCAGACCTTGATGCAGCACGCGCTCGCATGGGCGCGCGAGCAGGGCGCGGATTCGCTGTGGCTCAGCGTCTGGGAGAACAACGCGCGCGCGCAGGCCTTCTATAAGCGCTACGGCTTTACGCACATGGGCGAGCACAAGTTTATGGTCGGGCGTGTCGCGGATCGGGACTTCGTGTGGCGGTTGGGACTGTAGGGTGGACGCCGCCACGGCGCGGAGTTGTTCGTGCCTCAGGATTGCGCCTTCGCATCAGGCCGACTGCGCCAACGCGCGGTAACGCCTCGGAAACCAAATCAGATTCTTTTTGGCGACTCGATTCGGACGGGGGACGTCAGAATGACGCAAAACGACGCGCTGGCCGCCTACCTTGGGCCAGAGCTTTTCGAGCGACTCGAATGGAGCCGACTCACGCACGGGCAGCGTGACGCGATTCTCTCCGTGTTCCGAGTCGGATTGGGGGCGGGGGCGCAATCGGGCGTGGTCTCGACCATCGACTGCGTGCTGGGGCGCGGCCAGGTGCTGATCACCGAGGACGGCGCGCGCTGGGCGGCGCGCGAGCGCGACGACGCCGAGCTGATCGAGGACTGGGGCGCGGGGGCCATGGTCGCCATCCACCGACAGCTCATGTACCGGCTCGACCCCTACGAGGCGGTGGAGGTTGAGCTGATCAGGATGTGAGGGGCGCGCCGTTTGTGCTATGTGCAAGCGGGGCGGCCGGCCCTGCATTCGTGGGATGCGCATCGCTGTCGCCGACATCCTCGGCTGGCTCGCCGCCGGAATGTCGCATGCCGAGATCATCGCCGATTACCCCGAACTAACCGAGGCGGACATTCGCGCGGCGCTGGCCTATGCAGCTGACCGCGAACGCCGCATCGTGACCGTCCCAGCTTGAAGCTACTGTTCGATCAAAACTTGAGCCATCGGCTCTGCCGGCTACTGGCCGATCTTTCGCCAGAGGCGTCACAGGTCTGCAGCGCTGGACTTGATCGGGCAAGCGACCAAGACATTCGGATGTTCGCGCAACGCGAAGGCTTCGTCATTGTAACTCTCGATGCCGACTTCGCGGAGATTGCCACATTGCGCGGGGCGCCGCCGAAAGTGATTTGGCTTCGCTGCGGCAACCAGCCGACCCAAAAAGGGAGCGTCTGCTGCGCGATTACGGCCGTTATGTCGCCACGCGCTTTGCCTCGAGCTTTACTGAGTGTTCGGGGTAGTCTGTTCACGGCCTGACACGGGGAAAGCGCCATGCCTGACTTTCAAACCATTCGCCTCGACATCGCTGACAGCGTCGCCACCCTCACGCTCAACCGCCCAGAGCGCATGAACGCGTTCACTGACGTGATGGCGCGGGAGCTGATCGAAGCGTTCGATCTCACTGACGGCGACGACGCCGTGCGCGCGGTCATTGTCACCGGGGCTGGACGCGCCTTCTGCGCCGGCGCCGATCTCGGGCAGGGCGGCGACACCTTCGACTACGACAAACGCCGCGCCGGGCAGGTGAAGACCAGCAAATTCGATCCCGATCCGACGCGCGACGGCGGCGGTCAGGTCGGCATTCGCATCTATGAGAGTCTGAAGCCCGTAATCGCCGCCATCAACGGCGCGGCGGTCGGCGTCGGCGCCACCATGACGCTGGCGATGGACATGCGGCTTGCGGTGCACGGCGCCAAGATTGGCTTTGTCTTCGCACGCCGCGGCATCGTGCCGGAAACGCTCTCGTCCTACTTCCTCCCGCGCCTGGTCGGGCTGTCGACGGCGCTCGAATGGAGCATGACCGGGCGCGTGTTTCTCTCGGAAGAAGCGCAGGCGCGCGGCCTGGTGCGCTCGTTGCACGCACCGGAAGAATTGCTTCCGGCGGCGCACGCGCTGGCGCGCGAGATCGCCGACAACACCGCACCGGTCTCGGTCGCCTTGGCGCGGCGCATGATGCTCGAGATGCTGGACGCGAGCCATCCGATGGAGGCGCATCAGCTGGAAAGCCGGCTGATGGTGGCGCGTGGACGTTCGGGCGACGCCAAGGAGGGCGTCACTTCATTTCTGGAGAAGCGCACGCCAGTCTATCCGGACAAGGTCTCGACCGACATGCCGCAGCCCTTCCCATGGCGGCCGACACCGCCGTTTCGGGACTGATGGGGCGACACATCGCCAGCGCCGTCTTCGACGCTCAGACTGACGCTGGCGGGCATCGTGTAGCGCCGGCGGCTATTGCGCAGCCACCACTTGCACCGGCAGACCCAGGCGTTGCAGTTGTGGGCGCACGACCCGCGCGTCGCCCACCACCACCCAGACGAAATTGTCGGCGTTGATGATGCGCCGCGCGGTTTGGTCGAGCGCCTGCACGGTCATGCCGCGATAGCGGTCGGCCACTGTCTCCCAATAATTGTCGGGACGGTTGAAGAGCGCGTTGGATCGCAATGCGCCAAGCACGGCCGGCGAAGTCTCGAACTGGCCTGCCAACTGACGGATGTTGCCCGGGATGTTTCGGTTCAATTCCGCTGGACGGACGCCGTCCGTGCTGAGGAACGCGCTCACCTGCGAGCGGACGGCGGCGATGGAGTCTCCCGTGCGGTCAGCCTGCACCGGCGCCTGGATGACGTAGGGCGTACGATGTTCGAAACGCTGGACGTTTCCAAAGGCGCCGTAGGACCAGCCGCGGCGTTCGCGAAGCTCCATATTGATGCGCGCCAGGAAAGAGCCGCCCAAGACCTCGTTGGCGGCGGTGAGGTTCAACAGATCATCAGTGCCGTTAACTGGCAGCACTTGGCCGGCGAAAATGAACGACTGCGGCGATTGCGGCCGGTCGATCAGCACGATGCGTGGTCTGTTCGCGGGGAGCGCAACGTCGAAGCGTTTGACGCCACGCGCGACGGCCGGCGCACTCCAATCGCCCAATGCGCCTTCGAGCGCAGCGGTGATGCGATCAAGCGGCTGATCGCTGACCACGAAGACCGTCGCGTTGTCAGGACGCAGCCAAGCTTGGTGGAAAGCAATCAGCTCTTCGCGCGTGAGCGTTTCGACGACCGTTGGATCGCCGGAGCCGCTGAATGGACGCCCGTAAGGATGATCGGCGCCGTAGAGCAGAGCCGGCAGGGTGCGCTGCGCGATCGCGTCGGGGCGGGTCAACTCTGCGGCAATGCCCGCCAGTTGCTGACGGCGAAGGCGCTCGACCTCCGACGGCTCGAACGCGGGATTGCGGATCACGTCCGCGAGCAGGGTCAGCGACGGATCGAGGGTCGTGCTGAGTGCGGTCAAGCCGACAATGGTGCGATCAAGCGAGGCGCCGCTAGAGATCGTCGCACCCAGCCGTTCCTGCGCTTCTGCAAGCTGCACCGAGTTGAGGCTGGTGGTGCCTTCCTGCAGCAGGTTCAGCATCAGCGCTTGCGTGCCGAGGCGGTTTGCCGGATCGGCGGCGACGCCGGCGTCGAACTCGACGGCGACATATGTCACAGGAACCGCGTCGCGGCGCGCATAGACGACCTCAATGCCGTTCGAGAGCGTGGCGCGCTCGACGCTTGGGAAATCGAGTGCGGGTGACTCGGCAATGGCGGGCGATGGGCGCGGCGGGCCAGACTGCACTGCCGGCGCGTTGCCGCCAGTTTGTGCGGGCGCGCTTGCCGGCGCTTCAGCGTAGGCCGCCCGCTCGCCCGGCTCGACGCGCAGCGCGTAAACGGGGCGCGACAGCCAGCGCTGCATTGCAGCGCGAACCTGTTCCGGGGTTACCGCAGCCAAGTCATGCAAGCGCTGGCGTTGGAAATCTGGATTGTCGGCGTAGAGCATGCCTTCGGCGAGCGCGACCGCTTTGCCGCTGAAACCGCCAACGCGTTCGAGACCTTGGATACGGCTCGAAAGCGTCCGCATCACGGTGCGGCGCACTTCATCCTCGGTCGGGCCGTTGGCGACAAGGTCAGCGATGATCTCGTCCAGCCGGCGCGACACAGCATCGGCGTCCTGACCTGGCTTCACGTCGACTTCGACCTCGAACATGCTGACGCGCTGGAACGGCAGGACGCTTGAGGTTACGCGCACCGCGGTCTGTTCGCCGCGCACCAGGGCGTTATCCAGGCGCGAGCTGGCGAGTCCGCCCAGCACGGCGGCGCCGACGGAGAGCGGCACGACATCGTCGTCGGTCAAGCCCGGCACGACCCAGTTTCGATAAAGCCGCGTGACCGCCACGCGGTCGCGCATTACTTCATCGACGCGCGCCGGGAGCGTCGGCACGTCGGCTGCCGCGGGCGTGTTGACCGGTCCGCGCGCGATGGCGCCAAAATAGCGCTCGACCAGTGGACGCGCTTCGGCGGCGTTGATGTCGCCGGCGAGCACCAGCACGGCGTTGTTCGGCCCGTACCGTTCGCGGAACCAGCCGTGCACGTCCGCCAAGGTTGCCGCCGACAAATCCGCCATCGAGCCGATGGTCGAGTGCCGGTAGGGATGGCCCTCAGGGAAGAGCGCTTCGAGCTGTGCATATTCGACCAAGCCGTAGGGCTGGTTGTCGCCTTGGCGCTTCTCGTTCTGCACAACGCCGATTTGATTGGTGAGGTTCTCTTGCGTAACCGCGCCGAGCAAATGGCCCATGCGGTCGCTTTCCAGGAACAGCGTGCGCTCAAGCGCCGAGGTCGGGACCGTCTGGAAGTAATTGGTGCGATCGAACCACGTGGTGCCGTTGAGGTCAGTCGCGCCGATCTCGCGCAGCGGCTCGAAATAATCGCCAGGCGCGTTCTCCGAACCGTTGAACATCAGGTGCTCGAACAGGTGGGCAAAGCCGGTGCGGCCCGGCGGCTCATCCTTTGAGCCGACATTGTACCAAACGCTGACGGCGACGACGGGCGCCTTGCGATCTTCGTGCACGACGACACGCAGGCCGTTGTCGAGCGTGAAGCTGTCGTAGGCGATGTTGACGTCGGCGAGGAGGCGCTCGACGGCGGCGTCATGCTCGTCCGCCGCGGGCGGCGTGGCGCAACTGGAGATCAAGGCGCAAGCGCTGAGCGCAAGAGCTGTCAGAAAACCACGCACGGATGCCCCCTGGGTTCTTCTTCGCCAGCCGGCGACGCGGCGGAACCTAGCGTTCCGGAGGGCCAAAAGCCAATACTGTTCGTCGCGGTTCCGGGGGCGTCTGTCGCCGGGGCGCTCCGCTCAGTTCGTCACAAAGTCCGGTGGGCCCGGCGTCTGATCACGCCTTGGCCATCGCACGATCGAGATTATCCCCGATCGCATCCAAGAATCCTTCGGTGGTGAGCCAGGATTGGGTGTCGCCGACCAGCAGCGCCAAATCCTTGGTCATCTGGCCGCTTTCGACTGTATCGACGGTGATCTTCTCCAACAGCAGCGCGTAATCGATCAGCTGCTGATTGTTGTCGAGCTTGCCGCGATGGGCGAGGCCGCGGGTCCAGGCGAAAATTGACGCGACGGAATTGGTGCTGGTCGGTTCGCCTTTCTGATGTTGGCGATAATGGCGCGTGACCGTGCCGTGTGCAGCTTCCGCTTCCATCGTCTTGCCGTCGGGCGTGAGCAGCACCGAGGTCATCAGGCCGAGCGAACCGAAGCCTTGCGCCACCATGTCGGACTGGACGTCGCCGTCGTAGTTCTTGCAGGCCCAGATGAATCCGCCCGACCATTTGAGCGCCGAGGCGACCAGATCATCGATCAGACGATGCTCGTAGACCATTTTCTGCGCCGCGAACCTGTCCTTGAACTCGGCCTCGTAGACCTCCTGAAAAATGTCCTTGAAGCGTCCGTCATAGGCCTTGAGGATCGTGTTCTTGGTCGAGAGATAGACGCTCCAGCCTTTCATGAGACCGTACATGAAGGACGAGCGGGCAAACTCGCGGATCGACTCATCGAGATTGTACATGGCCATGGCGACGCCTGCGCCCGGCGCGTCGAACACCTCATGTTCGATCACCTGGCCGTCATCGCCGGTGAACTTGATGGTGAGTTTGCCCTTGCTCGGGAATTTGAAGTCGGTGGCGCGATACTGATCGCCGAAGGCGTGGCGGCCGACAACGATCGGCTGACTCCAGCCCGGCACCAGGCGCGGCACATTCCTGCAGATGATCGGCTCGCGGAAGATCACGCCGCCCAGGATGTTGCGGATCGTACCGTTGGGGGACTTCCACATTTTCTTCAGGTTGAACTCTTTCACGCGCGCTTCGTCGGGCGTGATGGTCGCGCACTTCACACCGACCCCATGGCGCTTGATGGCGTTGGCGGCCTCGATTGTGACCTGGTCGTCGGTGGCGTCGCGGTGTTCGATGCCGAGATCGTAATAGTCGAGATTGACGTCGAGATAGGGATGAATCAGCCGGTCCTTGATCAGCGTCCAGATGATCCGCGTCATCTCGTCGCCGTCGAGTTCAACGACCGGATTGTCCACCTTGATCTTGGCCATAAACGCCTCTCTTTCGATTGTCGGCGCGTGGTATCACCTCCGTCCGCGCACGCAAGCTTGCGCCGGCCCCGCGGATGCGAAAAGAGGGTAGCAATGACGCGCGCGCCAAACATGCCTGCCCCGATCGAGGAGGAGTGGCCGGCGGTATGCCTGGTGCGGCCGCAGATGGGTGAAAACATCGGCGCGGTGGCGCGTGTGATGTTGAATTTCGGGCTGACCGGATTGCGCCTGGTCGCGCCGCGCGATCCGTGGCCCAATGTGAAGGCGCAGAATGTCGCGGTCGGCGCCGACCGTGTGCTGACAGCGGCGCGGGTGGAGTGGCGCCTTGAAGACGCGCTTGCCGATGCGACGCTGGTGGTTGCCGCGACGGCGCGGCCGCGCGGCATGGAAAAGCCGGTGTGGGGTCCGCGCGAAGCCGCCGACAAGCTGCGCGCGGCGATGGCGGCCGGCGAGCGGCCAGTGGTGATGTTCGGTCCGGAGGCGGCAGGCCTCGAGAGCAATGAGGTGGCGCGCGCCGAGGCGATCCTGACGCTGCCGGTCAATCCCGGCTTTGCTTCGCTCAATCTTGCTCAGGCCGTCGCGGTGTTTGCGTTCGCGATGGCTGACGCGCGCCAAGCGACGAGCGTGCCGGCGTGGTTCCATGAGGGCGACGGCCCGCCGGCGACGCATGAGGAACTGGAAAACCTGTTCGCGCATGTCGAAGCGGAGCTCGATCATGGGCGCTTCTATCATCCGCCCGACAAGGCGCCGCTGATGAAGCGCAATCTGCGCGCCATCTTTCTGCGCGCGCGGCTGACGCAGCAGGAAACGCAAACGCTGCGCGGGGTGATCAAGGCGCTGACCATCGGGCGCGGCGGGCGCAAGAAGGACGACGCATGAGCGGCGCGGCTGAACTCGCACGCATGATCGCGGAGGCGCAGCGGGTGGTGTTCTTCACCGGCGCGGGCATCTCAACCGAAAGCGGCATTCCCGATTTCAGGAGCCCGGGCGGCGTGTGGAGCAAGATGAAGCCGATCTTCTTCCAGGAATTCGTCGGCTCCCGCGAGAAGCGCCGCGAAGCCTGGACGCGCGTGTTCAACAAGACCGCAGGCTGGACCGGCGCCAGCCCCAATGTCGGCCACCAGGTGGTGGCGCACTTGGTGCGGGCCGGCAAAGCGTCCTCTGTGATCACGCAGAACGTCGACAATCTGCATCAGGACGCCGGTACGCCGGCGGAGAGAGTGATCGAGCTGCACGGCAACGCCACTTACGCCACGTGCCTGGAGTGCGCGCAACGCTACGAGATCGACGATCTGCGCTCGCGTTGGGAAGCCGACGAAGACATCGACTGCATGCTCTGCGGCGGTCTGATCAAGACCGCGACCATCTCGTTCGGCCAGCCGATGCCGGAACGCGAGATGGCGCGCGCGACGGAAGAGGCGGCGCTGAGCGATCTGTTCGTGGTGTTGGGCTCATCGCTAGTGGTGTATCCGGCCGCCGGGTTACCGCTGATCGCCAAGCACGCGGGCGCGCGGCTCGTGATCGTCAATCGCGAACCCACCGAGCAGGACGGGCTCGCCGATCTGGTGCTGCGGGCTGGGATTGGGGCAGTGTTGGCGGAGGTGGCGGGGAGCTGATAGGGGGCCGGGAGGCGTGGGGGGAAGTCGGAAGATGGGTCCTCCTGACGTTCGGCTTCTGCCACCTCGCCCTGCTCGATAACGAGAGCTATGAGCCTCCGAAGGGTCCTGCTACTGCTGCTCGTCATAGCGTTACCGCCGCTGGCGGCGAAGTGCGCGGTCCGATTGGAGTTGTAGCCGTGGAAAAAAGCGACGCAAACGAGCCGAGGATTTTCTGTGACCTCAATGGACTCGTGTTCGGGCGTCGATATCTACCGACTAATGGAACGACCGACGATCTCGCGGCTCTTGGCTTGACGCTTGAAAGCGCCGTTGGGCGAAGGTTTGTGCTCTCCATGCCCGATGCAGATAAAGACGACAATCCCGGTACCTTGGGTGCGCGAGGCTCTGTCGTCTTCGATTCCGAGTTTGGATTCTTGCTTGAGGCTGACGAAGAGTTCGTTTGGCTTTTGGAGCCCCGAACCTAGCGTCCGTCCCGGCGAAACTTGGCCCTAACGGCTCGCCCGCAATTCATGTCCCTCTGCCGCCTCGACGCGCACGGAGAAAATCTCCCCCTCCGCAATCTCGCGCTCGCTCTCGACAAAGACCACGCCGTCAATCTCCGGTGCGTCGGCTTTTGAGCGGCAGGCATAGGCTTCGGCGTCGTCGTCCCAGCCGTCGCAAATGACGTCGATCTCGCGCCCGACCATGCTCTGCCCGCGCGCATGCGCGAGTTCGGTCTGCACTTCCATGAAGCGGTCGTAGCGCTCGTCGATGTCGTCCTGATCGACGTGATCGGCGAGATCGCGCGAAGGCGCGCCTTCGACGTTTTCGTACTTGAAGCAGCCGGCGCGATCGATCCCGGCTTCTTCGATGAAATCGAGCAGGGTTTCGAAGTCGTCTTCGCTCTCGCCGGGAAAACCGACGATGAACGAGGAGCGAATGGTGAGGTCGGGGCAGATTTTGCGCCATGACGCGATGCGCTCTAGCATCTTGTCCTGATTGGCGGGGCGCTTCATCGCTTTGAGCAGGCGCGGGCTCGCGTGCTGGAACGGAATGTCGAGATAGGGAAGGATCTTGCCCTCGGCCATCAAGCCGATGACGTCGTCAACGTGCGGGTAGGGATAGACGTAGTGCAGGCGCACCCACGCTCCGAGCTCACCAAGCTCCTTGCAGAGATCGTAGAACTTGGCCCGGACCATACGGTCCTTCCACTTGCTCTCGGCGTACTTCACATCGACGCCGTAGGCGCTGGTGTCTTGGGAGATCACCATGATCTCTTTGACGCCGGCCTTCACCAAGCTCTCGGCCTCTTTCAGCACCGCGTTGGCCGGACGCGAGACGAGGTCGCCGCGAATGCTTGGAATGATGCAGAAGCTGCAGCGATTGTTGCAGCCCTCGGAAATCTTCAGATACGCGTAGTGGCGCGGCGTGAGGCGGAGCCCGCTTTCCGGGACCAGATCGAGCTTCGGGTCGTGCAGCTGCGGCAAGTGTGTGTGCACGGCGCTAACCACCGCTTCGTATTGGTGCGGGCCGGTGACTTCGAGCACCTTCGAGTGCGTGTCGCGGATGAGGCTCTCTTCTTTGCCCAGGCAGCCGGTGACGATCACCTTGCCGTTCTCGGCGATGGCTTCGCCGATGGCGTCGAGACTTTCGGCCTTGGCGCTGTCCAGGAAGCCGCAGGTGTTCACCACCACAAGGTCGGCGCCCTCATAACTGCCGCTCAGCTGATAGCCCTCGCTGCGCAAGCGCGTGATGATGCGCTCGCTGTCGACCAGCGCTTTCGGGCAGCCGAGCGAGACGATGCCGATGGTGGGGGCTTTCAAGGACACGCGGGCGCTAGATGGCGCAGCGGCGAGCGCTCAGCAAGCTAGAACTCCGCCCTTGGCCGCTCGCGCACCCAAGCTTCGAACAGCGGATCGGCGAAACGCCACTCGTCGTCCCACTTGTCGACATAGCCCAGGCGCGAGAGCCGGCGCAGCGCCGATTGTATTGAGGAGGCGGACGGCGCAGGCGCCCCGGTCAGCGCTTCGATGAAGTCGCCGCCTTCCTTGCCGTAGAGCTGGCGCACGCCCTCGGCGAGCATGCGCGCCGTCAGTCGTTGCACGGCGTTGAGTTCGACCCATTTGAGGGCGAAGCCGAACTCCTCGGCGATGCTCGCGCGCACTGCGTCGATGGCTTCAGCGGACGACATGTCGGGCTGGAGCGCCAGCGTCATGAGCCAGCGTTGAAAGAACAGCGGGTTGCGATCGAAGCGCGCGAAAACCTCGAGTGCGGTCTGGCGGTCGATCTTCGACTTAGAGGAGGCGGCGAACGCGCGCAATTGATGGGCGACAAAATCCTCGCCGAGCGCGGGCAGGTCGATCGGCTGCGCGAAGCGAAAAAACGGCGCTTGGCGGGCGGTGAACATCTGCCGCAAGCCTTCCTGCGACGAGCCGGTGAACACCGCGACCAGGCCCTGTTTGCGTTTGTCGAGGCTGGTGCGCAGCGCCGCGATCAGCGGCTGGGAGTCCTTCGCGCGCGAAAGCTCCTGAAACTCGTCGAACAGCAGGAATGCGGGCTTGTCGTCGCCCGCCAGCCGCTCGCAATACTGATCGAGCAGCAGCAGATGGTTCTCCGGCGGCTTGCCCTTGAGGTTGGCGAGATCGATTTCGACCTCACCGGCGCCGAACGGCGCCTTCAGTCGGAACTTGGGCGCGATGTCCCCGGCCGCCGACTTCAAGCGGCTGAGAAACGACCCTTCGCGCAACGCGACGTCGAACTCATAGAGCAGGATTCCGAGCGGGTAATCGATCGTCTGCCAGAGGCTTGCGTACACCACCCGGTGGCCGCGCGCCTCTGCGAGCGGCGCGAGGTCTTGCAGCAGAAACTGGGTCTTGCCGGTGCGGCGCGGTCCGAACAGGCTCACCGCCTGGATCGGGCCGCCCGCCAGCAGCGAGAACACCTGCTCGGCGAAAGCCGTGCGCGGATAGTGCCAGAGCGCCTTTGTCATTAGGTGCGATTATCTCGATTCGAATAATTAGGCGAACCTGCATAAACATAGCCAACGTTGCGAATGACTTGCAAAAGCGAGTGCGGCCCGCTAGCTTTTGTGCACTTGCGACTTAGTCGCCAAAAACGTCTTTGCTTTCAGAGAAGTGCTCGATGTACGTCTGCAATTGTAACGGCGTGACTCGGAACGAGGTGGAAGAAGCCATCGCCGCGGGGGCGCAATGCCCCGAGCACGTGCTCGCCCATCACGGGTGCGAGCCCTGCTGCGGGCGCTGCCTGCCGGAGATCGCCGAAGGCATTGCATGCGGCGGGTCGGGCATCAGCCGGAGCCTCGTCGCAGCGGAGTAGGGGCTGCGCATGAAGGGCGATCCGGACGTCATCAAGAAACTCAACGCCATTCTCACGAATGAGCTGACCTCGATCAATCAGTACTTCCTGCACGCGCGGATGTACCAGAACGAGGGCTACGGCAAGCTCGGCAAGAAGACGTACGAAGAATCTATCGAAGAGATGAAGCACGCCGATGCGATCGTGAAGCGCATCCTGATGCTGGAGGGCCTGCCCAATCTGCAGAACCTCGGCAAGCTGCAGATCGGCGAAGGCGTACAAGAACGGCTGGAGGCCGATCTCGCCGCCGAGAAAACCGGCCACAAGACCATCGTCGAGACCATCAAGCTCTGCGAGGAGAAGCAGGACTACGTCACCCGCGACATGCTGACCGAAATTCTCGACGACACCGAGGAGCACATCGACTTCCTCGAAACCCAGCTGCAGAACCTCGCGCAGATGGGCCTGCAGAACTATCTGCAGAGCCAATACGAGTTGGATTAGCCTCGCCAGCCGGGCTCGCTTCGCATGGGGCGCCGCCACGATGCAAACCAGGTGCCGACATGGATAACGACCCAGAGCCAAAACGCAGCCGCATTCGCATCGAGCAGCATAGCGGCCAGGGGCTTGTCTGGTTTGGCGGTTGGCTGTTCACGATCGGCTATCTGAACCTTGGCTTTTGGCAGGGCCTCTTGGGCCTGTTCGTGTGGCCGTATTTTCTGGGCGCGCACTTCGCGCAATCGGTTGGCGCGGGCTGAGGGCGCCTTCAGACTTGGCTTCCAGGGGCCGCTTTCTGCGTTGACTTTGACCGAAAGCTCGCCCAAAAGCCCCAGCTTCTCGCGGGCGCCCTTGGGGCGCCCCGCGCATACTGGACGACGGGCGCGCCGCCAGGGTAGTCGCGGCTTCATTGGGAAGCCGCCGGACCCCGTCATGGAAGAAGGCGCTTTCCGCGCATGACGAAGCGTATCCAAGCCAAATACAAAACCGACCGCCGGTTCGGCCAAAATCTCTGGGGCCGCCCCAAGTCTCCCGTCAACAAGCGCTCCTACGGCCCCGGCCAGCACGGCCAGCGCCGCAAGGGCAAGACCTCGGACTTCGGCCTGCAACTGGTGGCCAAGCAGAAACTGCGCATCTATTACGGCAACATCACCGAGAAGCAGTTCCGCCGCATCTATGAAGAAGCGGCGCGCCGCAAGGGCAACACCGCCGAGAACCTGATCGGCCTGCTCGAAAGCCGGCTCGACGCGTTGGTCTATCGCGCCAAGTTCGCGCCGACGCCGTTCTCCGCGCGTCAGATGGTCAACCACGGGCACGTCAAGGTGAATGGCCGCCGCGTGACTATCGCGTCCTACACCGTCAAGCCGGGCGACGTGGTCGAGCTGCGCGATAAGGCGCGCACGATGGCCTTGGTGCTCGAAGCGATGCAGAGCCAGGAGCGCGATGCGCCTGAGTATATCGAAGTCGACCCCAAGACGATGATCGCGCGCTACCAGCGCGTGCCGACGCTGGCGGATGTGCCGTACCCGGTGCAGATGGAGCCGAACCTGGTCGTTGAATACTACGCGAGCTGAGGCGCGTTCGGCGATTGCGAACAAGAAGGCCCTCCCGCTGGGAGGGCCTTTTCTGTAGCGTGCGTCGATGAGCAAGACATTGAAGCACATCGACGACGTGATCCGCGTAGCGCCCGGCGCGGGCGCGTCGCTCAGCGCACGCGATCCGGTCTGCGATCGCCTGTTCCCGGACAAGAGCGAAGCCGAACACGCGACCGCCGCGGACGCCGAAGCCATCGATGCGCTGCAGGACAAGCTCTGGGCCGAACGCAAGCGCGCGCTGCTGGTCGTGCTGCAAGGCATCGACACCTCGGGCAAGGACGGCACGGTGCGCGGCGTGTTCAACCGCTGCGGGCCGCTGGGCGTGTGCGTGACGTCCTTCGGCCGCCCGAGCGAACAGGAGCTGGCGCACGACTATTTGTGGCGCGTGCACGTCGCCATGCCGAAGAAGGGCATGATCGGCGTGTTCAACCGCTCGCACTATGAGGACGTGCTGGTGGTCAAGGTGCGCGGGCTGGCGCCGAGCGAGGTCGTTGAACAACGTTACGACCAGATCAACGGCTTCGAGAAGCACCTGACCGAGAACGGCGTCACGATCCTCAAGTTCATGCTGCACATCTCCAAGGATGAGCAGAAACAGCGGCTGCAGGAGCGGCTCGACGATCCGAACAAGCATTGGAAGTTCAATCCGGGCGATCTCGAGGATCGCGCGCTCTGGGATGACTACCAGCGCGCCTACGACATCATGCTCGAACGCTGCTCGACTGAACACGCGCCCTGGCGCGTCGTGCCCGCTGACAAAAAATGGCGGCGCAACGCGATCATCGCGGCGGTCGTGCGCGCGACGCTGGAGGAGATGAACCCGCGCTATCCCGAGCCGGAGTGGAAGGCGGGGGAGTTTAGGATTGAGTGAGGGTGGGACGTAGCGCGCTGATTGCTTCTATTGCAGAGCCTTCACAAGCAGGATTGTGACTAGGTCGCTGCTCCACTCGGTGTCGGGATATCGTCCGGTTTCCATGTATCCACGCTTTGCATAGAAAGCTCGGCTGATCGTATTGAAGGTATCCGTCTCAAGTCGCGCTGCCGAGAACCCCGAGTTCCTGATTTCAGCCTCTGCCTTGTCCATTAGCTGTGTGCCGGCGCCTGACCTTGCGTAGCTACTGCGCACGTGCAGCGCGTTTACAAAATCACCTTGCCAATCGACGAATCCGACAATGCAGTTTCCGCATTCACAGACCCAGAATTCGTGTCCGCGACGAGCAACGTAAGCGGCGGGGCGGTCCTCGTCGCGAAAAGCCTTTGCAGCATCGGAAGTGATGTTCGACAACCAAGTGCTTTCGAACGTATCGTACAAGATCGCTGTTAGTTCAGGGCAGTCCGCCGACCGCGCCCGCCGGATTGTGAGAGGTTCAAGAGATTGCATATCGTGAAACTAGCGCCTTGAAGCGAGGAAGCCACTGGCTGCATCCGGCCTTCAGCCCACCCGCCCCTGCGCTCCGTTCGCCGCATCGTCCCGGATGATCCCCAGCGAGATGACGCGCTTGAGCGCGTCCTCCGGCGGGATGGCCAGTGGTCGGAGCGAGGCTCTGTCGACATAAAGCAGAAATCCCGAGGTCGGAATCGGCGCCTGCGGCACGTAGACGGCCACGAGTTCGACGCCGATGTCGTGGGCGACCTCGGTGGTGTCTTCGTTGGTGATAAAGCCGATGGCCCACGCGCCTGGTTTCGGAAACTCGACCAGCACCGCTTTCTGGAAGGACGTGCGCTCGGGCGCTGCGACTTGCTTAAACACCTGCTTGGCGCCGCCATAGATGGAGCGCACCAGCGGCAGGTTGGCGATGAACTCGTCAGCCGTCCGCACCACCCAGCGGCCGATCAGATTGGCGGCGAGCGCGCCCACCAACGTCAACGCAACGAGCGCGATGACGACGCCCGCGCCGGGAATGCTCTCCGCCAGCGGTTGAAATTGCGCCGGCACCAGGGGCGTGACGTTCTTGTCGATGAAGCTGACGACGAACAGGATCAGCCAAACCGTGACGACGAACGGCAGCACCAGCGCCACGCCGGCCAGAAAGGAGTTGCGCAGCCAGGCGAAGAACTGAAAGCGGCGCTTGGAGAGCGAGGTCATGGCTGGCGTGTAGAGGATCGCGCCCGCAGACGGAAGCGATCTGGCGCCGCGCTGTCGCGCGCACTACCTCAATGAGCATGTTCGGTCGCAAAACCTTCGTCGCGGCGCCGACACGTCGCGGCCCGCTCGACAGTTTCTCAGAAACCGTGATCCGGGTGGTCGAGACCATCGGACCGGCCGTGATCGGGGTGCGGCGCAAGAGCCGCACACGCGACCTCTATGACGGCGCGGGGTCTGGCGTGATCATCTCGCCGGACGGATATGCGTTGACAAACAACCACGTGGTGCGGGGCGCGGGGCTCGTCGAGGGCGTGCTGGAAGACGGCAGCGTCGTGAACGCCGAGATTGTTGGAACCGATCCCGACACGGACTTGGCGCTCCTGCGTTTGAACGGCGGCGGTCATCGCAGCGCCGCGCTCGGCGATTCCGACGCGCTGCGCGTGGGCGAATTGTCGATCGCTATCGGCAACCCGCTCGGGCTGCAGGCGACCGTCACGGTTGGCGTCATCTCGGCGTTGCGACGGACGCTGCGCGGCGAGAGCGGGCGACTGATCGAGGACGTGATCCAAACCGACGCCGCGCTTAATCCCGGCAACTCAGGCGGTGCGCTCGTCGACGCTCACGGCGCGGTCGTCGGCGTCAACACGGCGATTATCGGCGGCGCACAAGGCCTCTGCTTTGCGGTGCCGAGCAACACGGCGAAGGTGGTGCTGCCCGAGCTGATGCGGACCGGGCGCGTCGCGCGGGGCTGGTTCGGCATCGCCGGACAGACGCAAGAGCTGGCGCGCGCGCTGGTGCGGCGTTTGGGGCTCAGCGGCGAGAGCGGCGTCTTGGTGGTCGCGGTATCGAGCGCCGGCCCGGCGCAGGCGGCGGGCCTTCAGGTTGGCGACGTCGTGCTGAAGCTCGACGGCGTTGCAACGCCGTCGGTCGACGCCATTCACAAATTGTTGAACCGCGAGCGCATCGGCCGGAGAGTCACGCTTGAGGTGCTGCGCGATGGCAAGGTGATGCGGCTCGACCTGGCCGTGACGGAGCGGCCAGTAGAGAAAGCGAGCGCGTGATCAGGCCGCCGGGGTGAGGCCCTTTTCGTCGAGAAGCGTTTTTAGCTCCCCGGTCTGGAACATTTCCCGGACGATGTCGCAGCCGCCGACAAACTCGCCCTTGATGTAGAGCTGCGGGATGGTCGGCCAGTTGGCGTAGTCCTTGACGCCCTGGCGGATGCGCTCGTCGGCGAGCACGTCCACGTCTCGGTACTCAACGCCCATGTGGTCGAGGATTTGGACCACCATGTTGGAGAAGCCGCACTGGGGCCGGTCGGCGGTACCCTTCAGGAACAACACCACGTCGTTCTCGGCCACGGTGCGGGCGATTTCGGCCTGAATATCGGTCATTGCAACTCCTTGAGCGCCGCACGTAATGGCCAGCGCCCGCGCCATCAAGGGCGCGTGCGCGGTGCTGTATCCAGCGCCAGCGCATGGAGTTCACCGCCCATTTTCCCCTTTAGAGCGGCATAGACCATCTGGTGCTGCGCAACCCTGGACTTGCCGGTGAACAGGTCTGAGCGGATCGTGGCCTTGTAATGATCGCCGTCGCCGGCGAGATCGTCGATGCGGATGTCGCTGTCGGGAAAGGCTGCCGCCAGCAAGGCGTGCAATTGTTCGGCGGGAATGGCCATGTTCGTGGTTACCGGGGTTGCTTGCAGCCAATTTAGGCGCTTCGGCCTCAGTCCGCACGGTCCGGGCCCCGATCACGAAAGTTTTGGTTGCCCACAGGCGCGCCGGTAATGCTATAGGCGGCGACGGGGGCGGGATCGCCCGTGTGGCGGCTCGCCCACTGCACGGGAGCGATTGACAAGGTCTTCGTTTCCGAAAATTTAGGCGGGAGCGGTTGGACGGCCGCCGGGAAGAAGTCCGCGAACAAGCGGCGCGCCCGGAGACGCCTGGTGGGAGGAGCAACTTGGGCCTCGTTAGAAGGCTCTCTGCGACGATCGCCAGATCCATAGCAACCGACGACTCGCACTTCGGCGTACGGGCGCCGGGGTAAGTTGCAAGAGAGACTGCAGGCAGAAGGGCAGACCATGACGTTGATGAATTCACTGCTGATGTTCGCTCAGCAGGGCGCCGCTCCTGCGGGCCAAGCAGCGACCACAACCACCACCACGCCGCCCCCCACGGTAGCCCCGTCGGCGGATGAACTCGCTGCGGCGAAGGAACGTGGCGCTGAAGCTGCGGCGGAAGCGGCAGGCCAGCAAGAGGTGAGCCTCTGGGACCTGGTTGCCAAGCTCAACGAAGTCGAACTCGGCGTCATGATCATTCTGGCGATCTGCGCCATCTATGCCGTCGCGCTGCTGTTTGAGAAGATCTACGTCATGCGCAAGGCTGCGGGTCAAACCAAGGACTTCCTGGCGTCCTTCCGCAAGGCGAACTCGGTTGAGGAAGCCGAAGCCATCGTGCGCAAACTGCCGGCCTCCGGCATCAAGTCGATGTTCGACGCGGGCATGGCGGAAGTCCGCCGCACCCAAGACCTTGGCCTCTACACCATGCGCGACGCGCGCGATCACACCATGCAGCGTGTGGCCTCAGCCATGACCACCCGTCAGAACGAGCACCTGGAAGATCTGGGCTCGAGCATGACCTTCCTCGCCTCGATCGGCGCGAACGCGCCGTTTATCGGATTGTTCGGCACGGTGTGGGGCATCATGGTTGCGTTCGTCGGTATCGCCGAAAGCCAGACCACATCGCTCGCGGTCGTCGCACCGGGCATCGCCGGCGCCCTGTTGGCCACCGCCGCCGGTCTCGTTGCCGCTATCCCGGCGGTGTTGATCTACAACTTCGCCGCCAAGCAGATCTCCAAGCAATCCAACAAGCTTGAGGACTTCGCCGCCGAATTCATCGCGCTGGTTTCACGCGATATGGACCGTCGCGCGGGCTAAGTTCCATCAAGCACTGGAGGAAGCCCGATGGCGGGTAAAGTCTCATCCGGCGGCGGCAAACGCGGCCGCATGGAGGTGACGGCGGATCCAAACGTGATCCCCTTCATCGACGTCATGCTCGTTCTGCTGGTGATCTTCATGATCGCCGCGCCGATCTCGAGCGTTGATATCCAAGTCGACATGCCGGGAGCGCGGATCGATCCGTCGAAACGTCCGCCGCGCCCGACTTGGATCTCAGTCAACGAAAACGGCCAAGTGTTCGTCATGAACGACGAGGTCACAATGGCCGATCTCGGAGAGGAGACGTTCGAAGCTGTGAACGAGAACTCGCCGCAATTGCGTGGCGATCGCGATGAGATTTTGGACCAGCGCATCTACATTCGCGCTGACTCAGGCATCGCCTATCGCAACGTCGTTCGTGTGATGAACCGCCTGCAAGACAAGGGCTTCACCAAGATCGGCTTCGTCGCCGAAGACCAGAGGTAGGCCCATGGGTGCAAAAGTCTCTTCGGGCGGCGGCAAAGGGCTGCAGCCCAATTCTGAACCGAATGTCATCCCGTTTATCGACATTCTTTTGGTGCTGCTGATCATCTTCATGGTGACCGCGCCAATCCCGACTGTCGACATTCGTGTCGACCTTCCGCCGCCGAACCCGGTGCCCATTCGCCTTGAGGGTCTTAACCCGACCATCGTCGGCATCCGCGAAACCGCGGCCGGTCTGCAAGTGTTCGTCGATGAGCAGATCGTGCCGACCGGCGGCAATTTGGGTCAGATCACCCTTGAGCACGCGATCCGCAACAATCCGGCGCTCAACACCGAGGATATCTATGCAGAAGCCCGGATCTTCGTGCGCGCGGACCAAAGCACTGCCTACGGCAATGTCGTGAACGTGATGAGTGAACTTCAGGAAGAAGGTTTCGCGAAGGTGGGTATCTTTGCCGAACTGGCGAGCGAGGGGTAAGGCCAATGTTGAACCTTCGCCTTATATCGCTCGGCTTGGCGACACTGATCTGCGGCGCCCTCGGCTATCTCGCGTTCACTGGCAAGTGGAGCACCGTCACCGATCTCTTCGAAGACGAAGAGGCGGTGAAGGTCGAAATCGAGGAAAAGCAGAAGCCGCCGCCGCCACCACCACCACCACCGGATCGGCCGCCGCCGCCGCCGCCGCCCGAACAGCGCGTGCCGCCGCCGGACCTCTCCGCGCCGCCGACGCCGACGCCTATTCCGATCGCTGTCGATCCCCCGCCTGCGCCGCCGACGCCCTCCGTCATCACCAACCCGCAATGGTTGGAGCGCCCTGATGGACGCGACTTCGCGCGCCACTATCCACCGCGCGCGCTTGAACGCGGTCAGGTGGGGCGCGTGAACCTCGCTTGCATCGTCGCCGCGGATGGTCGCATCGCCTGCACAGTCACGTCCGAGGAGCCGTCGGGTTGGGGCTTTGGCGAAGCGGCGCTGCGCATCTCGCGCAGCTTTCGAATGTCGCCGCAAACCCGGGACGGCGTTCCGACCTCGGGCGGTCGCGTGAACGTGCCGATCCGCTTCAACCTCGAAGGCTGAAGCCGGTTCAGACCTCCAACGAAAGGCCGCGTGCTGAAAGGCGCGCGGCCTTCTCGCATTCGTGAACGCGATCAATCGCCCGTGAGTTGGCCGCAACGCCAAGACGCGCGACCCTCTTCGCGGGCAACGTGGGAGGTCGTCCATGCGCGCACTCATCAAGCGATCGGTTCCTAGCCATCCGAACGCGGAGCCCAACGTCATTCCATTCATCGACGTGCTGCTGGTGCTGTTGGTGATCTTCATGGTCACCGCGCCGAAATCGACCGTCGATCTTCAGCTGCAGCTGCCTGGGCCGAATCCGACGCCCATGCACCGCGATGTGGTTATGATCGAACTGCGTGACGGCGGCGGCGGCGGCGCGCTTGTCTCCGTTGACGGTGTGGCGACCACAATGGCCGAGCTACCCCGTGCAGCCTTGGCGCGCGGTGTTTCGCTCGGGCAGGCGAGCGAGGACGTGCTGGACGAGATGCATTTCATGGTCCGCGCCGAGCAGGACATCGCCTACGCGCACGTGGTCTCGGCGATCGATTCTCTGCAGCATGCGGGCTTTGCGAAGGTCGGTGTGTTCTCGCAGTCGGCGGACGAAACCTGATCGATGCCGCACATGTGATGGTGTTCGCGCGTGCGTGATTGGCCGCGCGCGCCGAGGTGCGAGAGCCTTCCAATGACGAGCTGGCGAGAGACCAGCCGCGCATGGGAGGCTTCAGATGACCCAGATCAATGCACTGCGGGCGCGCTCGCTCGCCGCTTCCTCATTGTTGCTCGGCGCCGCTGTTGTGGCGGCGCTCAGCATGGCGGTGACGCATACTCAAACCATGACCGGGCGCGATTACACGCCGATCACGGTGGTTTCGGCACCGCCTGCGCCCACGCCCACGCCGCCGGCGCCGCAGCCGCTGCCTTCGCCGACCGCGCCGGTCTCAGGGCCCTATGTCGCAGCGCCGGTGTTAGCGCCGGCGCCGACGACAACGGGCGAGCTGCCGATACTAGGTTTCGCACCCCCCGAAGCAGGCCCCGTCGCCATTGCGTCACCTACGTGGCTGAGGCGCCCGCGAGACCTTGCCCGCTACTATCCGCCGCGTGCATTGGCCCGCGGCGTGGAGGGTCGCGTCGTGCTCGACTGCGTCGTGCACGCGACCGGGGCGCTCAGTTGCCGGGTGTCGAGCGAGAGCCCCGCCAATTGGGGGTTCGGCGAAGCTGCGCAACGGATAAGCCGGGAACACCAGATGGTTCCGGCGCGCCGCGATGGCGTGGCCGTCGAGGGGCGATACACCATGGTCGTACCGTTCGAGATCGATTGATCTTACCCTCGGTTTTTCTCATTTTGGCCGCGATTGACCCGCACATGCGCGGGCCGCGAGGGCCAGAGTTCCTATCTCTCTTATGGAGCGAGTTTTGATGAGAAGAGCGATTGTCGCCGCGGCTGCGGCTCTCTTGATGGGCGCGCCAGCCTTCGCCCAGACGCCGGAAGCGCCCGCGACTCCGATAGCACCGGCGGATCCCGGCCCGACCTGTTCTGGCTTCGCTGCGGCGCCCGCCTTGCCCGATGGCGCATCCGCGACCCAACCTCAAATGACGGAAGGCGAGACGCAGTATCAGGCCTGGGGGCAAGCGACACTGGCGAAGCTGCAAAGCTGCCGGGACGAGATCTATGCGTTGCGCGCCCAGGTGCAGGCCCGCGAGCAAGCATTCAATGCAACGAACGCCAGTCTGCGCGCGGTCACCGAAACCTGGCAGGCCGACGTCGCCGAATTCAACGAACGCAACCCGCAGCAGCGTCGCCGGGTTCGCTAGGGGAACGTCAGTGCGGGTAGTTTTCAAGCGCGGCGCTTTGGCGGTCTGCGCGGTGGCGATCTTGATGGCGAGTATGGCTGCGTCGGCTTCGGCGCAGCCAGTCCCTCCCAATTGCGCGGGCTTCGCGTCGCCGCCCGCGCTCCCGGATGGCGCTACCGCAAGTCACGGCCGCATGGCGTCCACCGGGCGCGCGGTAGAGGCGTGGCGGCTCGAGCGCGAAGGCAAACTGGCGTTGTGTCGCTCCGATATCGACGCACTGCGTGCGCAACTCAACGCTATGGAGCATGCTTTCAATCAGGCGGGCAGCGAACGGAACAATGTCCTCGGCGCCTGGAACGCCGAGGTGACTGAGTTTACCGAGCGTCGTCGTCGCCGCGATTGAGCAGCGTTGTCTGCTCGAGCTTCAGACGCCACAGCGGCGTAAGCAGCGCGAGCGCCAACGAAGCGACCGCCAGCCCTACGGCGGGGATGATCGCAGCCAAACGGGGCCCGAGTTCGCTCGCCGCGAACCCGACGATGGTCGAGCCGATCGGCGCTCCGCCCATGAAGCCCATGGAAT
Organism: Hyphomonadaceae bacterium; assembly: GCA_019753175.1. Lineage (GTDB taxonomy): Bacteria > Pseudomonadota > Alphaproteobacteria > Caulobacterales > Aquidulcibacteraceae > Vitreimonas. The sequence goes on from JAIELK010000003.1 coordinate 95,562, forward strand.
AGACCGCCAGCACGCGCCCCAGGTAGCGCGGCTCGGCGGCGGCTTGGGTGATGGTCCGGCTTTGGGAAATCGCAACGCCTGCAGCAAGTCCCCACAGCGCCACCAACCCTGCGAACAACAGGAAGGGTTTGGGGATCGCGAAAGTGAACAGCACGACGGCTGCTATCAGATGCGAAGCGATCAGCGCGCGCCCCGGCTGTTGCAACGGTTTTAGCCTGCTCAGCGCGACGGCCGACAAGAACGAAGCGCCCCAGAAGAACGCGAACAAGGCGCCGAGCCTGTCTTGTTGGGTCTCGTCATCGCCGCCATAGGCGTCGCGGATGATCAGCGGAAAGAGCACCTGAAACGAGCCGATCACGAACACGCCGACATAGGCGGCCGATATCAGCATCGGCCCCATCACCGGGTTCTTGAAGCAGTACGCCACACCCTCGCGAATATCGCGCACCGCACCGCTGATGCTCCTCTCGTGCCCGGTGGGCTTGGGAGCGCGCAGGCCTAATGCGATGGCCGCGCCGACGGCAAGCGTGAGCGCCTGCAGCGCGATGAAGGCGGCGGGCGAGGGCCCGGCCATGCGCGCCGCCAAGATGCCGGCAATCTGTGCGCCGATCTGCACCGCGGTGGTTACGGCTGCCGCGGTGGCGATCGACGTTGTGCGCCCGCGCGCCGCTTCGCGTTCGATAACGCCGTTGAGTGCAGCGTCGCGCACCGGCATCATGAACGCCGCGCAAGCACCGACGAGTGTCGCGTAGCCGATCAGGAACGAGTAGGTGAGCGCGTTGTTGAGCACCGCCAGGCACAAGCTGATGGAGGCGAATGCGAAGACGAGATGCAAGACGGCGAGTGTCGGTCCGGCGCGGGCGCGTTCTGCGAGCAGGCCGCCGAAGATAAGCAGACAGAACATCGGCGCCGAAAGCGCCGATTGCGCTAAGCCAACGCCTTGCGGCGTGGCGTCAAGGAAGAACGCCACCAATGAGGGGAACAGCACGAATTGCATGCCGAAGGCGAAGAAGTAGACGCCGACGAGCGCATAATAGACGCCCAATTCCGACACGAACCGCGGGCGGACGTCTGGTGGCTGGTGAGGTCCCATCACGTCGATTGCAATCCGCTGTCCTTTGCGAGCGTTGACGCCCGATTAACGGCGTGCGTGCAGAGCTTTCAACGGATGCCGCCCGCGAATCAACCACGTCCAGATACCGTGCCGCCCGAGCCGCTGTTGCTGACCGTGCCGCAGGCGCCGCCCCGCGCCCGCGAGGCGCTGATGCAGCGCCTCTGCGACGTAGTCTCCTGGCCGGAGAGCAAGCTTCCCGCCAACGAGCGGCAACTGGCCGCCGACATCCTGGTCGGCTTGTTGCGAACAAGCAATGTCGAGTTGCGGCAGCGCTGCGCCAACGGCCTGCAGCGCGTCAGCGACGCCCCCAAGGCGCTGCTGCGGTATCTCGCTAAGGACGAGATCGTGGTGGCGCAGCCGCTGTTGGAGAACGGCGTCGGCTTTGACGATAGCGATCTTGTCTTCACCGTTCGCGCCGGCGTCACCGCGCATTGGCAAGTGATTGCCCGGCGGCGGCATTTGGGCGAAGCAGTCACCGACGCCCTCTTACAGACCGGCGATTCTGTGGTTGCCGAGGCCGTGCTGCGCAATCCTGGCGCTCGGCTGTCCATGCAGGGTGTCGACCTGGTGGTGGCGCGGTCGCGGACAGTGGCGTCATTGCCGGCCTTGCTCATTAACCGCCCGGAGCTGAGGCCAACCCAGGCGCTGACGCTGTTCTGGTGGTCGGATTTCAACGCGCGTGTGCACATCCTGCGCCGCTTCGCCGTCGATCGCGCGGCGCTGATCTCGGTGCTGGGCGAGGTCTTCAAGATGGCGGCGGCCGAGGACTGGGCAGACGCCGAGACGCGCAAGACTCTGCAGGTCATCGAGCGCCGGCAGCGCAATCGCGCGGCAGCGACGCGCAGCCCTTATGGGTCTTTGGAGGGGGCGCTGGCGGCGGCCGAGCACGGTCTCGACATGAAATTGCTCGGCGAGATCGCCCACCTCGCCGGGGTCAAGCCAACCACGGCGCAGCAATTGTTCGCCGATCCCGGCGGCGAGGCGATCGCGGTGTTTTGCAAGGCGGTTGGACTGAAGCGGCCCTTACTCATTGCGCTCTGGCGGGCGCTCCGGCGTCCGCTTGGCGATTCCGATGCTGTTGATAACCCGTTTGGGCGGACATTGTTCGTCTTCGACACGTTGGCGACGGCGAAGGCGCAGACGGTGCTACGCTATTGGAACTGGTCGTTTACCCCGGATGCTGCTGGCGGCGAGCGCATCGCCCAAGAGGACGATGCCGATGAACTCCAGCCGAGCCGTCGCAACGCGGCTTTGTTGTTTAGCCGCAACGGCTGATCGCCGGCGCCGCATCACGCTGGCGAATCCGTCCCATCGTGTCTAAAGTTCGGTGGCGCGCCGGCGGCGCGGGGAGGCTCGTTCATGCTTCACGCCGCAGCCACGGCGGTCGGACTGTCCGCGATCTGGATTCTCTGGACGGGCGCGTGGAGTTCGCCTCTTGAACTTGGATTTGCGCTGAGCGCTGGCGCGCTTGCGACTGCGGCGGGCCTGTGCCTGGGAGGAGCATCGCGCTTCTTCAGTGGAAGCCCGCGCATAGTACTCCGTTCATTTGCCCGCGCGAACGCCGTAATGAGCGGTCTTCGTGACACTGTCGCAGCGGTTCTCGGCGCTGGAAGCCGATTGCGCCCTGCCTTGGTGCGTGCGCGCGTCATCGGCGCGGCGCATGATCGCGTGCTGCTGTCGTTCTTGCTGAGCGCGACTCCCGGACTCGCAGTGGTTGACAGCGATGGCGAGAGCCTGCTCGTCCACACCAACGACGAAGATGCGCCGGATGCGACGGCGCTGGCGGGGTTGGAACCGGGCGGGCGCGGCCCATGATTGCTTGGATCGCCGCCGCCGGCGCCGCACTCTTGATGCTCACATCGCTGGTGCGCCTGTTCGCCGGTCCGACGCTGCATGATCGGGCTTTGGCGCTGCGTACGGCTCTGATCAAGGCGGCCCTCGTTTGCGCGGCGGTCGCGCTTGCAACTGGCCGCACCGAAGTGTTGGACGTGGCCCTTGCCTTAGTGTTCGCGGCGCTCGTCCTGATGACGTTGGTGGTCAAAGTGTTCGCGCAGCGAACGCTGCAGGGCCCGTTGGCGTCGCGAGAGGAGTGACCACACATGCTGGGCGCGTTCGGTAGTCTTGTCGGCGGTGTGAGCATCGCGTTCGGGCTGATGCTCATGGCTGTTGGCCAGCTCGGAGTGTTTCGGCTCCCCGACGTCTACATGCGCGCGCACGCCGCCAATGTTGCGGACGGCGCCGGCGCTGCGCTCTTTGCTGTCGGCCTCGCTTTGATGGCGCCCGATGGGCAATCGGCGCTTCGTCTGGCGCTGCTGGCGGCGCTGGTGTGGGGGATCGCGCCGCTGCTTTCGCATCTGAGCGCGACCGCTGCGCACCATGGCGGGGTTGCGCCGCGTGTCGGCGCGGGTGCTCTCGGGGGAGACGTGAAATGAGCATGGAGGCGCTGCCGGCCGCTCTCGCGTTCGCACTTTGCATCGGCGCATTGGCCTCTGGCCTAGCGGCGGTGCTCGCGCGCGCGTTATTCTCAGCGGCAATGTACGTGGCTGCGGCTGGAGCCTTCACTGCGGCGGCGGCGGCGGCTCTTGGCGCCGCCGATAGCGCTGTCGTCGTGGCGCTCGCCGCCGTGGCCTGGATGCCGCTGCTTCTGCTCGCGACGATGTTGCTCAGCAGCCGCGCGACAAGGGCGGCCAAGCCCGTCGGCGCGGTGGCGGCCGTGTTGCTCGGCGCGCCTCTGGCGCTGGTTCTGATCGTGCCGACGTTTGAGCCGGCGGCAGTGCGCGCTATCGCGATCGGTGACGCTCAACTCGCATTCTGGATCGCACCGATCATCGCGGTGACCGCTTGCGCCGTGGTCGGTTTGCTCGGTTTCGGAGAGCGCGGCGCGCTCGAAGGGGAGCGCGGGTGAGGTCTGGTCGCTTTGGTTTGATCGCAGCAGCAGCGCGTTTCTACGCTCCGCTCATGGTCCTGTTTGCCATGGCTTTGCTGTTTCAGCGTGCGCCAGGGGGCGTAGGGTTTGCAGCCGGACTTGTGATTGGCGCGGGGTTCGCGTTGCAAGCAGCGGTTTTCGGCGTCGCTGCGGCGCGTCGCGCGCTTCCGCCTCTGCTCGCACGCTGGCTGCTCGCGATCGGGATTGCGTTTACGGTCGCCGGTGCGGCTTTCCCCTTGCTGCCCTACGCCCCACAGCTCATGGAGGCGGGCGGTTTTCTTGTATGCGCCGCCGCCACCGCGCTGATCGCTATCGTGTTCTTTGGGCGCGTCCCAACATTGTCCGACGCGGAGTGGTGACAATGTCAGACGCCGCCTACATCGTTGGTGCGTTGATGCTGGTGGCGGGCGTCGTCGGCGCCTGGATGTCAGCCAATCTCATCAAGCGTCTTGTCGGCGTCGCTGTTGCGCACATCGGGGCGATCCTGGCGGCTGCGGCCGTCGGCGCACCGCAAGCGCTGCTGATTGCGGGCGCGGCCATCGGCCTTGCGACCGTGGCTGTGGGGGCAGCTATCGCTGTTCGCTTGCAAGAGGCGCATGGGACGGTCGAAGCCGGCGACATCGACGCCGTGGATCGAGACGCTGACGCGAAAGAGAAGGCGACGTGAGCGCGGATTGGCTCGACCTGGCGCGCTTGCACGCGCCGCTGATCGCGATCCTCGCGCCGTTGTTGGGCGCGGCTGCGTCGCTCTGCATTCCATCACCGAGATGGAGCTGGGCCATCGGCGTGTTGTCGGCGGCGGCCGGTGCGCTGATCGCAGCCGAGTTGGCGGTGCGCGTGCTCTGGCTGAATGAGACGCCGCCAAACGTCGTCGAGGGGGTGATGCTGTCGCCTGACGGCGTCGGTGTTTTCGCCGCTGCTTTGATCAGCGTGTGCACTGCGATAGCGCTCATTGCCGGCGTTACCTCGTCAGAGGCGCAGTCATCGCACTTTGCGCCCTTGGCGATCGCGTTGGCGTTGTTCGCAGGGGGGGGCTGGATCGCCGCGACGCTGGCGTCCGATCTGATTCTGGTGCTGCTAGCGGCTGAGACGGCTTGGCTCGCCAGTGTTGGTTTGCTCGTTTTGTCCGGCGAGCGACATGCTGCGCTCAACGGCGCACTGCGCATGCTGATCGCAGGCGCTGTCGGATCGGCGCTGAGCGTGACCGGTCTGGCGCTGATTTGGCGGAGTTCTGGCGACTTGAGCGTGGCGGCCCTGGCTTTGGCCGAGGCAACATCGCCTTGGGGTGAGGCTGTCGGCGTCGGTCTGGTGCTGTCTGGATGGATCGTGAAGGCGGGCGTCGCGCCGCTCGGCTTCTGGATCGGGTCGGCATTCAGCCGCGCAAGCGTGCTCGCCGCGCTCTGCATTGGCGTGGTCGGCATCGTGAGCGCGCTTATGCTGATCGCGAGAATTGCTGCGCATGCCTTTGCCATGCCCGAAGTTGGCGGCGGTCTTTCGCTTGCGCTAGCGGCGATCGGCGGCTTGGCGATCGCCGCTGGGTCCGTGCAGGCGATCGGCGCGCGCAACCTGCGGCGGCTGGCGGCGTACGCCGGCGCCGCGCAGGCGGGCGGTGTGTTGCTTTGCGTCGCGCTCGGCTCGCCGGCGGGCTTTGCGGCGGCGTTGGTGCAGACGACGGCGCTCGCCGCGGCGATGCTGGCGCTCTACGCCGCGGCTGGTGCGGGGGGCGTCGACAGCCTCGACACGCTCGATGGGCTGGCGCGTCGCGCGCCGCTCGCCGGCGTGGCGGTGATGTTCGGCGCCGTCAGTCTAATCGGCGCGCCTTTGACCATCGGCTTTCTCGGACGTTGGCGACTGGTTGAAGCGGCGGTCGGCGTCGGCTGGTGGTGGGCTGTCGGAGCCATGACGTTCGCGTCCTTGGCGGCGGTGTTCTACGCTGGGCGCCTGATCGAGCGGGCGTATTTCCGCCACTTGCGCGTCGCGCCCGCGGCGCAGGGCGATGGTTGGCGCGTGATGCTGGCGCCGGCGTTGCTCGCATCGATCGTTTTGGTCGCCGTCGGATTGGCGCCGGGGGCCTTGCTCCAAGCCGCGGACGCGGCCGCGTCCGCGTTTGGGGTCGCGCCATGACGCCGGAGCTTGCTCTCATTGGCGTGTTGGCGGCGCCGCTGACACAGGCCGTGCTTGTGCTGATGCTTGCGCGACCGCCTGGCTTGCGCGATGTGATGCATGTCTCCTTGTCGCTGTTCACGGCGGTGTGCGCCGCGCGCCTGGTGGAGGCGGCGGCCGATGGGGAGATTGTTCGTGTTGTCCTCGCGCGGCCTTTGCCGAACGTCGACCTGGCACTGAGCGTCGAGCCGCTTGGCGCGCTCATCGCCGCGGTCGCAGGCGGACTGGGCGTCCTGCACGCCGTGCATACGGTGGGCCTGGTGCGCGCGAGCCACGAGCCGGCGCCTGCGCGCATGATGGCGTTTCTTGCGTTGGCGAGCGCCGCGGCGATGGCGGTGGCGTTCTCAGCAAACCTGTTCACGATGTTCGTCGCCAACCAGGCCTTGACGCTGGCGGTGTTTCCGCTGGTCGCCCATCGCGGCGATGAAGAATCCCGAAAGGCGGCGCGGGTGTTCTTAGGCGTGCTGCTGGCGGCGTCCGTCGGCTTGTTCCTGCCGGCGATGGTTTGGACTTACGCTCTCGTTGGAGCGCTCGACTTTCAGGCCGGCGGCATGCTTGCGGGCCGTGTCGACACCCTGACCGCGAATATCCTGCTGACGCTCTTTGTGCTCGGATTGGCGATGGCCGCGGTACCGCCGCTGCAGCGTTGGTTGCCGGCGTCGAGCGTAGCGCCCCATCCGGCACTGGTCACAATCCAGGGCGTAGCGGTGCTGCCGGCCGGCGGCGTCGGCGTCATCAAAGTGGCGGCGTTCGTCTTCGGGCCGGCGCTGCACGACGCCGCGTTCGCAGCGCGCGGTCTCATCGTGCTGGCGGGGCTGGGCATGTGCGCGGCTGCGGTGATCGCGTTGTCGCGGCAGAATTTGCGCGAGCGCCTCGGTTACTCCTGCATCGCCCAATCGCTGGCGGTGGTGATGGGTGCGCTGCTCGCGCTGCCTGCGGGCTTGTTCGCTGCTGCGCTGCAGATCGTTGCCGTCGCATGCGCCGCCACCACGCTCACCATGGCGCTCGGCACGGTCTCCGTTCTGACCGCGCGCGAGAACGCGGCGGATTTTGCCGGACTCGGGCGCGCCATGCCGTGGACGTTCGCAGCGTTCGCGCTCGCGTCGGCGAGCATGATCGGCATGCCGCCGTTTTCCGGCGCCTGGGCGAAGCTCTGGCTGATCACGGCCTCGGCGGGTGCGGGCTTGCTTTGGGCGGCGGCGCTGGCCGGCCTCGCCGCGGTATTGACCTTCGCGCACTTGGGTCCGCTCGCGGCCAACGCCCTGGCGGGAGAAGCGCCGCAGAACCCGTTCGTGCGCGCCGACGGCGCATCGATCGCCTTGGTCGCGCCGGTGGTGCTGAGCGGCGCGGCGACGCTTTGGTTGCTGCTTGTGGCCGATCCGCTCGCATCGTTTCTCTCACCGGTATGGACCCCGCCATGAACGGACTCATGCCCCCCAAGCGCGGCGGCGCAGGCGGCGTGGCGCTGGTCTTGTGCGCGAGCGCGGCGCTCCTGGGCGTTGGCCTGGACTTCCTGCAGCGTCATCCCGATCCGTTTTGGATCGGCGCCAGCCCCGGCGGCGCTGCTGCCATTGGCGCGGCGGCGGCGCTGTTTTGCCTCGCGGTGGCTCGTCTCGCGCACGCGTTCCTGCATCGCAAGCGGAGCGACTAGCCGATGCTGACGCTCAATCCCGGCTTTGCGCTGATCTTGGCCGCTTTCCTGGTGCTGACGGCGCCGCGTCAAACGCGCACCTGGATCTTCGTCGCGGCCGCGTTTGCCGCCTTCGTGCTATTGCTGGGGCGCGAATTCGGCGCCGCTGAAGCCGTCGCGCAGATGGGACTGCCGGTCGTCTTCCTTAATCTGGATGCACTCAATCGCATGTTCGGCATCGCCGTGCTGTTCGCCCTCATCGGCGTTGGCATAACCACCGGCGCGCGCCGCAACGTGGTTGAAGACGCGGCGATCCTGCTCTTGGCCGGAGGGACGCTCTCGGCGCTGTTCGTCGGGGATCTCATCAGTCTTGTCGCCGCCGCCGCGCTGGCCGGACTCGCAACCGCTTGGCTGGTCTTGACTTCACCGCTGCCGGGCGCGAACCGCGCGGGCGCGCGCTTGCTGATCTGGCACGGGCTTGAGGGGCTGCTGTTTCTTGTCGGCGTGGCGCTGCACCTGACCGAAGGCGCGGCCAGCGCTGTGCTCGGCCGCATGGACGCCGCCAGCGTCAGCGGCGCGTGCATCTTCGCCGCCATCATGATCCGTGTCGGCGCGCCGCTCGCGCACGTGTGGCTGAAGGATGCTGTCTCGCACGCTTCGCCGGCGGGCGGGGCGGCGCTCTGCGCATTCACGACCTTGCTTGGCGTTTACATGCTGGCCCGGCTTTATCCCGCCGAACCGGTGTTGACGCCGATCGGCATGGCGATGATTGCACTCGGCGCCGTCTACGCGGTCGCCGATTACGACCTTCGGCGCGCCAGCGCCTATGCGCTCATGGCGCAAACCGGCGTCGCGGTTGCGCTGATCGGGATCGGGTCGCCGATTGCCTTGGCGGCGGCGGAAGGACACGCCTTCGCAGTCATTGTCGGCTTCACGGCGCTGCAATTGGCGCTGGGCGCGATCCTTCACCGCGTTGGCTCGGCGCGCCTCACGGCGCTGGAAGGCGCCTCCGGCATAGCGCCGATTGCGACGGCGCTTGGGATCGCTGCATCCTTGGCTGCGGTGTCCACGCCGGGTTTCGCCGCCTATGCGACCCACAGCGTCGCGCTTGACGCGGTTGCGCGTTGGGAAACGCGTGTCCTGTGGACCATGATCGCGGCTTTGCCGGGCGTGTTGTTCGTCGGCCTCACATTGCGCTTGGCGCTGGCCGCGTACGCGCCGACCAAAGTTCAGCCCGTGCGCAACGAAGCGCCGTTCGCCATGGTGCTGGGGACCAGTCTGGCGGTGTTCTTTTGCACGTCGGTGGGGCTGGCGCCGCAATGGCTGTACGGCCTCATGCCCGCGGAACTCACCTTCGACCCGTTCGCCGTGGCGCGTCTGGCGCCGCAGCTGCAGCTGATGGGTGTTGCGGGTGTGGTCTATCTGTTGCTGCGCACGCGCCGCCCGCTGCCTGCACCGGAGAGCGAAATCCCGGACGTCGATGGGTTCTATCGAGGGCCGCTGGCGCAGGCCGGGCAGATGGCGGGGGTGCTCGCGCTCGGGCTCTACGATGCGAGCAAGCGCGCCGCAGACGCCAGCGGACGATGGTTGTCGCAACGCTTCGCTGCGTTGGTGGCGTTGTGCGACGATCCTTTCTCGCGGCGTTCCTTTGCGCTGACCGGGCTGCTGGCGTTGTCGGGTTTCCTCGGCGTGCTGCTGCTGTCGACAAGTCAATGGTGAGGGCGCGCCAAACAAAAGCGGCGCCTTAGACTGTTGAGCATAGGTGCACGCCTCGCCGGTAATTCGGCGTGGAAGTATTGGCTTGCGTGGGAGTTAGCTGAGCCTATTGTTCGCACCTTGACTGGCGGAAGTGTTGTCCAATGGAAAGTCAGCGCGACCTCGTAGGGATGACCGCAGAAATCGTTGCGGCGTTTGTTTCCGCCAACCAAGTCGCACCGCAGGACATGCCGGAGCTGATCCGCACGGTGCACGCGGTGCTGCAGGAGGTTGCGGGTGCGCCTCGGGAAGTTGACCAGGCCGTGCTTGAGCCCGCGATCGCGATCAAGAAGTCGATCACAGCGGACTACATCATCTGCCTGGAAGACGGGAAGAAGTTCAAATCGCTGAGGCGTCACCTGCGCACGCGGTATGGGCTGACGCCCGATCAGTATCGCGCCAAGTGGGGCCTGCCACACGACTACCCCATGGTCGCGCCCAATTACGCCAAGGAGCGCTCCAACCTGGCCAAGCGCATGGGCCTGGGGCAGACTCGCGCAATAGGAAAAAAAACCTAGAAATAGGAAAAAATCTATCCAACACCAGGGCTGGTGCGGCTATCCTGCTGATCGGCACGGGGTCGCTCGGTTGAGGTGTTGGAACGATGAGGGTGTGCGAGAACCGCACGGATGACGTGGCCGCGGCGCGGCTGGCGGCGGGCGTTGCGAGCTACGGTCTGGGCGTGGCCCAAGACGCGATCTTGGACCCGAAGCGGGGTTCAGCGGAAGCCGCCTTCGCGCGGCAAGTGGCGATGTACCTTTGCCACACGGCGTTCGAGTTGAGTTTGGCGCGGGTGGCGGTTGCGTTTGAGCGCGATCGCTCGACGGTGGCCCACGCCTGTCATGCCATCGAGGACCGGCGCGACGAGGCTGGCTTCGACGCTTGGCTCTGCAATCTCGAAGCGATGCTGCGTGATGCTCCCCGGCCGGGCCGACGGCATTGGAGCGCGCGCTGATGGCCACGACGGAACGCGCGCTGGCGTTGCTGTCGGCGCCGGGCGCGGTGTTGGCGGCGAGCCGCGATGGTCGCGCCTTCGCCATCTATCCGCGTGGCGACCGGCGCCGCAGGCCCGCGGCTCGACTTGCGCCGAGCGAGGTGGCGGCGCTCGCGAGCGACGGCGCGATCGCGTTCGAGCGCGAGCTTGGCTACGTGATCACCGTGGCCGGTCGTGCGCGCTCGCGGCGCGAAGCCGCCCCACCGCATGAAGCCTTCGCGGCGCAGCACGCCGCGATCGTTGAGCGCCAGGTTATCGACACTGACGCGGAAGTTCGCGCTGCGCGCGCTGTCGCGTCGGGCGCCGCGATCACGCGGCTCAGCGCTTTGAAGGACGCGAAGGGGCGCCCGTGGCTGGATGGCGACGAACTGCGCGCCGCGCGGATGTTGCGCGCCGACTGGGAAGCGCAGCAGGCCGGCCTCATGCGCGGTTCGGATTGGTCGGCCGCGCCGCAAGGAACGAGCGCGCGGGGTCCAGCCAATGCTCAGGAGCGTCGCCTCGCCGAGCGGTGCGATCGGCGCAAGCGATTTGCCAAGGCAATGGACGCGTTGGCGCCGCCCTTGTGGCGGGTGCTGCACAGCACCTGTATCCGCGAAGAGGGGCTGGAAACGCTGGAACGCGCGGAAGGGTGGCCTGCACGCTCAGCAAAGCTGGCGCTGAAACTGGGGCTTGCGCAGCTGGCCGCGATCTACGCGGCCGCGCGCGCCTCGGCCTGAATGCGGTTCATCATGGCAAAAAGGCCGTTGGAGCGCTGCGCCGTCAGCGCATCTTTCAGTCCCAAGCGCTCGAACACTGCGCGCGGATCGGCGGATATGATCTCCGCCGGCGTGCGGTCGGAAAAGAGGCGCAACAACAGCGCGATCTCGCCGCGCACCAGATGGGCGTCGGATTCGCCGCGAAAGAACAGCCTGTCCGGGGCATCGGCGCGGCGTTCGGAAACCAGCCAAACTTGGCTGGCGCAGCCGCGCACGCGGTTCGCTTCGTTGCGTTCCGCCTCCGGCAGCGGCGCCAGTGCGCGCCCCAACTCGATCACATAAGAAATGCGCTCCTCCCAATCCGGGAGGAGCGCAAAGTCCGTTGCAATCTCATCAATCGCTTCGTCGATCGTGCTCATGCCGCCCACATGCGCCCTGGGGCGTCGGGCGACAAGGCTCAGTCGTCGCCGCGGCCGCCGCTGGCTGCCGGGATCGGGGTCATCGCCGCGGTATCCGCCAGACCGACTGCGCCGATACAGGTGCCGATGTCGCGCAGCCCGTGCTGGCCGAGGCAGAAGGCGTTCTCGTAGTGGAAGCGCGCCGCCGACATGCATTGATAGAGCTGAAGTTGCGCCATCTCGAAGCAGTCGCGCGAGCGTGGATCGTTGATCAGGCGGCTCACGGCGCTCTGGTTGGAGTCAACGGCGTCAAGCGCCTGCAGCGCCGCAACCGCCGACATGCGGTCGAGCGCCTCGCCGCGCGTGAGGTTGACGCGCCATTGATAGCCGACCGGGGTCGCTGCAACCTCCACAGCGGTTTGGCCGCGTAGCGCGTCCCAGAAGCGCCGTCCGCCATATACGGTCGGGTCGCTCGCGGGCGAGATCGAAAGCGGCGTCACAGCAAAGCGCGTTGTGTGTTCGGCCGGCACGGCGTTGTCGGGGGCGCCCTCGCGACCCAGCGCGCGAATGCGTTGCACGCGTGCGTCCTTGCGCGGCGCGACGGCGTTGGCCCAGCGCTGGCGCTGGATGGAATAGGCGAGCTCCTGGTAGCGATCGGCGACCGCCGTGATACGCTGAGCGTCCGCGTGCGCGGACTCGAGCATGAGGCGGGTGGCTTCCTGGCCGCCACGCAGGCCCCGCGCGTAGGAGGGGTCGACGGTAACAGCCCAGATCACCGCGTCGCGGCCGTAATAGGCGGCGGCGTCGCGCACGCCCTGCACGAAGGCCGGCGACTGCGCGGCGGTCTGCGCGCCATAGGCGATCCAACCGCGGGTGAGTTCGTCGCGATTGTGCCGCGCGACCCGGTCCAGCGCCTCTTCAAGCGTAGCGGGATTGCGCGGGTTGGCCGACCGCAGCTCGGTGACGTCGTTGTGATAGGCGGCGTATGCCGTGACCGCGGTCTGCAGATTGACCGTCTCGGCCTGCGCCGCTGGCTGAGCAGGCGCGGCCGTCTGGGCGTTTGCGGCGCTCATCAGCGCCACAACTGCAGTTGTCGTCCACACCGCTAGGCTGCGCATACGCTTGCTCCTGGATTTACTAGACTGGCGAGTTCGCTTTCAGCCGCTCGGCAGAGCGGGCAGCATGTCCCCAACGCCTTAAGGCCCTTTTACTCGTCAGAGCTAATTCCGTGTCAACTCAACAGGCAGTAACAGCTGCAAGTCGTTGGAGCCTCGGCGTCCGCCTGGCGGCGGTTTGCTGGCTGTGGCTGGCCGGGGCGACGGCGTGCGGACTGCTCGCCTGGGCTCTAGGGGCCGATAGCCGCCTGATGGCAGAAGCGACCGCCCTGGCCGTCGCGCCGGCCTGGGCCGGGTTCGTGGCGCTGCCCTGGCTGAAGCATCGCTGGGCCGCGCGTGGTTGGCTGGCGGTCTGGGTGCTGACCATTACCGGGCTTGCGGCTGGCACAGGCGGGGCGTCCTCGCCCCTTGCGGCAGGCTTCCTCGTCCCGCCAGCCATCGCCATGCTGGTTCTCTCGCGCAGCACATTGGGCGCGGGCGTCGCCGCGCTTGCGGCGTTCGGCCTCGCGATCTGGCTGTCACGCTTCGCGCCCGATGCCGACCTCGGCGTCTACGCTGCAGCGATGGCGGCGCTTTGCATCGCGTTCGTCGCCGCACTGATGACGCTCGCCCGCGTTGGCCAGCTGGCGGCGCCAGTAGGCGCGATCGGGCCGCTCGCGGAGGTGTCGCATGAGCTGCGCACGCCGCTGACGCACATCCTGGGCTTCTCCGAGATGATCGAACGCCAGGTTTTCGGCGAGGTTGGTGCGCGCTACGTGGAATATGCGGGCCTCATACGTCGCAGCGGCAACCACCTCTTGGGTCTCGTGAATGATCTGCTTGACCTCTCGAGGATCGAGGCGGGTGGGTATGAAGTGGCCAAGGAGCGTTTCGATGCGCGCTTGATCGTCGAGGAGGTGGTGCGCTTGTCAGCCGACAGCGCCGCCAAAAAGCAGATCGCGCTCGGCCTCATCACGCCTGACGCGCCGCTCGCGGTTCGCGCCGATGCGCAGAACCTCCGCCGTATGTTGATCAACATTGTTGGCAATGCGATCAAGTTCACGCCGGAAGGCGGGCGCGTCATGATCAGCGCGCGAGCAGAGCGCGGGGTCCTTGTGGTTGACGTCGCCGATTCCGGGCCCGGCATTTCCCGAGAGGAGCGCGCCAGGCTGGGCCGTGCTTTCGCCCGCAGCAAGGCGGCTGCACAGGTCGAGGGAACAGGCCTGGGTTTAGCGTTGGTGCGCGCACTCGCCAGTCTGCACGGCGGCGATCTGAGCTTTCACGATAGCCCCGAAGGTGGCGTCCTGGTGCGGATCGCGCTGCCTGTGCTCAGCGCTGAAGCGTAAGAAAAGCCCGCGCTGCGGCGATATCACCGACCTCGATGTACAGCCGTTGCGTGCTGCGGCCGGTGGTGAGGCGCAGCTCCACGCTCTCGTGTGGGTCGAGCGCGACAAGCGCCGCGAAGGCTTCGTCTGGGAATGCAAAGACCGCAATGCGGCGGCCGTGCTCGCCGCGATCGAGGCTGCGCGTAGACGAGAAGGCGCGCGTCGCGCTTGCCGGCGGCGCGCCCGCGGCAAGGCCAAGCGACATGCGCTGGGTTAAACTGATGTCGGGCGCTGCGGCGCGCGCACTGTCGCGAAGAACGAGTTGCGCGGATGTTGGCGGCGCGGCGTTACGGGCCAAGTCCAGCGCCAGCGCCAAGCGCTGCACGTCATTGGTTTGGCGGACGCCGAATGTCGCTGCAATCGGCGCGTCGATGCCTTGGTGCAAGCGCCAGCCTTGGTTCGCGCGACGCGCTGTCCAGCTGCGCTCCCACCCCGGGAACTCCATCGTGCCGGCATTGGCCCATTGCCCGAAGGAAGCGCGCGCTTGCGCTGCGGCGTCGAGCGTGCGCGCATCGTTGCAGGCGCGCCCCTGTGCGGCGCCGGCGACCGCACGCTCCAGGTCGCGCATCTGCGCGCCGGTCCAGCCCGCCCGCAGCAGCGCTCCTCGCGCCTGCATGGCGCCAACCTCCAGGGCGCCGCGCAGAGACGGCGTTAACAAATTGCAGCGGGTATCTGCTTCCAGCAGTCCTCGACGCTCGACAAAGGCTTCGCGCGCGTTCGGGCCTTCCGCGGCGGAGGCAGGACACGCGAGGGCGGCAAACAAAATGGCGGCGAGGGCAGTGCGCATGGGTGGAATGCGTTAAGCTATGGTTCTTGCTTTCAGGTGAACCAGCCGCCCGCATGGCCGACCTCAAGACCGATTTTTGGGCCAGCGCCCTCATCCGCCGCGCCGAGATCGGCGGCGCCTTCGCCGCGGTCGTGCGCAAGGGCGACCCCGACGCCGGCGCGGTTCTGGTCAAAGTGGCGACCCTTGACGGCCGCGCCCGGCTCTATGCGCCGGCGCGGCGGGGCGAGGAGGGCGAGCGGGTGTGGCTCGACTTGTCAGCGGGGACCCTGGGCGACGACGAGCGCGCCGTTGACGCGCATGTGCGCCGCCAAGCCGAGTTCGATCCAGACCTCTGGGTGATCGAGATCGAGGACAAGGCGGGGCGGCATTTCTTGCTGGAGCCGGTCGACAGTCAGCCGCCTCCACAGTAAACGCCCGCACCCATGCCCTCCACCCCCGCCACCGAAGCCGCGCGCCGGCGCACGTTCGCGATCATCTCGCACCCCGACGCCGGCAAGACGACGCTGACCGAGAGCCTGCTGCTTGCCGGGGGCGCCATTCACTTGGCCGGCGTGGTGGCTGCACGCGGCGCGGCGCGGCGCACCAAGTCCGACTGGATGAAGATCGAGCGCGAGCGCGGCATTTCGGTCTCGGCCTCGGTAATGACCTTCGAGCACGAGAACCTGGTGTTCAATCTGCTCGACACGCCCGGCCACGAGGATTTCTCCGAAGATACTTATCGTACGCTCACTGCCGCCGATTCCGCTGTCATGGTGCTCGATGCGGCTAAAGGCATCGAGCCGCAGACGCTGAAGCTGTTCGAAGTCTGCCGTCTGCGCGACATCCCGATCACGACCTTCATCAACAAGATGGATCGCGAGGCGCAGGACCCGTTCGCGCTGTTGGACGAAATCCATCAGAAGCTCGCGATGGACACAGCGCCGATGTTCTGGCCCGCGGCGTCGGGGCAGCGTTTCGCCGGGATGCTCGATCTCACCACCGAAGAGTTCGTGCCGTATCACCGGTTGGAAGCTGGCGAGCAGGGCTTCGCCAGCGCTGAGCGGCAAAAGCGCGGCGGCAACGACTATCTGCTCGGCGTGAACGACGACGTGCGCGCCGAACTGGAGGAGACTGCTGAGCTGGCCCGCGAAGGCTTGCCCAAATTCGATCTCGCGTCGTTTCGAGAAGGACATCTGACGCCCGTCTATTTCGGCTCGGCGTTGCGCCGCTTCGGCGTGCTGGAATTGCTGGCGGGTTTGGCCACCCACGCGCCGGCGCCGGGCGTACAAAAAGCCACGATCAAGGGCGTGCCGAGTGAAGTGACGCCGGGGCGCGAGGAGGTCTCAGGCTTTATCTTCAAGATACAAGCCAACATGGACCCCAAGCACCGCGACCGGGTCGGTTTCTTTCGTATCTGCTCGGGGCGTTTTCAGCGTGGCATGACGCTGAAGACCGCCGCCGGCAAAGGCTTCAACGTGCACAATCCGCTGATGTTCCTGGCGCAGGAGCGCGAAATTGCCGACGAAGCGTTTCCAGGCGATGTGATCGGCATCCCCAGCCACGGCGGCCTGCGTGTCGGCGACTCGTTGTCGGAGAGCGGCGACGTTGTGTTCTCCGGCATTCCGAACTTCGCACCGGAAATCCTGAAGCGCGTGCGCGTCAGGGATCCGCTCAAGCAAAAGCACCTCCGCAAAGCGCTTGAATCGCTCGGCGAAGAGGGCGTGACGCAAGTGTTCAAGCCGGTGCAAGGCGGCGACCTGGTTGTGGGCGCCGTCGGCGCACTGCAGTTCGACGTCCTGGATGAGCGCATGAAGGCCGAGTACGGGCTCGATGTGATCTTCGAGACCTCACCCTACCAGGCTGCGCGCTGGGTCAGCGCCGAAGCGCGCGCCGATCTCGATGGGTTCATCGAGAAATCAGCGTCGCAAATGGCCGAGGATGTCGACGGCGCGCCGGTGTTTCTAGGCAAGAGCGCCTGGGAGATCGGCTACGTGCAAGATAAGAATCCGAAGGTGCGCTTCGCCGCGGCGAAGGAGCGGGCGAGTTAAGCCGCCTTTCCCTCCGCGCTCTGCCGCACCTTGAAGAAACGGATGGCGCGCTGAGCGGCCTCTACGGGCACGGAATTGTACATTTTGCCAAACTCTTCGGCGCGCGTCATGGCGTCGTCGCCGCCGCCGATCAGGACAGCGAGCGTAACGAACAGCGGGCGTTCGATATTGGCGGCGCGGCAGATCATGGCGATGCCGTCGAGGTCCTTGCGTTCGACCAAGTCCGACACGGTTTGCGGATCGACCTGTGTCAGCTCGGCGAGGCCGTACAGGAAGTGCATCTGTTTGGCTTCGCGATAGAGCGAAACCAGCATACGGGCGCTCAGTTCGCCGCTGCTGCGCTTCGACTGGATGAAGGTCATGGCGTTCTTGGCTTCGGCGCTCAGGTCGCCCGCGGTCTTACTGACGCGCGCCCGCGCCTTGGCGAGCGCCGCATCCAAAGTGGCGGGATCGACCGAGGCGTTGCGTTCCATGATTTGATCGCGCAACCGCGCCTCGACCACGAAGTACATCTCGTTCAAGAGGTCGAGATGCATGTCTTTGCGGTGGACCACGCCCTCGTGCAGCATGCTGTTCTTGCGGGCGCGATCGACCGCAGTCTCCATGCCCGCGCGCGACATCTTGGCGGTAGAGTTGCGGATCAGAGCGTCGAGTGCGTGATCGTCGCCGCGGCGTACGATGGCGTCCGACAGCGACTCGCTTACGTTCTCGCGCTGCGCCACTGCCTTGATATGCTGTTGGCTCTGATTGTTGACCACGTGCAGCAACACCGCTTCGCTCAGCGAGCGGCTGCGCCGGAGTACCGGTCCGGCGACCTCAAACGAACGGCTGGCGAGATCCTGCATCAGTCCGGCCGGAGCGTCGTTGGCGTCCGCGAAGCGATGCGAGAGTTCCGACAGCACCTCGTCCTGCATTTCCGCCGCGACGAGCTTCAACACATCGTCGAACAGCGCCGTTTCCCGTTCGCTTCGGTTCGCTGACGTCTCGAAGAACAGGCTCGTGACCTCGCGCAGCAGGTCTCGGCGCTTCTCGCTGTCCGTGGTGCGCGCTAGGTCAACCAGCTTCGCGAACCGCGCCTGTGTCATCGCAAGACGTCCATTTCTTCCCGGGGATTGCCACCTTAGCGTTGGGGCGGTTAAAAAAGCTTAAGAGCCTAGCGCCTCGCGGCGGAGCTCGATGTCCAGCCACTCCGATTCCGCGGCCTCATGCTGCGCCCGCAGCGCCTGCAGCCGTCTCGCTGCTCCATCGAAGGCCTTGGGATCCTTGGTAAAGGCGGCCGGGTCTGCGAGCGCCCGCTCCTGCGCATCAATGTCGGCTGCCAGCTTCGGGATGAGTGCGTCGAGCTCGGCTGCGCGGCGTTCATCCTTGTAGCTGAGCTTGGTTTGTCTGCGAGGCGTCGCGGCCGGAGCGGAGGCGGCCTTCGCGCCTGCTTTGGGTCGTTCGACGACCGAGCCGCCATAAGCGCGCTCGAATTCGGCCCAGCCGCCAGGGTGTTCGACCCACCGGCCGCCGCCCAACGGGCCGACGATCTGGGTGGCGACGCCGTCCAGGAAGGCGCGGTCGTGGCTGACGATGATCACAGTGCCGTCGTAGGCGGCAAGCATGTCCTCCAGCGCTTCGAGGGTGTCGAGATCGAGATCGTTGGTTGGCTCGTCCAACACAAGCAGGTTGGCGGGCTGCGCGAGCGCTACCGCAAGCGCCAGGCGGTTTCGTTCGCCGCCCGAGAGCGCCGAGATTGGCTGGCGCAATTGTTCGGGTCGAAACAGGAAGTCGCCGGCGTAAGCCGCGACATGGCGGGGCCGACCACCCACGACGACTTGGTCGCCGCCTTGCGGCGCCAGCGCCGCCCAAATGGTCGTATGCGGCGACAGCAGGGCCCGTGCCTGATCGACATAGGCGACGCGCAGATTTTCGCCCATGCGCACCGAGCCCTGGTCGGGCTCGAGCCGTTTGAGCAGCAGCTCCAGCAAGGTCGTTTTCCCTGCGCCGTTGCGGCCGACGACGCCAACGCGATCGCCGCGCATGATGCGCGTCGAGAAGGTCTCGATAATGGGGACGTCGCCGTAACGCTTCGAAACCTTACTGGCTTCGATCACAAGCCGTGCTGATTCCGCGCCGCGCTCAGCCTGCAGCACCGCTTTGACGGCGCGCGCGGCGCTCTCGCGTTCGCGGTGTTCGGCGCGTAGCGATTCGAGCTTACGCCTGCGGCCTTCGTTGCGCGACCGGCGCGCAGTGACGCCGCGGCGCAACCAGTGTTCCTCGGCCGCGAGATGCGTCTGGAGCCGCGCCAGCGTGCGGGTCTCCTCGCGCTCCACCTCCTCGGCCCAGTCGTCGAACGCCGCAAAGCCGCGATCGTTGGAAAGGACGCGGCGCTGACGCAGCCAGAGCATCGAGGTTGAGCTGCGCTCGAGGAAGCGGCGGTCGTGGCTGATGATGAGACATGCGCCCTTGAAGGCGTTGAGTCGCTGCTCCAGGGCTTGGATGGCGGCGATGTCGAGGTGGTTGGTTGGCTCGTCGAGCAGGAGGAGATCGGGTTCGGCGGCGAATGCACGCGCGAGCGACGCGCGTCGGCGTTGCCCGCCGGAGAGCGTACGCAGGTCGGCGTCGGGGTCGAGTTCGAACACCTGCAATTCCGCTTCCGCAGCGTGATCGGGAAGCACGCCCATGCTGCCGGCGCGCGCCGTCGACGGCGCCGTCACGAAGTCGCGAAGTGTCGCGAAGCCGTCGAAGGGTGCGTCCTGCTCGGCGTAGGCGATCACGACGCCATTGGCGATGGCGATCTCGCCGCCGTCAGGTTCGGCAAAGCCGGCGACCATGCGCATCAGAGTGGACTTGCCCGCGCCGTTGGCGCCGACAAGCGCCGCACGCTCACCGCGCTTCAGCACGAATTCGACGTCGTCGAAGAGCGGCGCCCCCCCGAGCGTCAGGCGCAGGCCCTTGACGTGCGTTAGCGCTGGCCCCGCCGCCATGAACCCTACCGGAAGATATCGGTGACGAAATTCTCGATCTCGGACTCGCCGAACGCGTCAGCCAGTTGATCGAAGAAGCTCGCCATCTCGACTTGCTCCGGCGAGCGCAGGGGTTGTTCGATGCCGGGCAGCGGATGTTCTTCGACGCCATCGTGGGCGACGCGCATCGTGTCGGTCCAGATCTGCGCCGGCAGCGTGCCGCCGGTGGTGCGGCCCATCGAGGTGAAGTCGTCGTGGCCGACCCAGACCCCGGAGACGAAGTCGGCGCTGTATCCGACAAACCAGGCGTCGCGCCAATCCGAACTCGTCCCGGTCTTGCCGGCGATGTCGCGGTCGCCAAGGCGTGCGCCCGTGCCGGTGCCGCGCAGCACCACGGCTCCCATCATCGAGTTCATGCGCAGCACCACTTCCTCGTCGAGCACCCGCTGGCCTTCGTGAGCGGGACGCACGTAGAGTTCGTCGCCCGAGGCGTTGCGCACGCGCCTGACGATGTGCGGATCGATGCGGCGCCCCTCGTTCATGTAAACGCCGAACGCGCCGGTGATATCCCACAGCGTGGTTTCGATCGAGCCCAGCGCAATCGAGGGGGGCACGAACGCGTTGCGCTCGGGCATGCTCGACACGCCGAGCCTGCGCGCAACATCCGCCACCCGTCCTGGGCCGACTTCGTAACCGACCTCCGCGGCGACCGTGTTGATCGACAGCGCGAAGGCGGTGCGCAGCGTCACTGCGCCGCGATAGCCTTCGTCGTAATTGCGCGGCCGCCAGCCATCGATCACCACCGGCTCGTCGTAGCGCACGTCTTCGGTGTCGAAACCGGCCTCCATGGCGGCGGTGTAAACGAAGGTTTTGAACGTTGAACCAGGCTGCCGCTGCGCCTGGGTCACGCGGTTGAACTTTGAGGTGTTGTAGTCAGTGCCGCCGATCAGAGCGACGATCTCGCCCTGCCGGTTCACCGTCAGCACGGCGGCCTGCAACGGACGCCGGCCGAAGGCGCGGTTGCCGAGCCGGCGGCGCACGGCTTGGTAGGCGGCGTTCTGCACATCGGGATCGATCGTGACCTCGATGACGAGATCATTGGCGCGATCGCCGACGACATCTCGCGCCTGCTCCAAGGCAAGGTCGAACGCGTAACCCATGACACGCTCGGGCGAACTGCGCTGCGCGACGCGGATGCGCTGCGCGCGTGCGCTCTCGCGCTGCTCGGGGGTAATGAAATCTGCTTCGACCATGGCGTCGAGCACGAGTTGCTGGCGCTCCAGCGCGCCTTCGAGATTGGAGCTGAGCGCCAGTTCCGACGGCGCTTTGGGGAGTCCTGCGAGCAAGGCAGCCTCCGCCAGAGTGAGTTGCGCTGCCGGCTTATTGAAGTAGCGGCGTGCGGCGGCGTCGACGCCGTAGGCCTGGTCGCCGAGATAAACCCGGTTCAGGTAGAGTTCGAGGATTTCGTCCTTGCTCAAACGCCTCTCGATGCGCGAGGCCAGCACCATTTCCCGCAGCTTCCGGTTTAGCGTCTGGCGCCTGTTGAGAAAGAGGTTGCGCGCCAGCTGCTGCGAGATCGTGGAGCCGCCTTGTACGGTTTCACCTGCGCGCATGTTCGCCCACAGCGCACGCAGCACCGCCATGCGGTCAACGCCTTCGTGCTCGTAGAACCGCCGGTCCTCGATGGCGAGGAAGGCTTGCCAAACATGGTCCGGGAGTTCGCCAAGCGCGACGCGCTGCCCGTAGAAAGGCCCCCGCGCGCCGATGATCTCGCCCTCGGCGTCGACGAAAATCGCAGATTGCTGCCGGTTCAATGTCCACAGCGCCTGCGCGTCAGGAACCCGCGGCAAACCCCAATAGATCCAGACCCACACGCCGATCACCGCAGCCAGCATAACGGCGGCGAACACGCTCGCCGCCGTACGCCAAGTCAGGCGCGTGCGGTCCTTCAGCATGGTCTCGATATGACGCTGAGCCGCTGCGGCGCGCAGGCGAGCCCAGTCGACGCCGCGCCGAAGATCGGGCCGTGGGTCAGGCACTAAGAGGTCTCCAGGTGGCGGTGTCCAATAGAGGTATGGCCGAATTCTGACCAGGAAATAAGGGGACGAGCGCCGCCTCGTTCCACGCCGTCTTCGAATGAATCGCAGCCTTATGAAGCCGGTCTGAACAATCAATCCGACTGCGCCGGTGTCGCCCTAGGATGCAGGCATGTTCGAAACAACCCGAGGCAGACGATGAAAGCGGGGGAATTGCTGCGCACTTGGCTCGTCTGGGCGCACGAGGCAATGCGCGAGGGCGACGCGGCGGAAGGCGAGCGCCGGGCGAAGGCCGTCTCCGCGCTGGCCCGCGCCGAGACCGAGGTGGCCGAGTTTGCTACGGCGCTGGCCGCACAGTCACAGGAGCACGATGAAGAGGCCCTTCGCGCCGAACTCAGAAGCCGGCTACGTCGCCTTGCGGACGCTGCACAAGCTGGAGCTCCTGACGACGTGCTTCACCGCATCGGAACTGGCGAGGCTGCTCCGTGATTGGCGATTTTGGGCTCGGTTGGAGCAATTACCGCCCAACGGCGCATGGCGGCGCTGGGTGTTCATGGGCGGACGCGGCGCCGGCAAGACCCGAGCCGGCGCGGAGTGGGTATCAGCCGAGGCGCGCTACGGTCGTTTCGGCCGCATCGCGCTCATCGGCCCGACGTTTCACGACGTGCGCGAGGTGATGGTGGACGGTCAGTCCGGCATCCGCGCGCTCCCAGATGCACGGCCGAGCTACGAGGCGACCCGGCGGCGGCTGATTTGGCCAAACGGTGCGCAGGCGCACTGTTTGTCGGCGGAGGATCCAGAGAGCCTGCGCGGGCCGCAATTCGACGCCGCCTGGTGTGACGAATTGTGCTTCTGGGCCTACCCGGAGGAGACGCTGAATACGCTCGATCACGCCCTGCGGTTGGGCCGCAGGCCGCGTACGCTGGTGACGACGACACCGCGTCCGATCGCGGCGCTGAAGCGCGTGCTGGCAGCGGCCGATACGGTCGTGACACGTTCGACGACATGGGACAACGCTCACAACGTGGCGGAGGACTTCATCGCCGCGCTCAACGAGCGCTGGCGTGGCGGCATTCGCCACCGGCAGGAACTGCTGGGCGAGCTGATCGAAGATGCCGAAGGCGCGCTGTGGAAACGCGCCGATCTTGAGGCGTTGAGGCAGCGGCCAGAGGGCGAACTGGATCGTGTCGTCGTCGCCATTGATCCTCCGGTGACGATCGGCTCGCGAGCCGATGCGTGCGGCATCGTCGCCGCCGGCGCGCGCGGAGAGGGCCGCGCTCGCGTCGCCTACGTGCTCGCCGATGCGAGCCTGCAAGGCGCGCCACCGGATGTGTGGGCGCGCCGCGCGGTGGAGCTTGCGGAGTCGGTGGGCGCCCAATGGATTGTGGCGGAAGCGAACAACGGCGGCGAGATGGTGCGCAGCGTGCTGAAGGCGGCGGCGCCTGATGCGATCGTGCGCCTGGTGCGCGCCAGCGAAGGTAAACGCGCACGCGCCGAACCGATCGCGGCGCTCTACGCGCAAGGCCGCGTGCGTCACGCAGCTGCGTTCGCCGATTTGGAGGACGAGATGTGCAGCTTTGGCGCTGCGGGCTTCACCAAAAGCCCTGACCGGCTCGACGCGTTGGTGTGGGCGCTGACGGATCTGTTCCACGGCGCAGCGCCGCCAAGGCTGCGGATCATCTAACGGACATCACGAATGCTGAACTGGTTGAGCAAACTCCGCGCGCCCCGCGCCGTGGAGCGCAAACTCATAGCCTACCATCCGCTGGGGCGACCGATATGGTCGACTCGGGACGTCGGCGTGTTTGCGCGCGAGGGCTATGCACGCAATGCGGTGGCCTATCGCTGCGTACGGCTGATTGCCGAAGCGGCTGCGAGCGCGCCGCTGCGCGTGACGCCAAGCGATCACCCGCTTGCGCGCTTGATCGCGCGGCCAAACCCCGAACAGACCGGCGTTGAGCTGCTGGAAGCCTTCTTCGGTCACCTGCAAGTGGCGGGCAACGCCTACCTCGAAGCCGCCAGCATCGACACCGATGCGCCGGCTGAACTTTATGTGCTGCGGCCTGACCGCATCAGTCTGCTGCCGGGGCCGGATGGCTGGCCCATCGGTTGGGAGCATCGCGTGGGCGCCGATGTGCGCCGCTTTGAGCGCGATCCGGTGACAGGCGAAGCGCCGATCCTGCATCTGAAACTCTTCCATCCGGCCGACGACTGGTACGGGCTGTCGCCAATGGAAGCGGCGGCCCATGCGATTGACATCCACAATGCCGGCGGCGCGTGGAACAAGGCGCTGATTGACAACGCGGCGCGTCCATCCGGCGCGCTGGTGTTCACCGGCGCCGAGCGGCTCAGCGAAGAGCAGTTTCGTCGCTTGAAGCAAGAGCTCGACGACATGCACGCGGGCGCGGCCAATGCAGGCCGTCCGATGCTGCTCGAAGGCGGGCTCGACTGGCGGCCGATGTCGCTGACCCCTGCGGACATGGACTTCATCGAAGCCCGCCACGCCGCCGCACGCGACATCGCGCTCGCGTTTGGGGTGCCGCCGATGCTGCTCGGGATTCCGGGCGACAACACCTACTCGAATTATCGAGAGGCGAACCTCGCCTTCTGGCGCCAGAGCGCGTTGCCGCTGGCGCAGAAGGCGGCGCGCGGGATCGAAGCCTGGCTCGGTTCGCGTTGGCCGCAGGCGGGCGCCGCCCAACTCAGTGTCGACATGGAAGGCGTGCCCGCGCTCGCCGTGGAAAGGGAGGCTCTGTGGTCCAGATTGTCGAACGCGGACTTCCTCAGCGCGGACGAAAAGCGCGCGCTGGCGGGTTTGCCATGAAGTTTGACCCGCGCGTCACACTGGCGCTGATCCTGGCGCTGGTGCTCGAAACCGCGGGCAGCCTGATCTGGATCGGCGGCGCCGCTGCTCGCCTGCGTGAGGTCGAGCGCGCGGCGATCAGCGCGCCGGAAGTCGCCGAGCGCTTAGCGCGGGTCGAGGGTCAACTCGCCGAGCAGCAGCGAACTCTGGCGCGGATCGAACAGCGGGTGGACGCGCGTGATCGTTGAAGGTTACGCCGCCA
Source organism: Hyphomonadaceae bacterium (assembly GCA_019753175.1). Lineage (GTDB taxonomy): Bacteria > Pseudomonadota > Alphaproteobacteria > Caulobacterales > Aquidulcibacteraceae > Vitreimonas. The sequence goes on from JAIELK010000003.1 coordinate 120,579, forward strand.
TCTTTGCCGTACGCGACCGGATGGACGACATCGTCCGCGCGGGGGCGTTTCGCGAGAGCTTGGCGCGCCGCACCGAACCTTTGCCGATCTATCTGGAACATGAGCCGCGCCTGCTCGCCGGCCATTGGAGCGAGGCGCGCGAGGATTCGCGCGGCCTCTACGTACGCGGCGCGATCCGCGACGATCTGCCCGGCGCCGCGCGTGCAAGGCGCATGCTGGCGCGCGGCGTCGATGGCTTGTCGATCGGCTTTGTCGCCCTTGCTGCGTCGCGTGCTGGGGGGACTCGTCTGCTCGAAGAGGTCGATCTGCTCGAAGTCTCGATCGTCACCTATCCCATGCAGCCGCTGGCGCGACTTCGGCAGTCGCCAGTGAGTGCTCAGCCAAGACTGCCGATCGCTGCATAACCAAGGAGACCACCGTGAAGAAGGAAGTCAAAGCCGCGCCCGTGGGCGGGGCGGACGCGCTCATGCGCGCGTTCGAGGAGTTCAAGGCGGCCAATGACGCGCGCCTCGATTCCATCGAAAACAAGCGCGGCGATGTGCTGCTTGAAGAGAAGGTGGATCGCATCGATCGTGCGCTCACCGAGCAGAAATCGCTGATCGAACGCGCCGCGCTCGCCGGGCGGCGCCCCGCGCTTTCCGCCGACCCCGCGGAGTCGGAGCACAAATCGGCGTGGAGCGCCTATGTGCGCCGCGGCGACATCTCCGCGCTCGGCGCGTTCGAAGCCAAGGCGCTCTCGGTCGGCGTCGCCGCCGACGGCGGCCACCTCGCGCCGCCCGAACTCGATCGCCTGATCGAGAGCCGTCTGCGCGCCGCTTCGCCGATGCGCGAGATCGCGTCGGTGCGCACCACCAGCGCCAATCTGTTCCGCAAGCCGATCAGCTTGACCGCCTCCGGCTCCGGCTGGGCGGCGGAAACCGGCGCGCGCACGGAAACCTCTTCGCCGACGCTGGCGCTGCTCGATTTTCCCACTGCCGAGCTCTACGCCAATCTCGCCGCCACCCAGGCGCTGCTCGACGACGCCTTCGTCAATCTCGAAGAATGGATCGCCAGCGAAGTTGAAGACGCGTTCTCCGCGCAGGAACGCGCCGTGTTCGTCAACGGCGACGGGATCAACAAGCCCAAGGGCTTTCTGAACTACACCATGATCGCCGACGCGAGCCATGTCTGGGGCCAGATCGGCTATATCGCTACGGGCGTTGCTGGCGGATTCGCGGCGACAGCGCCGGTCGATAAGATCATCGACCTGGTCTATGCGCCGAAAGCGCAATTTCGCCAGAACGGGCGTTTCGTCATGAACCGCAAAACCGTCTCGGCGGTGCGCAAGCTGAAGGACGCCTCTGGCCAGTATATCTGGGAACCGAACGATCGCGGCGGCGCGACGCTGCTTGGTTACGCAGTGACGGAACTGGAAGACATGCCCGACATCGCCGCGAGTTCGAACTCGATCGCGTTCGGCGATTTTCAGCGCGGCTATTTGATCGTCGATCGCGCCGGCGTGCGCGTTCTGCGCGATCCGTTCTCCAACAAGCCGTACGTGATGTTCTACGTCACCAAGCGCGTTGGCGGCGGCGTGCAGAATTTCGACGCCATCAAAGTGCTGCGCTTCGCGGTGAGCTGAGCCGCTTCCACCGATCCCGCGATGACGACGCAATCGGCAGTCCGGGGCCCATGAACACGAAAGTTCTGTGGTCATGGGTCCCGGGCGCACCGCTTCGCGTCGCCCCGGGAATGGGTGTTCGTTAGGAATCCCATGTCCATCATCATCGTTACGCCGCCGGCGAGCGAACCTGTGTCGCTCTCGGAGGCGAAGCTTTTTCTGCGCATCGATCACAATAGCGAGGATGCGCTCATCAATACGCTGATCGGCGCCGCGCGCGATGCGGTGGAGGCCGGTTGCGGGCGCGCACTGATCACGCGGCGCGTGCGCGAAAGCCTCGATATCTGGCGCCGCGACGCGGTCAATGGCGCTGTGCTGGGTTTGGGGCCCGTCACCAATGTGGTCGCCGTGCGCTTGCTTGCCGACAATGGCGCGCAGAGCATCATCGATCCTGCACGCTACCGTCTGGAGGGCGCCTACGATCGCCCGCGCCTGGTGTTTCCGCCGGGCCTGCCCGCGACGCTGCGCAGCGCCGGCGGGATCGAGATCGAGTATGACGCGGGCTTCGACGACGTCGCCGCCGATCTGCCGCTTTCGCTCAGGCTGGCGACGCTGCAGATCGTCGCCGCGCTCTATGAGGCGCGCCAAGGCGAGCGTGCCATCCCTGAAACGGCGCGGGCGCTGATGCGTCCGTTCGCGCCGGCGCGCTTGTGATGGATGCGATCGGCGCCATGCGCGCGCGCCTGCGCCTGCGCAAGCCGACCCGGGTCGCCGACGAGATCGGCGGCGGGGCCACCTCGTGGAGCGACGCCGGCGAGATCTGGGCGGAGCTCACGGTGCTGAGCGCGGAGGCTAACACCGCGTTCGACGCGGGCGGGGCGCAAGCGCGGTTCAATGTGCGCATCAACCGCCGCGACGATATCCGCGCCGGTTGGCGCGCGCTTTGGGGCGCGCGGACGCTACGCATTCTCGCCGTGCGCAACGAGGGCGGGGCGCGCATCGATCTCGTCGCCGAGGAGGAGGTGTTATGAGCGCTGAACGCGCGCTGATCGCCGCCATCCGCGCCGCGGCGATGGCGGATACGGGCGTCAAGGCGCTCGTCGGCGATCCCGCGCGCATCTACGACGATGCGCCTGAGGGCGCGGTGTTTCCCTACGTGACGCTGGGCCGGGTGGAGTCGCGTGCGGCTGACGCCGCAAGCGTGCAGGGGATTGAACACGCGCTGACGCTGCATGTCTGGTCGCGCTACGGCGGGCGCGCTGAAGCGCTCGACATTATCGGCGCGCTACGTGCGGCCCTGCACAATGCGTCGCTCACGCTGACGGGTCATCGCCTCGTACTTCTCTATGCGTCGTTCGCGGACGTGTTCCGCGCCGGCGACGCGCAAACCACCCACGGCGTGCTGCGGCTGCGCGCAGTGACCGAGCCGAATTAGGAGTTCGCAATCATGCCAGGCCAAAAAGGTCGCGACGTCTTGATCAAGATCGGCGACAGCGGCGCACCAGAGACCTTCACCACCGTCGCGGGCCTTCGCGCCAAGACCATCGCGCTTAATGCCGGCACGGTGGACGGCACCACCGGCGAGAGCCAAGACGCCTGGCGCGAGCTGATCGCAGGCGCTGGCGTCAAGTCCGCGCGTGTCAGCGGCGCTGGCGTATTCAAGGATGCGGCTTCCGACGCCGCGATCCAGCAAGCGTTCTTCACGCAAGCGGCGCGTAGCTTTCAACTGGTGATCCCCGGCTTCGGCGTACTGCAGGGGCCGTTTCTGATCGAGTCGCTCGATTACTCCGGCGATCACGACGGCGAGGCTGCTTTTGCAATCACCCTCGCATCGGCCGGCGTGGTCAATTTCACGGCAACCCCATGAGCTTACACAACAAGGCGCGCGGCGAGGTGGTGCTGCGCATCGGTGAGCGCGACGCGCGGCTCTGCGTTACGCTCGGCGCTTTGGCCGAGTTGGAGGGCGCGTTCGACGTCGGCTCGCTCGCCGAACTGGCCGATCGTATGACGAGTCTCACCGCATCTGATCTGATCCTGGTGATCTCCGCGCTTACTATTGGCGGCGGCAATGCGATGTCGAGTGCGGAGCTGGCGGCGGCGCCCATCGACCCGAAGGCGGCTGCCGATGCAGTCGCACGGGCGTTCCAGGCGGCGTTCGATGAAATCTGAGGCGTGGGCAGAGATGCTGGCGGCTGGGTGCGCCCTGGGTTTGGCGCCGGACGTTGTTTGGCGGCTCAGCGTCAGGGAATGGCGCGCGCTGACGCGCGGGGAGGCGCCAGCGATGACGCGCGACGAACTTGAAGCGCTGGTGCGCGCTTATCCGGATCAAGCCCCATGACTGAGACACGGAGCCTGGCATCGATCGAATCGGAACTCGCCTCCGCCGCCGCAGCGCTACAGAGTTTCGCGCGGGGACCGGCGCAGCAAGCGGCGGAGGAGGTGGGCGCGGCGTTCGAGCGCGCTGGCGTGCGTATCGCCAACGCACTCGGCGCGGCGGCGATGGGCGGTGAAGCTGCGTTCAAGCGCATGGCCAAGGTGATCTTGGAAGAGCTGGCGAAGATCGCGCTCCAGCGGTTGCTCACGCAAACCAATTCACCGTCTGGTGCGCCTTCCGCGCCGACCGCGTCGCCGGTCGCCGTGCATTTTCATCTCGCCGGCGGCGACGCGAACGCCATCGCGCGCAACCAGGGTCAGATCGCCGCCGCCATCGCCCGCGCGGTGGCCTACGGGAGGCGCAATCTGTGAGCGCGTTTCATGAAGTCTTGCTGCCGCTGCCGTTCGCGCTTGGCGCCAGCGGCGGGCCAGAGCGGCGCGTCGACGTGGTGACGCTCGGTTCCGGTCGCGAGGCGCGCAACACACCGTGGGCGCATAGCCGGCGGCGCTACGACATTGGCGGTGCGGTGCGCACCCTGAGCGAGCTAAGCACGCTGATTGGCTTCTTCGAAGCGCGGCGCGGCAAACTCCACGGCTTCCGGTTCCGCGATCCGTTCGATCACAAATCGTGCGCCCCGAGCGCAACACCCGCATTTGCCGACCAGAGCGTCGGCGCGGGCGACGGCGTGCGAACGGTATTCGCGCTCGTCAAGCGCTACGGGACCGGCGATGCCGCCTATGTGCGTCCGATCGCCAAGCCAGTCGCAGCCAGTGTGATGATCGGCGTGGCGGGCGTGCAACTCTCAACCGGGGCCTTCAGCGTCAACACGACCAGCGGCGATGTGACACTCGCAACGCCCCCCGCGAGCGGCGCTGCGGTCACTGCGGGGTTCCTCTTCGACACGCCCGTTCGTTTCGACGTCGAGCGCCTCGACATGACGCTTGACGGTTTCGGCGCCGGCCGCGCGCCTTCGGTTCCGCTTGTAGAAATTCTGCTCTGATGCGCGCTGTCCCGGCTATGCTCGCAGCGCGGCTCGTGTCCGGCGTGACGACGCTCGCCTACGTTTGGAAGGTCACCCGCCGCGACAGTCAAACGTTCGCGTTCACCGATCACGACAGGCCGCTGACCTTCGAGGGCATGACGGCGCAGCCGTCGACCGGCCTCATCACCGGCGCCATCGAAAAGAGCCTCGACCTTGCCGTCGATACCGCGAGTGTCGCCGGGGCTCTGAACGCGGCGGCGCTCAGCGAAGACGAGCTGTCGCGCGGATTGTGGGACGGTGCGCGCGTCGATCTCTACCGCGTGGATTGGACGGACGTATCGCTGCGTGTGCACGTGTTCGCCGGTCATCTGGGAGAAGTGCGGCGTGGCGTGAGTGCGTTCGAAGCGGAGCTGCGCGGGTTGCAGGCGGCGCTCAACACGCCGGTGGGGCGGGTGTTCTCTTGCTTTTGCGACGCAGACGTCGGCGACGCGCGGTGCACGGTCAATCTTGAGACAGCGGTGTTCAAGGGCGCGGGCGCGGTAACGCAGGTTCTCTCGGCCGCATCATTTCGCGCCAGCGGTCTCGGCGCATTCGCCGCCGGCTGGTTCACAAGCGGGCGCCTCGTCTGGACCAGCGGCGGCAGCGCAGAGATCAGCGCCCACCGCATTGATGCAGGCGAGGCGGTGATCGACCTGCTCGATCCGGCGGGGCCGGCGCTGCAGGTCGGCGCAAGTTTCACGGTCACCGCGGGTTGCGACAAGCGGTTCGAGACCTGCCGCGTCAAATTCGCCAACACCACGAACTTCCGCGGCTTCCCGCACATGCCCGGCAACGATGTCGTGCAGGCGGGTCCGCGCGACGGCGAGCGCATGGACGGAAGCTCGCGCTTCGCATGATCCCCCGACTAAGCGTGCTCAAGGAAGCGCGCGCCTGGATCGGCACGCCGTATCAGCACCAGGCGAGCGCCAGGGGCGCCGGTTGCGATTGCCTCGGGCTCGTGCGCGGCGTGTGGCGTACGCTTTACGGCGCTGAGCCCGAGCTTGCCCCCCCTTACACGCCTGACTGGGCCGAGCGCCTGGGCGAAGAAACACTATACCAAGCGGCGCTGCGGCACTTGGTCGAGGTTGAATCCGAGCGCGCATCGCCTGGCGACGTGTTGCTGTTCCGCATGGAGCACGGCTCGCCCATGAAGCACGCAGCGATCCTCGACGAAGGCGAGGCGATCATCCACGCCTATTGGGGCCGCGCCGTCGTGCGCTCACGGTTTGCGCCGTGGTGGCGCACGCGCTGGGCGGCGACGTTTCAATTCCCGAACATCGAGCCATGGCCGAACTCGTCCTCAGCACCATAGGGCGCACAGTCGGCGCCGCGCTTCCCGGCGCGCTTGGCCGCATTGGCGCGGCGGTGTTGAGCGCGGGCGGCGCCGCGCTCGGGCGCTCCATCGATCAGCGCTTGTTCGGAACGACGGCGGCGTACGAAGGTCCGCGCTTTACCGATCTGCACATGCAAGCATCGAGCGAAGGCGCGTCGATCCCGGCCCTGTTCGGCAGCACGCGCTTGGCGGGGCAAGTGATCTGGACGGCGCGCTTCAAGGAAAAGAAGAAAACGCAGGACGTCGGCGGCGGCAAGGGCGGCCCGCGCGCCACCACCACGACATACACGTATTCGCTCTCGTTTGCGGTCGGCCTTTGTGAAGGCGAGATCACGCGCCTCGGCCGAGTCTGGGCCAATGGTCAGGCGCTCGATCTCAGCACCGTGAACTGGCGCTTGCACACGGGGGGCGAGACTCAAGCGCCCGATCCGCTGATCGAAGCGATCGAAGGCGCCGCCAACGCGCCGGCTTATCGCGGGCTCGCTTACGTGGTGTTTGAGGATCTGCCGCTCGAGGAGTTTGGAAACACAATTCCGCAGCTCTCGTTCGAAGTGATCCGCGCCGCGCCGCCGGCAACGCCAGGCCCGCGCTTCGAGGATCGCGTCAAAGCGCTTTGCGTCATCCCTGGCGCGGGCGAGTTCGTGTACGAAACCGCGCCGATCTTCCGCCTGTTAGGGCCAGGGCGCGAGACCCCCGAGAACGTGCAGTCCGAGCGCAACAGAGCCAATTTGCTGGTGTCGCTCGATCAGCTGAAAGCCGACTTCCCAAGCTGCGACACGATCGTGCTCGTGGCGTCTTGGTTCGGGGATGATCTGCGATGCGGCTCGTGTGCGATTAAACCGGGCGTCGAGGTCGCAGCGAAGGAAACCAAGCCTGTGTTGTGGCGTGCGGGCGGGGTCGCGCGCGGCGGCGCGCGGCTCATCAGCCAGCATGATGGCGCACCGGCGTTCGGCGGCACGCCGAGCGACCGCAGCGTCAAGAACGCCATCGCCGAACTGAAGGCGCGCGGCTTCAAGGTCTGGCTGTACCCGTTCTTACTGATGGACGTGCCCGCGACGAACGCGCTGCCCGATCCGTACGGCGGTATAGCGCAGGCGGCGTATCCGTGGCGTGGCCGCATTTCGCTGCACCCAGCGGCGGGGCGGCCAGGCACGCCGGACAAGACGAGCGCGGCGGCAGCGCAAGTCACTGCGTTTTTCGGCGCAGCAGCGCCTGCGCATTTCGGCGCCAGCGACGGCGTGCCCACATACGCGGGGCCGAGCGAGTGGTCGTACCGTCGCTTTATTTTGCACTACGCTAAGCTGGCTTCGCTTGCGGGCGGCGTCGACGCCTTCATCGTCGGTTCGGAGTTGCGCGCGCTGACGACGGCGCGTGATGGCGCTTCGAGCTATCCGGCGGTGTCGGCGCTGAAGACACTGGCCGCCGATGTGCGCGCCATGCTCGGCGCGGCGACGAAGCTCACCTATGCCGCGGATTGGTCTGAGTATGGCGGCCACCAACCGCAAGACGGTACGGGCGATGTGCACTTCCACCTCGATCCGTTGTGGAGCGACGCCAACATCGACGCTGTCGGCATCGACTGGTATCCCCCGCTCAGCGACTGGCGTGACGGCGCCGGTCACCTCGATGCAGGTCTGGCGCGCGACATCTATGAGCCCGTCTATCTGCGTGGACGCATCGAAGCCGGCGAAAACTACGACTGGTATTATGCAAGCGCGGCGCACCGCGCATCGCAGACGCGCGTGGCGATTACCGATGGCGCTCACAATGAACCCTGGATCTATCGCGCCAAGGACGTCCGCAATTTCTGGGCGCGCCAGCACTTCAATCGGCCGGGCGGCGTGCGCGCCGCGACGCCGACCGCCTGGGTTCCGCAATCGAAGCCGGTCTGGTTCGTGGAGTTGGGTTGCCCCGCCGTCGATAAGGGCGCCAACGCCCCCAACCTCTTCAACGACGGCAAGAGCAGCGAAAGCGCGCTGCCGCCGTTCTCGTCCGGGGCGCGCGACGACCTGATCCAACGCCGCACGCTCGATGCGTATCTCACCTATTGGTCGGGCGCCGCCAATCCGATCTCGACGCTGACTGCCAAGCCAATGATCGAGCACATCGCATTGTGGGCGTGGGATGCGCGGCCTTTTCCGGCGTTCCCGGCGCAACGCTCGATCTGGGCCGATGGCGGCGCTTGGCGGCTCGGACATTGGCTCAACGGCCGCGCCGGGCTGTCGGAATTGAGCGACGTGGTGACCGCGCTCTGCGTGCGCGGCGGCGTGCGCCAGGTCGACGCGTCATCGCTGCGCGGGGCGGTGAGCGGCGTCATCGTCGATTCGCCAGCGAGTGTGCGCGCGGCGCTTGAGCCGCTGATGGCGGCGTATGATTTCACGGCGGCGGAACGGGCGGGCGTCATCCATTTCGAGCACGGCGCACCGCAGGCGGCGCTGACTTTGGCGTCGACAGACTTCGCGGAGCGCACCGCCGGCGAACGCTATGCCGAGCGCAGCGACGCCGCCGAGTGGCCGATCGAAGCGCGTGTTCGCTTTATCGACGCAGCGCGCGATTATCTGATCGCGAGCGTGAGCGCGCGCCGGCGTGATCGCGCCGAAGGCGGTGTAGTCACGATCGACGCGCCGCTTGTGCTCGAGGCAAACGCGGCCGAAGCGATCGCCGAGCGCGCGCTCGGCGCCGCCCGCGCCGAAGCAGAGACGCTGCAGATTGAGCTTGGCCCGGGGCACCTTGCTCTCGAACCCGGCGACGTCATCGCGCTCGCCGGCGTCGCCGACACGTTCGAGATCGTGCGCATCGAAGATATGGAAACGCGGCGGGTGGCGTTGCGCCGCGTACGGATGACCGCGCGGAGTTCGGCCAGCCTTGCCGAACCGTCCGCGCCTGCCCTGCCCACGCCAGCGCCGACGCCAGCCGTATCGCTGCTCGATCTGCCGCCGCTGCCCAATGCCGAGGACGACGATCGACCGCTGGCGGCGGTTTCCGCGACGCCGTGGAGGGGCGCGCACGCGCTCTATTGTGGGTGGCCGGGCGGCGAACGCACGAGCGTCACCGATGCGGCGACGATGGGCGAACTCACCTGGGCGCTGTGGCCGGGATCGGTCGATCGCTGGGATGAAGGCAATCGCTTTCGCATCCGCCTCTATGGCGGCGCTCCGTCGAGCGCGTCGGAGGTCGCCGTGCTTAATGGCGCAAACGTCTTCGCTATCGAGAGCAGTGCGGGCGAATGGGAAATCGTGCAGGCGCGGAATTGCACGCTCGTGGCGCCCAACGAATACGAGCTGTCCGGCCTGTTGCGCGGACGTCTCGGCTCGGCGCACGCCATGCGCGTTCCGCATCCGGCCGGGGCGCGCATCGTGCAACTGGAGGCAACCCTCGCGCGGGTAAATATCGCGCCGCACGAATGGGGCGAGGCGCTGAGTTTTGTCGCGCCGCCGGCTGGCGCTCCGCCGGAAGACTCGCGCGCGCACACGTTCACGGTGACGTTGAAGCGCGTGGCGCTGCGGCCCTGGGCGCCGGCGCATCTACGGGCGAGGCGAGGCGCGAACGGCGATATTGACGTCAGCTGGGTGCGCTGCGCCCGCATCGGCGGTGACGCGTGGGGCGCGGCCGAGCCTCCCCTCGGTGCGTCGACTGAGGCTTACAAGCTCGTCGTGCTCAACGGCGCTGCGCCTGTCCGGACCGTAATCGTTTCCGCGCCGGCCTACCTCTATTCGGTAGTGGAACAGACTGCAGACTTTGGCGTCATTCCTTCGTCGTTGCGCTTTCGGGTGATGCAAATCGGGGATGGAGGCGCCGAAGGCTTGAATACCGAGTCCGCCTTCACGTTATAGTGGGTATGGCGCACGATTCTGCGGCGCCCTTGTCGGCCTGCGGGCGGGAGCTAGTCTAGCGCTGTGAGTTTGGATCCCTATGCCGCTCTGGGCGTCGCGCGCTCGGCCACCGCCGAGGAGATTCGCCGCGCTTACCGGAAGTTGGCGAAAGAGCTCCATCCCGATGTCAGACCTGGCGACAAACAGGCCGAGGAGCGCTTCAAGCGGGCTACCGCGGCATTCAATCTGTTGTCGGAGCCGACGACCAAAGCGCGTTTCGATCGCGGCGAGATCGACGCGGACGGCAATGAGCGGATGGCCTACGGCGGGGCGCGGGCGCGGCAAGGGCAACGCGCCTATGCGGGCGCGGGGCCGGGCGCCGGCGAGCCGTTCGACATTGGCGACATATTCTCCGACCTGTTCGGCGGAGGCGGCGGCATGGGTGGCGCGCGCGGCTATGCGCGCATGCGGGGCCGCGACATCCGCTTTTCGCTCGAAATCGAGTTCCTCGACGCGGTGAATGGCGCACGGCGGCGGGTTTCGCTGGCCGAAGGCCGCACGCTCGACGTCGCCATCCCGCCGGGCGTGGAGTCGGGGCAGGTGCTGCGCCTGAAGGGTCAGGGCGGACCTGGGCTGCAGGGCGGGCCGGCCGGCGATGCGCTCGTCGAGCTCAACGTTCGGCCACACCCATCGTTTAGGCGCGAGGGGCAAGACATCCACGTGGATCTGGCGGTTTCGCTGGTCGAGGCGGTGGAGGGCGGCAAGGTGCAGGCGCCAACGCCAACAGGGCCTGTGACCCTCACCATTCCGCCAGGGTCTAACTCCGGCAAGGTGCTGCGTCTAAAGGGCAAGGGCGTCGCCGGCCAAGGCGACCAGTTCGTTCGCCTGCAGGTGATGCTGCCCGAGATCCCGGACGAGGAATTGAAGAAATTCCTCAAGAAATGGCCGAAGCGCGACTACACTCCGCCCCGTCAGAGCGGTTAACCGATTACGGATGACCTGTTCAGCGCCGGTTCACGGCGAGGCGTCTAAGAGATCCGCGTCATGTGGGCCAAGTCTCTCCTCCTTGCGTGCGCGTTGATATGCGCCGCCAGTCCAGCCGCGGCAGGACCCGTTCTGACGCCAACGCAATGGATCATGCCGGTGCAGGATCGCGGCGAGGATCGACCGCGGCAACGCGAACTGCGCTCGCTGCCCGAGATCGTCGACATGCTGCGCTCCCGCCATGGCGGGGAACTGATCAACGCACGGCTTGAGGGCGGCGACCGCCCCGTCTATCTGATCCGCTGGCGGATGCCGGACGGGCAGGTGCGCGACTTCACAGTCGACGCCAGCCGCTGAGGAAGAACATTCATGCGCGTGCTGGTGGTTGAGGACGACAAGAACCTGCGTGACCAACTTGCGTCCGCCCTGGGGGATGCGGGCTACACGGTGGACACTGCCGACAATGGCGAGGACGGCCAGTTCCTCGGCGAAACTGAGCCCTACGATCTGGCCATCCTCGACCTCGGCCTGCCGAAGGTCGACGGCCTCAGCGTGCTGAAGGCGTGGCGCAAGGAAGGGCGCACCATGCCGGTGCTGATCCTGTCGGCGCGCGACCGCTGGAGCGAGAAGGTCGAGGGGCTCGACCTCGGCGCCAACGATTATGTCACCAAGCCATTCCACATGGCCGAGCTGCTGGCGCGCGTCCGCGCCAATGTGCGCCGCCAGACCGATCACCGTTCATCGATGCTGGAAGTGGGCGACCTTCAGCTCAATTCGGCGACCGGCCAGGTCAGCGTAAACGGCGTGCCGGTGAAGCTGACAGCCTATCAGTATAAAGTGCTCGACTATCTGATGCACCACGCGGGGCGCATCGTCTCGCGCGCCGAGCTCACCGAGAAGATTTACGCGCAGGATCACGAGCGCGATTCCAATACGATCGAAGTGTTCATCGGCATCCTGCGCCGCAAGATCGGCACCGATCGCATCATCACCGAAAAGGGCTTGGGCTACCGCCTGATCGATCCGGCGGAGCACAAGTGATCGACCGCATCGCGGGCGTCGGCGCGCGCTTCCGCGATCTGGTGCGTCGTTCGCTCGCCGCGCGCCTGCTCACGATCGCGCTTGCCAGCATTGTCGGCCTCGTCGCCGGCGGGGTCATCGCCTACGACCAGTTCAATCGGCAGATGCTGCGCCTGCTGATCGATCCGGAACTGTCGGCCGTCACCGACAATCTGCTCGGCAACGCCATGCCCGGCCTCGCCGGCGAAGTGGCGCTGCGCGACGTGCCCTACGATCCCCGCTACACGCAGCCGCTGAGCGGCCGCTACTATCAGATCGCGCGCATTGGCGATGACGGCGTCCTCGCCGTTCAGTTTCGTTCGCCGTCCTTGTTCGGCGCCGATCTTGCCCTGAGCGAGGAGCTGCGTTCGCAGCTGACCGCGCCAGACGCGACGCTCGCCGCTCAGTTCTTCAACGTGACCGGACCCGACGCGGAGCCGCTGCGCCTGATGGCGCGCGTTCAGGAAATCCCCAATCTTGAGGGGCGTTACCTCTTCCTCGTCGGCGTCGATCCGCGCGCGGTGTTGGCGCCAGCAGCGGCACTGGTGGGGCTCGCGTTTGCGTTGTTTGTGGCGTTTTGCGCAATCATGGTGGCGGCCGCCAGCGCCTTGCAGGTGCGGATCGGGCTCGAGCCGCTGCGCGATCTGCGTCGCGACATCGCCAGTGTGCGGCGGGGCGATCTGGAGAAACTCGCCGACGTCTATCCCGCGGAATTGCAGCCTGTGGCTGAGGAACTCAACGCGCTCGTCAACCACAATCGCGAAGTCGTCGAACGCGCGCGCCGCCATGTCGGCAACCTTGCGCACGCCCTCAAGACGCCGATTGCCGTGCTAAAGAACGCGGCCAATCACGAAACCGGCGGTGACGCCGCAATTCTGCGTCAGTCGGTCGAAGAGATGGAGACCTTTGTCGAGCGCCAGCTCCGTCGCGCCCGTGTCGCCGCGCGCGCGGAAGCCGGCGCGGGTGCGCAGGCGCCGACGATCGCCTATCGCACCCCGGTGCTGCGCAATCTCGAAGACCTCATCTTTATGATGGAACAGAAGTACGACACCCAGAAGCCGGTCGATATCGTGCTCGAATCCGAAGGCGACGTGACCTTCCGCGGTGAGCGCGAGGACTTGCTGGAAATGGCGTCGAACCTGATCGATAACGCCTGCAAGTACGGCAGGAGCAGCGTCATCGTGCGCTTGGTGCGGCCGGCAGCGGAGCCTGCCCTGTTTGAGATCGTGGTGGAGGACGATGGGCCCGGTCTTTCCGACGCCGACATCGCCCGCGCCATGACGCGTGGCGCGCGCCTTGACGAAGCCGCCCCCGGCCAGGGCCTCGGTTTGTCGATCCTGCGGGAAACCGTTGATCTCTACGCTGGGGACCTGCTGTTCGAGCGCAGCGTGCTGGGCGGTTTGAAGGCGCGGCTGCGCCTGCCTGCGACCGACTGAGCCTGCGGCGTCGCAGACGATTTGTGCGCCCGGCGAAGCGCGCTACTGAGGCTGCGTGTGGTCTTCCATTGGCGTGATGGCGGTCGGCTTGGCGATGGTCGGGGCGGCGGCATTCTGGGTGCTGCGCGCGTACCGGCGCGCTGGCGGCGGCTCAAGCTCGCCCGCGCCCGCGCTGCTCGCATGTGGCGCTGTCGCGGTATTGGGGCTGGTTATCTATCTGATTAACGGGCGCCCGGAATTGCCCGACGCGCCGTTCGAGGCGAGGCTTGAGGCGCTGAAGCAGCGCGATCCCCGCACCTACACCGCCGATGAAGCGCTTGCCGTGCTGGCTGTCGCTGCGCGCGAAAACCCAAACGATCCCTATCCACACTTCTACTCGGGGCAATTGCTGCTGGCGCAGGGCCGCGGCGCGGAAGCGGCGCGCGCTTTCGATGCAGCGCTGCGGCGCGAACCGCGACTGGCCGAGGCGCTGATCGGTCTGGGGCGGGCGATCGTCGCCACCGAGAATGGCGTGATTACGCCGGAGGCGATCGCCACGTTTCGGCAGGCGGCGACGCTGACCGACGATCCCGCGCCGTGGATATACCAAGCGCTCGCCGCCATGGAGCGTAACGACGACGCTGAAGCGCGCCGCTTGTGGGGCGAGGCGCTCTCGCGCATGAGCGAGGACGATCCGCGGCGCGAGATGGCGCGGCGGATGGCGAGCGGCGAAGCGATGGCGGAGACTGCACGGTGAGGCGGCGCGATCAACGATTGCTGATGATTTCCGCCGCCGGCGCGGTGTTGGTGCTGGCGATGACGCTCACTTTCATGGGGCTGCGAGAATCGATCGTGTTTTTCGTGGCGCCGTCGGAGCTCGCGGAAAAAGCCCAAGCGGGTCAGCGCGTGCGCTTGGGCGGCCTGGTTGTCGAGGGCACCGTACGCCGCGGCGAGGATGGCGCCATGCTGTTCGCCGTCACCGACGGCGCCGCGCAAGTCGAAGTCCGCTACGACGGCATTCTTCCAGACCTCTTCCGTGAAGGCCAAGGCATTGTAGCGGAGGGCAGCTGGCAGCCTGGGCACGCGTTCGAAGCCGAGCGCGTTCTTGCAAAGCACGATGAAACCTACATGCCACGCGAGGTCGCCGAAGCGCTGAAACAGCGCGGCGAATGGAAAGGCGACGCGCCGCCATGATTGCAGAGATCGGCGCATTCGCCACGGCGCTGACGCTCGCGCTTTGCCTTGCGCAAGGCGCCTTAGGGCTGGCCGCGTCGACACGCGACTCCCGCATGAGCGCGTTGGTTGCTGTGTCGCAAGCGGGCGCGGCGCTCTCCCTGCTCGGGTTTGCGTGCCTTACCTGGTTGTTCGTGGTGTCGGACTTCTCCGTCGCCGTGGTGGCGGCGAACTCGCACGTCGATAAGCCGATGGTCTACAAGATCGCCGGAACCTGGGGGAACCACGAAGGCTCGATGCTGATGTGGTGTTTGGTGTCGGCGGTGTTCGGCGCAATTCTGGCGAGCGCACGCGGCGGGCAGGACGCCAAGCTTTGGTCGCGTGCGGTGGGCGTGCAGGGGTTCGTCACGGCCGGCGCGATCATTTACACGCTTTTTCTCTCGAATCCGTTCGCGCGGCTTGATCCTGCGCCGATGCAAGGCTCGGGGCTCAATCCGCTGCTGCAAGACCCCGCGCTCGCCGCGCATCCGCCGATGCTCTATCTCGGTTATGTCGGCTTGAGCATTCCGTTCTCGCTCGCGATCGCAGCCTTGATTGAAGGGCGCGCCGATCAGGCTTGGGCGAAAGCGCTGCGGCCCTGGACGCTTGCGGCCTGGACCTTCCTCACCATTGGCATCGGCCTTGGCTCGTACTGGGCCTATTACGAACTTGGCTGGGGCGGCTGGTGGTTCTGGGACCCGGTCGAGAATGCGAGCTTCATGCCGTGGTTGATCGCCGCCGCGCTGGTGCATTCCGCGATCGTCACCGAGCGGCGCGGTTCGCTTGCGGGCTGGACCATCCTGCTCGCGATCATGGGCTTTGGTCTCGCGCTGCTCGGCACCTTCCTCGTGCGCTCGGGCGTGCTCACCTCCGTCCACGCGTTCGCTATCGATCCCCGGCGCGGCATCGCCGTGCTGGTGCTGATGTTCATAGCGCTCGGCGTTGGCTTCGGTCTCTACGCGGCGCGGGCCCAGAAGCTCGCGCAGCCCAGCGGCTTTGCGGCGGTCAGCCGTGAGAGCATGTTGGTGTGGAACAATTACGGGCTCGCGGTTGCGGCCGCCGTGGTGTTGATCGGCACGCTCTATCCGCTGCTGGTTGAAGCCGCCGGCGGCGGACTGATTTCCGTTGGGCCTCCGTTCTTCAATATGACGGTCGTGCCGCTGATGGGCGCGGTGCTGCTGCTGCTGCCCTTGGCGCCGCTGCTGACGTGGCGCATCGGCGACATGCGCGCGGCGTTCACGCGCTTGGCGCCGGCGGCCGCGCTGGCGATCGCGACGTTGATCGGCGCGCTGATCCTGTCGCAATGGCGCGTGATGCCAGCGATCGGTCTGGCGCTCGGCGCTTGGCTCATCGCCGGCGGATTGACTTACATTTGGGTGCGGTACCGGCGCGGCGAGGGCGCTGGCTGGGCCAAGTTCGCGGCGTTGCCGCTGGCAGTATGGTCGATGAGCGCGGCCCATATCGGCGCAGGCGTCTTGACGCTCGGCGCCATCGCCGAGACCGCGTTCCGGATGGAACGCGCTGTCATCCTGTCGCCGAATGAATCGGTGGAGTTTGCGGATCGGCGCATCACGCTGCTTGAAGTCGGTAACGTCGAGGGCCCCAACTACAGCGCCGCACGGGCGAACTTCCGCGTCGAGCAAGCCGGCGTCGTCCGTCCGCTCTCGGCCGAGCGCCGTTTCTATCCCACCTCCGACATGCCGACATCGGAGGTGGGCATCCTGCCGAGCATGACCGGCGACCTCTACATTGCGCTCGGCGAAGCGGTTCGCGAGCAACCCGGCGCGTGGTCGGTTCGACTCTACAAGAACCCACTCGTGCAGCTCATATTCTGGGGCATGATCCTGATGTCGTTGGGAGGAGCGCTTAGCCTGTGGTCGCTGGCGCGGCGGCGCGGGAGGAACCCATGAGTTGGATCGCGTTACTGGCGGCAGCCGCGGCCCCAGCAGTTCTGGGCGACCCGACCCAGGAAGCGCGCGCCCGCGCCCTCGATCAGGAGATCCGTTGTGTCCAGTGCGAGAACGAGCCGATTGCCCAATCCACGGCCGATATCGCGCAGGATATGCGCCGCCTCGTGCGAGAGCGCATTGCCGACGGCGATAGCGATGCGGAAATTCGCGCCTATTTTCGCGAGCGTTATGGCGATTTCGTGCTGTTCCGGCCGCCCTTCGATGAGCGCACGCTGATCCTATGGTTAGCACCCGCCTTACTTGCGGCGGCCGGGCTGGCTGCGGTGTGGGCGCAGCGCCGCCGCAACCAGGCTGATCTTACCCCCGAGGAAGGCGAACGTTGACTCGTCGTTAGCCTTGGTTTGCTTATCGATTTTGTCTGCTTTCCAAATAGGATGCGGCGGCCGTCAGCGCCGGTTGATCGCAACTTCGCCTCAAAGCATATCTAAGCGACGGCCCAAGAAGGTGTGAGGGCTTGCGCGGCCAGGGGTTGCATCCAACGTGCATGGCCTCTCCCTTCCAGGGCTTATCTCGAGGGTCTGCATGACTGAGGTCGTCACCGTGAAGTTTTTCCGCCGCACCATGATCGCGGGCGCTGCGGCGGTCGCGCTGGTCGCAGGCTTTGCCGCCGCCCCAACGCTGCTCGCGCGTTCCGCCGAGGCGCAAGAGATCACCGCTGGCGCTGTGAGCGCGCCCGGCGGGGCCCCGATGAGCTTCGCGGATCTGATTGAGCGTGTGCGCCCGGCGGTGGTGTCCATCTCGGTCCGCCAACGGCCCGACGCGGCGACCGAGCGGTCCACCGAGGGTCTGCCGCCGGGATTCGAGGAGTTTTTCCGCGGCCGTCCCGGACGCCCGGGTCCAGCGCCGATATCGCTCGGCTCTGGCTTTTTCATCGATCAACAGGGCACGATCGTCACCAACCACCATGTGGTCCAAGGGGCTGAAGAGATCGTCATCCGCACCAGCGACGGCCGCGAGCTTCAGGCCGACGTCGTCGGCTCCGACGAACCGACCGATCTCGCGGTCATCCGCGTGCGTGGCGGCGGCCGCTTCCAGTTCGTGACGTTCGACGACGCCAGCCACCTTCGCGTCGGCGATTGGGTGGTCGCCGTAGGCAATCCATTCGGTCTTGATGGCACCGCCACGGCAGGCATCGTCTCGGCCGTCGGCCGCCGCGACGCGGGGTCATCGGCCTATGTCGACTTCCTGCAGATCGACGCGCCGATCAACCGCGGCAATTCCGGCGGCCCGACCTTCGACCTCCATGGGAATGTCGTTGGCGTCAACAGTCAGATTTTGTCGCCGACTGGCGGCAGCGTGGGCATCGGCTTTGCCATTCCCGCCAACACAGCGCGGTCCGTCGTCGACCAGCTCACGCGCAACGGCCGCGTCACGCGCGGCTGGCTTGGGGTATCGATCCAGGATGTCGACGAAGACATCGCCCGCAGCCTGGGCCTCGAAGACACGCGCGGCGCTCTCATTGGCGGCATCACCGCCGGCGGTCCCGCTGAGCGCGCCGGCTTGCAGCAAGGCGACATCGTGCTGAGCTACAACGGCGATCGCATCCAGGATCGGCGCGATTTGACTCAGCGTGTCGGCGCCGCCGCCGTCAACGCCACCGCGCGCCTCGAAGTGATGCGCAATGGCCAGCGCCGCACCATCAACGTGCGTCTGGGCGAGCGCCCGTCCGAACAAGTGTTGGCGAGCGCAGCGCCGACGCCGCAAGCGACGCCCGAGCCGCCAGCGCAGCAAGGCGCCGCCCAAGGCGCATTGGGCATGTCGCTACGGCCGCTCACGAACGAAGATCGCGATCGTTATCAGCTGGCGGCGAACGAAACCGGTCTTGTGATCACATCGCTCGAGCCGACCAGCGACGCCGCCGAAAAGGCCATTCGCCCCGGTGACGTCATTCTGCAGGCCGGGGGACGCAGTGTTCGCTCGTTGCAGGACCTCAACACCGCCGTCGATGCAGCCCAGCGCGCCAACCGCCCGATCCTATTGCAGGTTGACGGACGGCTTGGACGGCGCTTTGTGGCTGTGGAGCTGGGCGGGAACTAAGGAGGCTTCATGCGAGTGCTTCTCGTTGAAGACGACCCAGACATGGCCGAGAACGTTCGTGCGTCTCTGACCGCGGATGGTCACGTCGTCGATTTGGCCGGCGATGGCGAACTCGGACAATCCATTGCGCTTGAGGGCGGCTACGACGTCATCGTTCTCGACCGGATGTTGCCCAAGAAGCACGGCGTATCGGTGGTGAAGGATCTTCGCGAGCAAGGCGTGTCGACGCCGGTGCTGATCCTGTCGGCGCTGCATGACGAGGATCACCGTGTGGAAGGCCTCAACGCCGGCGCCAACGACTATTTGGGCAAGCCATTCTCGACCCGCGAATTGCTCGCGCGCGTACGCGCCCTGTGGCATGGACGCGATCGGGCCGTGCAAACGAAGCTCTCGGTCGGCGATCTTGAGATGGATCTCTTGGCGCGCACCGTGAAGCGCAGCGGCAAGAAGCTTGATCTTCAGCCGCGTGAGTTCCGCCTGCTTGAGTATCTCATGCGCAATGCAGGCCACACGGTGACCCGTAAGATGCTGCTTGAGAACGTCTGGGATTATCATTTCGACCCGCAAACGAACGTCATCGACGTCCACATTTCGCGGTTGCGGTCGAAAATAGATCGCGAATTCGGCCAGTCGCTTTTGCATACGGTGCGAGGATCAGGTTATCGACTGGAGGCATGAGGCCAAGCCTCGCGCTTCTTCGCACCACCACGTTCCGGCTCGCCCTCGCGCAAGCCGGATTGGTGCTGTCGCTGGTGCTGGCGCTTCTGGCCTATGTCTACTTCGCCACGGTGGGCGAACTGCGGCGTGCGTCCGACGCCCTGGCCGATCAGGAGTATGCACTGCTCGAGCGCGCCTACGCCGAGGGCGGCATACGCCGGCTCGACCAGGAGGTGGTCGAGCGGGCAGCCAGTGACAGCCCTTTCCTCTATGTGCTCGCCGAAAACAATGGCGCGGTGATCGCAGGCGATTTCCAGCAATTGCCCGTGCTGCCGGACAACGCGTCGGATCGCGTGGATTTCAATTTCGAACGCGCAGAGGGCGATGACGTGACACGCGGGCGCGCGCGGGGACGCATCGGTCGGCTCCTCAACGGACCGATCCTGCTGGTGGCGCGCGACCTGAATGACGCCGCCGGGATATCCGGCCGCATCACCCGTGTCCTTTGGACCATCGCCGTATTCGGCATCATCATATCGATCGCGGCCGGGCTCATCGGCGCATGGTTCGCGGCGCGGCGCGTCGAAGCGCTGGCAAACACCGCGCGAGATGTCATGGCTGGCGATATGCGCCGCCGTGCGCCAGTGCGCGGCGAAGGCGACGAGTACGACTCGCTCGCGGAGTCCTTGAACGCCATGCTCGATCGTCTTGAGCGGCTCATGCACATCTCACGCACCGCCGGCGACGCCATTGCGCACGATCTACGCTCTCCGCTGACACGCTTTCGCTACAAGCTCGAAGCGGCGCTCGATACGCCGCCGGATACACAGGCCGACCGCGAGGCGTTGCGCAAAGCGCTAGAGGAAGCCGACGGCTTGTTGGACACCTTCGCCGCGATCTTGAAGCTTGCGCGCGTCGAAGCCAACGCAAGCTGGCGTTTCGAACGATTCGATGCGAGCGCGATCTTGCAGGAATTGATCGAGTTTTATGAGCCGGCTGCTGAAGAGCAGGGCCGCACCTTGAGTGGCGCCGTGGAACCCAATCTCGTGATCCGGGGTGAACCGGGTTTGTTCACTCAGGCGGTGTCGAACTTGATCGAGAATGCGTTGAAGTACACGCACGCTGGCGGGCGCGTCGAAGTGCTCGCGTCGCGCCGTGCGGACGGTCTCATAGAGGTCCGGGTCATGGACGATGGCCCCGGCATCGCGCCCGCGGACCGCGATCGCGCGGTCGAGCGCTTCGTCCGGCTCGAGACCGCGCGCTCGACGCCAGGGGCGGGGCTTGGCCTCAGCCTCGTCGCGGCGGTGGCGCGGCTGCACAAGGGAGGCTTGCACTTGCGCGATGGTCTGGGAGACGGGGAACACCGCGGACTGGGCGCTGCGCTTGTGCTGCCAGCCGATGCAACGCCGGCGGCGGCGCACTGATGGCCAGCGACGGCACGGACTGGGGCGCGGCGATAGCCCTGGCCGCGGAGAACGCCCCTTACTTGAAGCGCCTGATCGAACGCCAACCCCAGCGCGTTGAACAGCTCGTTGCCGCGGGGCCGCGGCCAATAGTCGACGAGGCGCTCACGCTCGCGCGTTCGATTGAGCGCGCGCCGCCCGCGCTCGACGACGGCATGAAAACACTGCGCCAGGCCAAAGCAGCGGTTCACCTTGCGACCGCTATCGCCGATCTCGGGCGCGCTTGGCCGCTTGCACATATCACCGGCGCGCTGACTGAGTTTGCCGATGCGGCGTTGCGCGCCGCGTTGTTCCTGGCGGCGCAGGAAAGCGCTGCGCGTGGGGACTTGGTGCTGCCTGAGCATCACCCCGCCCGGGGCCCTGTGCCCGGGATTGTGCTAGTGGCCATGGGCAAGATGGGTGCGGGCGAGCTCAATTATTCGAGTGACATCGACTTCTCGGTGTTCTTCGACGCTGAGCAATTGGCGCAGGCGAAAGCGCGTGAACCGCGGGTCGCGGCCGTGCGTCTGGTCGCGCCCCTGGTGCGCGCACTCGAGGAGGTCACCGCTGACGGTTACGTCTTCCGCACCGATCTGAGGCTTCGCCCGGATCCGGGCTCGACGCCGGTTGCAGTCTCGATCGCGTCCGCCGAGCACTATTATCAAACGCTGGGTCAGAACTGGGAGCGCGCCGCGTTCATCAAAGCGCGGGCGGCGGCTGGCGATAGCGAGTGCGGGCGCGCATTTCTTGCTTCGCTTGAGCCGTTCATCTGGCGCAAGCATCTCGACTTTGCCGCCGTCGAGGATGTGCACTCGATCAAGCGGCAGATCCTGTCGGCGCACAAGAGCGCCGACCTGGGCGACCCTGTGTTCGACGTCAAGCTTGGGCGCGGCGGCATCCGCGACATCGAGCTGTTCGCGCAAACGCAGCAGCTCATCTTGGGCGGTCGGAATAAAAATCTGCGCGTGCGCGGGACGATCGAGGCGCTCGACGCGCTGACGGAGTCCGGTGCGATCGTCTCGGCCTCGCGCGATGCGCTCGCGCGCGCCTACGGGTTTTTCCGCGAGGTTGAGCACCGCATCCAAATGCTGGAGGATGCGCAAACACACCGCGTGCCCGTCGATCCCGAGGTTCGCGCGCACGTCGCGGCGCTCGCCGGTTTTGCCGATCTCGCTGCCTTTGACGCTGCTCTAGTGGAGCAGCGCGCAATCGTCGCTGAAATCGATCATCAATTGTTCGGGCGCGGCGCAAGCCTCGCCGATCCGCTCGGCAGCCTCATTTTTACAGGCGTTGAAGACCATCAGGAGACGCTCGACACGATCGCCAAGCTTGGTTTCCAGAACGCCGTTTCCGTCAGCCAGAGCATTCGCGGCTGGCACCATGGCCGCATCCGCGCCATGCGCTCGGAGCGCGCCCGCGAACTGCTCACACGACTGACGCCAAAGCTGTTGCGCGCGCTTTCTGGCGCCGGCGATCCGGATCACGCTTTCTCCCGGTTCTCGGCCTTTTTCTCCGCCCTGACATCGGGCGTGCAGGTTTTGGCGCTACTCGACGCGCGGCCCGCCTTGCTTGACATGCTAGCGCGTCTGCTCAGCGTGGCGCCTCGCCTCGCTGACACGCTGGCGCAGCGTCCAGCGCTGCTCGACACCTTGATTGAGCCGCGTTTTGCGGCGCCGTTCACTGAAGACGCCTCCGACGCCCTCTCCGAGGACTTGGCCGACCGCCTGCGCGACGTGGCCGACTTCGAAGCGCGCATGAACACGGCGCGCCGCTTCCATCGCGAGGAGCGGTTTCGCATCGGCGTGCAGGTGTTGGAAGAACGTGTTGCGCCGATCGCCGCGGGGTCTGCGTTTACGCGGCTTGCGGAAGTGTGCGTCATGGCCATGGTGGATGCCGCCCAGGCCGAGACCGAGCGGTTGTTTGGACCGCAGCCCGGTTGTTATGCCGTGTTTGCGCTCGGCAAGTTCGGCGGCAGCGAACTCACCGACACCTCCGATCTTGACATCATGCTTGTGTATGACGCGGCCGCTGACGCAGCGGGCTCGTCAGCGCCGGACTATTACGCGCGACTGACTCAGCGCCTGATTAGCGCGCTGTCGGCGCCGACGGAGGAGGGTGCGCTCTACGAGATCGACACGAAGTTGCGGCCCTCAGGTTCGAAGGGCCCCGTGGCGGTGCGGCTCTCCTCTTTCCAACGCTATTACGTTGAGGAGGCATGGACCTGGGAGTTGCAAGCGTTGACCCGCCTGCGTCCTGTGGCTGGCGACGCATCGCTCAGCGACACGGTGATGCGCATGGCGCATGAAACGCTGATGCGCCGGCGTGACGCAGCGAAGACGCTTGCGGACGTCGCCGCCATGCGTGCGCGCATGGACGCTGAGCGCCCGGCGAAATCAGCTTGGGATCTGAAACTCGTCCCCGGGGGGCTGACTGACATAGAATTCGTGGTCCAGGCGCTGCAGCTCATTCACGCCGCCGACGCGCCGGACGTGCTCTCGCCCAACACGGGCGCTGCCTTGGCGCGTCTCGCCGCAGCCGGGTGTCTCGACGCTGACGTCGCTACGCGGCTGCATGATGGTTGGCGGCTGTGGACCGAGCTGCAGCAGGTTTTGCGCCTATGCATGGATAATGAGCTCGGCCCCGGCGACGCGCCCGGACCGTTGCAGCGTCGGTTAACGTCCTTGCTGCGGGCGGATGATCTCGAGTCTGCGTTGCGCGGCCGGCAGGGCGCTCTCCGCGCCGACTTTGTACGCCTCATTGGTTCGGTCAGCGACGGAACGAAGCTGTCCGGCCGTTAAGGTCGCTAGGGAGCACGGTTCATGGGTGTGATTTTGGTTTGTGCGCGGGCGGCGGAATCGGCGTTAGGGAGGGTCTGATCGTCGAGCGAGAAGGGCTGAGCGCGCATGGTAGACCCGGACGCCGAGTACGTCCGGAAAGCTGCGGAGGGCGATACGCTCGCCGCATCGGCGCTGGTGCGCCGGCACTTGCCCCGCATGGTCGGGTTTGCGCGGCGCATGCTGAACGATGCGACCGAGGCCGAAGACGTGGCGCAGGAAGTGTTCTTGCGTGCCTGGCGCGAGGCGCCGAACTGGAGGCCGGGCGCGGCGAAGTTCGAGACCTGGATGCACCGGGTGGCGCTCAATCTCTGCTACGACCGGCTGCGCAGGCGGCGCGAAACGCCGGACGCCGACGCGGGGCTGGCGGTCGCCGATCCGGCGCCGCTGCCAAGCGATGCCTGGCTGGCGCAGCAGCGCGCGGCGAGGGTGCAAGCGGCGCTCGCGCAATTGCCGGATCGCCAACGCGCCGCGATCACCCTTGTTCACTTCCAAGACTGCAGCAACATCGCCGCAGCGGACATGCTGGAGGTGAGCGTCGAGGCGTTAGAATCTTTGTTGGCGCGCGGGCGGCGCACGCTGAAGGCCGCGCTCGCGGATGTCGCGCAAGACTTGATGGGCGGCGCCGATGGGCCGTCGTCATGATGATAAGGAAGGGGCGCGTATGAACCGGGAGCGGTTCCAGCAGCTTTTGGAGGCGTACGGCGCCGATTTTTCACGCTGGCCGGAGGGCGAACGCGCCGCCGGAGAAGCGTTTGCGCGCTGGAATACCGCCGATGTAGCCGCGTCCGTTGCGGTCGCGCGCGCGCTCGACGCGACGCTCGACAGCGTGAAATCCGAGCCACTCGATCTCGAAGCGTTAAGCGCGAAGATCCTCGCCGCTGCGCCGCGTGCGCATCCGATGTTCGATCGGCGGGCGGTTTACGCTCTCGCCGCATGCGCAGTGTTTGGCGTACTGATCGGTTTCGGCGCCGGCATGCTCGCGCCTGCGCCGGCGATGGACGAGACCTACTTCGTCCAGGCGCTGGAAGCGCCATGGCTGGGAGAAGAGGGATGAGCGCCAGACCCTTCCCGTGGCGAACTCTGTTGTTCGCATCCGTTGCGCTCAACCTGCTGATGGTCGGCGCCGCAATTGGTGCGCTCGGCGCTGGCGTGCGGCGGGAGCGCGCGGCCTCTGGCGAAGCAGTGGCGCACATGGCCGGCCCACGCGCGTTTGTGAATGCATTGCCGGAAGAAGCGCGAGGGCCGGTTCGCCAGGGCCTCGCCCGAAGCTGGACCGAATCGCGGGAGGCGCGGCGGACGGCCGCGCAAGCGCGCCGCGAAGCCTACGCGACGGCGATGGCCGAGCCTTACGACACCGAGCGCGTGCGTCTGGCTCTGGCGCGGATGCGCGCGGCCGATCAGGCGGCGCTCGGCGTGTTCCATGACAATATCGCAGACTTGTTGAGCGAGATGACGCCAGCAGAACGGCGCGTGGCGATCCAGGCGCTGCAGCGCCCTGTTCGCCGTGACGGTGCTTCGCTCGAGGACGGCGCGGCGCTGCCCGGCGGCGACGCGGGCGAGCAGCAAGCCCGGCCGGCTGATGGGCAGACTTTGCGCGAACAACGGCGCGAAGCGATCCGCGAACGAATCCGCGAGCGCCGGCGCGAGAAGCAGCAATAGGGTCAGGCGGCGGCGGTGGTCTCGACCAACGGCCCACCGAACTGACGCGGCAGCGTCACCGTGACGATGGTGCCGCGGCCCACTTCGCTCTGAATCGAGAGCTTTCCGCCATGCATTTCCGTGAGTGACTTGGTGAGCGCAAGACCGAGCCCGGTTCCGGACTTGTTGCGCGTCAGCTCGCGCTCGACCTGCTCGAACGGACGCGCCAAGCGCGGCAAGTGCTCCGGGGGGATGCCGCAACCGGTGTCGACCACACGCAAGGTCAGGCCCTGGGCGTTGCCTCGCGCATGCACCATGATCGCGCCTTGGTCGGTGAACTTCAGGGCGTTCGATAACAGGTTGAGCAATATCTGCTTCACCGCACGATGATCGGCCGCGATCTCAGGCAGGTCGACCGCGTCGATCACGATCTGCAAGCCCTTCTCTTCAGCTTTGCGCTTCGTGAGACGAACCGCTTGCTCGATGGCGACCATCGGATCGAGCGGACGCGGGGATAACGTCAAGCGTCCGGCCTCGATCTTGGCCATGTCGAGGATGTCGTTGATGAGTTCAAGCAGATGGTTGCCGCTATCGAAGATGTCGGTTGAGTATTGCTTGTACTGATTGTTGCCGATCGGGCCGAACAATTCCTTCGACATGATCTCCGAAAAGCCGATGATGGCATTGAGCGGCGTTCGCAGTTCGTGACTCATGTTGGCGAGGAAGGTGCTCTTTGCGCGGCTGGCTTCCTCGGCCTTCTGCCGTTCTTCATGCGCTTCGCGCGCCAGCGCTTTGATCCGGTACTCCTGGTTCTCCGCTCTGCCCAACGCGTCTGACAGACGCCGTTCATTGCGCGCGAGTTCTTCTTCCTTGCGCTTCAGCGGAGTGATGTCGACGCCCACGGTGATCACGCCGCCATCGGCAGCGCGACGCTCGACGACGTGAAGCCACTCGCCATTCGCCAATTCGATGACCCGAACGTCCGGATTGTTGGGATCGTGCTTCTCGCGCCGGATCGCGGGCGTCGAGGCTGCAGCAATCGCCTCATAGGAAGCACGCTGGCGCAGCACGTCTGAGCCGAGACGGAAGGTGTCGGCGAAGCTCTGGTTCCACAGCAACAGGCGCCGGCGTGTGTCCCACAGGGCGAACGGTCCGGAGAAATTCTCGATCGCCGCCCGCAACTGCTTTTCGAGGCGCGACACCCGCGCTTCGCTCTCGTAGCGCTCGCTGACGTCGATCACCGTCGCGAACAGGCGCGTCTGCGTGCGTCCGCTCACATCCTCAACGGCGGCGCCGCGCGCTTCGATCCACACCATGGCGCCACCGCGCAGGATGCGGAACCGCGCGTCGAGGAGACCGGACAATCGGGCCTGGCGAAACTCCTCGTCGACGCCGAAACGGTCGTCGGCGACCACAAGCTCCAACAGTTCGCGCAGACCCAAGGTATCAGCGGGCGCGTCGAGCAGGCGCATGGCTTGCTCCGACAACTGCACTTCATCCGCACCGGGGCGCCATTCCAGCACGCCAACCTTAGCGCCATCGGCGGCGATGCGGAAATGACGTTCGGCGCGCATAGCTTCGGCGTGCGCGAGGCTGGCGCGCTGCGCACTCTGGCGCATCAGCATGTAGAGGACGGCGATTGCCGCCAAGGGCGCTGCGACCATGAGCGCGAAGCGCGCCAACGCCGCCATGAGCAACGCTGCTTGATTGGGCGCTGGCGCGGCGGCGACCACCCGAAAGTCGCCAAGCTGCGCGTGAGCGCCAGCGGCGACCCAGGTAGCACCGTCGCCATCGCTAATCAGGCGCCCGATCGCGCCCGACTGCGCGGCGTTCAGCACTTGTTGAGGCGCGCGCGCGCCGGCGCTTGCGAGCGCAGGGGACGCATAGAGGATGTCACCGTCATTGGAAGCAATGAGCACCCGCGCTTGCGGGTCCAGCTCCGGCAGCAACAGACTGGGCCCGACAATGGTGACGATCCGCTGGCTCCCCAGGCGGCGCACAATCGCCGGTTCGGACCGGAGTTCGCCGAGATCGGGCGCGCCGATCCAGAGTTCAGCCTCGCCTGCGTCGCGTACGGCGGCGCGCGCCTGGTTGGCGTAGTTCCCGTCGGTGATCGCCAGCACCGCGCCGTCGGCGCCGATAAGCGCGGCGGCGACCGCAGGCGCGGCGTGAGCGGCGGCCTCAACCACGTCGATCGGGTCGCTGCCGTTGGCGCGCGCGGTCTCTGCTGCTCCCCCCGCGGCGCCAATGGCAATGGCAAGGTTGGCGTTGACGCGTTCAGCGATGAGGCCCGCGGCTGAGGCTTGTACCGCGATGGTCGTGCGGGCGGCGTCATCGAGGTGCGCTTTGATCTGGGCGCCGATGGCGACGATGAACACCAGTACGAACACCGCCACCAGCGCCAGGAACGGGCGCGCGGCCCGCTCAGGCGGCGGACCGACGTCGGCGACATCGCCCGGTGTTGGAGTGTCTGACAAAGGTGTTCCTCGGCAACCCCGAATCGCCGTTCGGAACTCGTAAGATCAGAAATTGTAAGGACTTCGTAAACGCTCGCTTCGTTACGCCCAGCCGACTGCCCCCAAGTTAAGCCAGGGTCCGGTCAACCATTTCACGCGTGTTTGTGGATAAGTCCTGCTTAGCAAGGCCCGCCAGCGCCGCCTGCGCGTGCGATTGCCGTGCGGCGTCGAAGCGGCGCCACGACTCAAAAGGCGTCAGCAGCCTCGCAGCAAGCGCTGGGTTGAGCGGATCGACGCGTCCGACAAGCTGGGCGACGAAGCGATATCCACCGCCGTCGCTTGCATGGAAGGCCCGTGGGTTACGCATCGCGAATGCGCCCGCTAGCGCACGGACGCGGTTGGGGTTCTTGAGCGTGAACGCCTCGTGCGCCGCGAGTTGCTCGACCCGCGAGAGCGCCTCAGCGCGCGGGGTCGCCGCTTGCACTGAGAACCATTTGTCGATGACCAGCGGGTTTGTGCGCCAGCGCGCATAGAAGCGCGCGAGGGCGTCGTCGAACGCAGCGCTTTGGGCGGCGCCGAGCGACTCGATGGCGGCGATCGCAGTTGTCATGTCGCGGGCGGCGCTGAAGCAATCGGCCAAGGTTTGCGCGTGCTTGTCGCCGAGCGACGCGAGCAGATCGAAAGCGGCTGCGCGCAAGGCGCGCTGACCCGCAGGCCCAGAGGCGGGCGAGAAGGACGGCTCGGCCGGCGCGCGCGCAATCCGCAGCAGACGGTCCTCAAGCACTTCGCAGATCGCGCGACGCAACGTTTCTCTCGCGGCGAACAAGGCGTCGGGATCGGGGGATGGCGCGGTGAGGATAAGTTCGGCGACGTCGGGCAACCGCAGGGTCAGCGCCGCGAACGCTGGGTCCTGTTGTGCGCGATCCAACTCACGGCCAAGCGCGTCGGCGAGCGCGGACGGCGCCACCTGCGCGTCTCCCAACATCAGGGCGCGGGCGATCGCCTGACCGGCCTCCCAGCGCGTAAAGGGATCGGGATCATGCGCCATCTGCGCGAGCCGCTGCTGGCCCGTCAGGCCGTCACCCAGCGACACCGGGGCGGAAAAGCCGCGCAACACGGCGGGAATCGGCGGCTCAAGCACGCCCGTGAAGCGCAACGTACGCTCGGCGGTGTCGAGCACGAAGTGATGTTCGAGGCGCGCGATCGTGTCGCCCTGCGCTTTGGCGGCGACGATGGCGCCATCGGCGGCGATGAAGCCGATTGCGAGTGGGATCGGAAGGGGTTGTTTCGCCGTTTGACCAGGTGTGGGCGCGGTGTGCTGCGCCAAGTGCAGCGCTAGCGTTTGCGTCTTGGCATCGTATTCCACCCGCACGGAAAGCTTCGGCGTTCCCGCCTGATCGTACCAGCGCATGAAGTGCGAGAGGTCGCGCCCAGAAGTTTCCGCGAAACAGGCGATGAAGTCTTCGACTGTCGCGGCGTCGCCGTCACAGCGCTCAAAATAGAGTTGCATGCCGCGCGCGAAAGCGTCTTCGCTGACAATCCGGCGCAGCATGCGGATCACCTCGCCGCCTTTCTCATAGACGGTTGCCGTGTAGAAATTATCGATCTTCTGGTATTGCGCCGGGCGCACGGGATGCGCGAGCGGCCCCGCGTCCTCGGCAAATTGCCGCGCGCGCAGGCGTTTCACATCCTTGATCCGCTGCACGGCGCGCGATCGCTGATCGGCCGAGAACTCCTGTTCGCGATAGACCGTGAGCCCTTCCTTCAGACAGAGCTGAAACCAATCGCGGCAGGTGATGCGATTGCCGGTCCAGTTGTGGAAGTATTCGTGCCCGACCACGGCCTCGATGGCTTCAAAGTCGGCGTCGGTGGCGGTCTCGGCGTCGGCGAGGATGAGCGAGGAGTTGAAGACGTTAAGACCCTTGTTCTCCATCGCGCCAAAATTGAAGTCACGTACGGCGACGATGTTGAACGTGTCGAGATCGTATTCGCGCACGAACACGTCCTCGTCCCATTTCATCGCCCTCTTCAGCGCATCCATGGCGTAGCGCGCGCGTTCGCTGTCGCCGGGGTCGACATGGATGCCGAGCCGCACCGTGCGTCCGCTCATGGTCTTGAATTCGTCGTGGATGGAATCGTACGCGCCGGCGCAAAGCGCGAACAGGTAGGACGGCTTGGGATGGGGATCGACCCAAATCGCGTAGTGCTTGCCACCCTCCAGATCGCCGCTCTCGGCGAGATTGCCGTTCGCGAGCAGCG
This sequence comes from Hyphomonadaceae bacterium, assembly GCA_019753175.1. Taxonomy (GTDB): domain Bacteria; phylum Pseudomonadota; class Alphaproteobacteria; order Caulobacterales; family Aquidulcibacteraceae; genus Vitreimonas. Next base: position 150,685 of record JAIELK010000003.1, read on the forward strand.
TAGGGTAGGCGCTCTTGTCGGCTTCGATGCGCACGGCGTAGCGTGCTAGCACGTCGGGCCGGTCGAGCGCATAGGTGATGGCGCGGAAGCCTTCCGCTTCGCATTGCGTGCAGAAGCGCCCACCCGACATGTAGAGGCCTTCCAGATGGGTGTTTGACGCCGGATCGATGCGCGTCATCACTTCGAGCCGGAATGCTGCTGGCGGCGCGTGGATGATGAGCGCGTCGGCTTCGACGCGGTATTCGTCCGTCGTGAGCGGGCGCCCGTCGATGGCGATGTTTTCGAGGTGCAGCCGCGCGCCATCCAAGATGAGCGGGCAGGCATCGGGCGCCAAGCGTCGAATGGCGCTGCTTGCCGCGACGAGCGTATCGTTAGGCGCCAGCGTGAACACGAGCGCGATCTCGTCCACGGTGTAGGCGGGCGGTTTGTAGTCGGCCAGACGAACGGTAACAGCTTCTGCGTCGCGCATCAGGAACTCCGCTTGCGGGAGTTCACATGACGCCGCCCTAGCGGGAAATCAACGCAGCCTATTCAGCTGCGATGTTGGCCCCTGGCGCGGCGGGTTGACCTTCGTGGTAGACCGCCGCCAGCAGCGTCTCTGCTTGCCGCGCCAACTCCTGCAGCGGTCCCGGTGTTTCATGCGGGTAATCTTGCGCGAACTCGATCAACTCGCGCGCCACCCGCATCAGCCGCAGAGCGTTGGCGAACACGCGCGCCTGCTGCTCGATGCGCGCCGGATCGCGGTCGTACTCCGACATCGGCACGCGCCAGCCGCCCCAATCGGCCTCATCGGTGACCACCACGGGATAGGTGCCGGGCACGGGATGGCGCGGGTCTCGCGGTTCGGCGGACAACCGGTTTGCCGCTCGCAGCACCCGCCAATTCTCAGTCTCGATCAGGTCCGGCTTGGCGAGCAGGCGCTCTTCGGCCGCCAGTTCGTGCGCCTGGAACTCGCGGCCGAGACCAACGTCATAGGTGATTTTGAGCGGCTCTTCGACTCCCTTGACCCATTGCGGGTTCACGGTCTCGATCGGCGCCCAGGTGCCGACGGGCTTCACATAGACGCGCTGGCCCTTGTGGAAGACGGCTTTCGCCATTTGGTTAGCTCCGGTAATTCGGACCCGAACCTAGCCGATTGCGCTTTAGCCTTCGTGAAAAGGCGTTGACGCAAAGACAATCTTTTATGACTGCCGCTGCCGCTGATAAGGAAGCGCTAACGATAGGGCCCGGAGGACGGCGTGAACTTTGACTTCTCCGACGATCAAAAAAGCCTGAAGGATCAGGCGCGCAAGTTCTTGACCGACAAAGCCGGCGCGAAGGTCACGCGGCGCATCTTGGACGATGCGTCTCTCTCCTATGACGAGGGCCTCTGGCGCGCGGTCGCGGAGCTCGGCTGGCTCGGCGCGGCGATCCCGGAAGAGTATGGCGGCCTTGGGCTGGGCCGCCTTGAGCTATGCGTCATCGCCGAAGAACTCGGCCGCGCGGTGGCGCCAATTCCATTCTCGTCGACCGTCTATTTCTTCGCCGAAGCGCTGCTTCTGGCCGGGAACGAAGCTCAAAAGACGGCGCTGCTCCCGAAGGTGGCGAGCGGCGAGGCTATCGGGTGCTTCGCGATTGCCGAGGGCCCAGGCGCTCCGAAGGCGGACGCGCTGCAGACGCGGTTCGACAACGGCGTGCTCAACGGGGCAAAAATTCCCGTTACCGACGGCGATTGCGCCACGCACGCGGTCGTGGTCGCCCGGGAGGGCGGCGGCGTCTCGCTTGTGCTGGTCGATCTCAACCAGCCCAGCGTCACGCGCACTACACTGAAGACGCTCGATCCCACGCGCGGACATGCGAAGCTTGAATTCGCCAACGTGAAGGGCGAGCGGTTGGGCCGCGCCGGCGAAGGCTGGCCGCTTGCGGAAACCGTGCTCGACCGCGCCGCGGTGTTGATTGCCTTCGAACAGGTCGGTGGCAGCCAAGCGTGCCTCGAGATGGCGACAGAGTACGCCAAGGGCCGCTACGCGTTCTCGCGGCCCATCGGTTCGTTCCAGGCGATCAAGCACAAGCTTGCCGACATGTATGTGGCAATCGAAGTGGCGCGCTCGAACGCGTATTACGGCGCCTGGGCGCTTTCGACCGAAGCGGCGGAGCTTCCGTTCGCCGCCGCCGCTGCGCGCGCCGCGGCCAGCGACGCCTTTTACATGTGCGCCAAGGAAAACATCCAGACCCACGGCGGCATGGGCTTCACCTGGGACGTCGACTGCCACCTCTTCTTCCGCCGCGCCAAGTTGCTCGCGGTGCAAGCCGGCAGCCCGATGGTGTGGAAGGAAAAACTGGTGCGGAGATTGGAACAGAGGAACGCGGCTTAGAGGGCGTTCTAGACAGCCAACCTTGGTGGGCGGGCGCGCGCCGGTTTTAGGCGCTTTCGGCACTCCGCTGTGGGTTTGGCTGGAGCCGAAAGAGTGCCCCAGCGAGTCCTAGAAGGGAGAATCCGTTTAGAATATTCTCCGGAAGACTCTGTCTAAGAAAGAGGAAACAGGCGGCAAACGAGGCACCCTACGATAACGATTGGCGCCGTAAGATAACTTTCAGGACTCGGCTTTGTTGCGGTCTTCGCTGGCACGTAGATTGTAGCCGCGGTGAGCATGACACCCAAAAGAGTTAGTAATGGCCCTACAAAGGCAGCAATGCCCTCAAGTTTTGTGTCGCGAAGCTGAAGCCAGTCCGCGCAAAGTTCGTACCCTATCAGCGCTTCCTGCCAGGATGTTGAACAGAAATACTCGAAGCACCCACCAGGTAAAAAAGTACTGTAGCGGCCTCGTCAGGCTGGCTCCCACGCACTGTTCTATCGACCGCGCCGATATCTCTCACGCGCCTTCGTAAATCTCATCCAGCGTCAATGCGATGTTCAGCGACGGCAGCTCTAGCGTCGCGCTCGCGGCGCCAAGCTCGCTCTGCCGCCAGCCCGTCTCCGTGCGCTTCCACACATACAGTTTTCGCTCGTCCGGCTCCACCAGCACGATTTGTCGCATCGATTCCGTGTCGCGATAGTCCGGAACCTTTTCGGCGAAGTCCTTCGTGCGGGTTGTGGGCGAGAGCACTTCGAACACCACCGTCGGCTCGCTGGTCGCCAGCGCATTGCCGACATAGGGTCCGCAATCGACGACCACGTCCGGATAATATCCAGCCTCTGTTTCCTCCAGCGCGACGCGCCCGTTCATGACATAGGGCCTGCAGGGTCCGCCCCGTAACTTCGCGTTCAGCGCGCTGAAGATGTTGCCGGCTATGAGGTTGTGCCGCTGCGTGCCGCCGGTCATCATTGTGATCTGACCGTTGCGAAACTCGTGTTTGTCGGCTTGGGCCTCTTCCCAAACAAGAAAGTCAGCCAGCGTCTTCGGTCTGGCCGGAACATTGGGGAGGCGAGCGGCGTCTGCCATGAGCCACCCCTAACACAACCCGCCCCTGCCGTCACGGCGCCGTTGCTCGGACCGGGCCGGGCCGTTAGCGTCGCGGCTCGGAGTTTGAAGCCATGGATTTCAACGACACCCCCGAGGAAGCCAAGTTTCGCGGCGAAGCGCGCGCGTTTCTGGAAGCGAACCTGCAGCTGAAGAGCGCCGAAAGCGAACGCCTCGCGCGCAAGCTGAAGCCGCTCGAATACCTGAAAGCCGCAAAGGAATATCAGAAGCGCAAGGCTGAAGCGGGCTTCGCCGGCATCACTTGGGCCAAGGAGCATGGCGGGCGCGGTCTGCCGCCGATCTACGCCGTCATCTTCAACCAGGAAGAAGCGAAGTTCGATGCGCCGTCGGCGCCGTTCTCGATCGGGCTTGGCATGTGCGTGCCGACCGTGATCGCCTTCGCCGACGAGGCCACCAAGGAGCGCTACGTTGCCAAGGCGCTGCGCGGTGAGGAGATCTGGTGTCAGCTCTTTTCCGAACCGGGCGCGGGCTCAGACGTCGCCGCGTCGAAGACCAAAGCCGTGCGCGATGGCGACGACTGGATCGTCAATGGCCAGAAGGTATGGACGACCGGCGCGCACTTTTCGGACTTCGGCATCCTGCTCGTGCGCACCAACCCCGATGTCGAAAAGCACAAGGGGCTCACCATGTTCATCGTTGACATGAAGAGCCCCGGCGTCGAAGCGCGGCCGATCCACCAGGCCAGCGGCGGTCGTGAGTTCAACGAAGTCTATTTCACCGACGTGCGCATTCCCGACAAGAACCGCTTAGGCGAACCCGGCCAAGGCTGGGGCGTCGCGTTGGTCACGCTGATGAACGAGCGGTTGGCCGTCGGCGGCTCGTACGGCCCCGACTACAAGGAGATATTCGAATTCGCGCGCGAAATGCCATCGCCGACCGGCGAGGGCGCGCTGATACAGAACGAAGCCTTCCGCCAGAAACTCGCCGACTGGATCGTGCGCGCCGAGGGCTACAAGCTCGCCAAGTTTCGTACCATGACGGCGCTGTCGAAAGGTCAGACCCCGGGGCCCGAAAGCTCGATCGGCAAGGTCATCAACGCCAACCAGATGATGGACATCGCCAACACCGCGATCGAAACGCTCGACCATTACGGCATCATCAATGACGGCGACTTAGCGCCGCTCGAAGGGGCGTTCCATCAGAGCTACATGTTCGCGCCGGGGCTGCGCATCGCCGGCGGAACCGATGAGATTCTGAAGAACATCATCGCCGAGCGCGTGCTTGGCCTGCCCCAAGACCAGCGCGCCGACAAAGGCGTGGCGTTCAAGGATTTGCCGACGGGGCGCTAAGCTCAGGGCGTTTCCCCGGGCCGATTTGCGTTGCACCTGAGCGCCGCTAAGCGGTAGCGATGGCGGCGCGAGCAGGGGGAAAGCCGTTGCGCGGGGCGATCGGTCTCGACCAAGCTAAGCCGAGTTACGACGCCATTATCATCGGCGCCGGGCTTGGCGGGGCGACTCTGGCGCTGAGGCTTGCGCAAGCAGGACTAAGCGTGCTGGCAGTCGAACGCGGTGGTTTTGTCGATGGCGGCGCGCGCGCCGCGGGCGAACCCGTCGGGCACTATCTCTACGACCTGCTCAGCCCCGAGGAGGAACTCCAAGCCGTTGGCGGGTTGACGAAGTTCTATGGCGCGGCGCTGTACCGCTTGCGTGAGAGCGATTTCCGCGAAGTCCAGCACGAGGCGGGCGTGTCGCCGGCATGGCCGATTTCGTATGCGGAGCTTGCGCCATTCTACGATCAGGCCGAAGCGCTCTATCGTGTCCATGGAGCGCCGGACGGCGATCCCAGCGAACCTCCGCGCTCGTGCCCATATCCACATCCCCCGCTCCCACATGATCCGCTCGTCGCGCAAGTGGTTCGACGGCTGCAAGGTACGGGCGTTCAGGTGGCGGCGATCCCACGAGGGCTTGACTACGGTGAGGGCCGACCCTGCGTCCTCTGCTCAACCTGTGACGTGCATCTGTGCCGGCTCGACGCGAAGATGGACGCCGAGATCGCCGCCATTCGACCGGCGCTGAAAACAGGGAAGCTTGACCTTCTGATCAACGCGACCTGCGCACGCGTCGAATTGAACGGCCGCAGCATCAGCGGCGTTCGCATTGTGCAGGGCGGCGAACGCGTCATCGCCGCACCGGTGGTGGCCGTGTGCGCCGGGCAAAAGGGCAGCGTCGAACTCTTGCGGCGTTCTCGGACCGGCGCGTTTCCCGAGGGGCTTGGCAATGGCGGCGGCGTGCTTGGGCGCTACCTTGCCGGGCACACGACTGGAGTGATGTTTCCACTGGTTAGCATCAACCCGATCGGGGCCCGTCACACCAAGACCTTCGCGATCAATAGCAATTACGAACCGGGGGCCGATTGGCCCTATCCGATGGGCGTGCTGCAAGTGGCGGGGCAAATCCCATTTTGGCGCGACGCAGGCCGGTTCAAGCGTCTTCTCGTGAAAGCGGTCGCGGATCGCAGCCTCATGTGCTTTGCGATGACGGAAGCACTGCCCACTCGTGAAAGCGGCTTTCGCTTCAACGGCGACTGCGTCAGCAGCGAAACGCCGCCGCTCACCAATGAGAAGACGTTCGCGCGCCTGAAGCGCGTGTCGGCGGCCATGTTCCTGCGCGCCGGCTATCCGGTGGTGCCAGCGATGCGCGCGCCGCAACTCTGGCACAAGACGGGCGGCGCCGTGATGGGGAACGACCCCACACACTCGGTCACCGATGCACACTGCCAGGTTCACGACGTGAAAGGCTTGTACGTGGTCGACGCGTCGGTGCTGCCCTCGGCGGGCGCGGTCAACACCGGACTCACGATCGTAGCCCTGGCTTTGCGCGCGGGCGATCGCATCGCCGGGCTGGGAACGGCTTGACACGATGCGCGCTTCAGAGCGCTGCGGCGATCTGTTGGGCGATCGCCTGCAATTCGGCGATGTCGGCGCGGTTCTGGTGGCCGTGACCGGCAAGCCTGACGCCCTCGTAGCGCGGGATGATATGGACGTGCAGATGAAAGATCGTCTGCCCCGCCGGCGCGCCGTTGAACTGCGTGACGGTGACGCCGTCGGGCTTGAGCGTCTTCTCGACGGCGATCGCCAGCTGCTGCACGCGTTGCATCAGCGGCGCCACGTGCTCTGGGGGCAACTCCAACAGGTTTCGCGCGCGCACGTTCTTGGGAACGACCAGCATGTGGCCGCGCGATTGCGGAAAGATGTCCATGAAGGCGAGGACGTCGTCGTCCTCCAACACCTTCACCGCCGGCACTTCGCCGCGTAGAATCTTCGCGAACAGGTTGTTCTCGTCATAGGCGCCGTGCAGGCTCATGGGGTGCGGCTCCAAGGGGTCCGGGCTTAGCGCGTTGACGTGGCGGAAAACAATCGCCGTGGCGCCGGCCAGCACACTTCGGCTAAATCGTAAGCTTCATGTCCAAGACTGTCGCTTCCGAATTTCGGCTCAACGAAGACGAAAGGCCGTTCGATCCTCCCGACGGCGCCAAGCCCAAAGCGCAGAAGCCGCGCGACGCCGCCACCCTAATCCTGGTGCGCGGCGGGCGCGAGGTGATGATGGGTCAGCGCGCCCGGGGTCACGTGTTCATGCCGGACAAATGGGTGTTTCCCGGCGGGCGCGTGGACCCGGGCGATGCGCGCGCCACCGCGGCCTGCGAATTGACCCCCCAGACCGAAGCACTCTTGAAATGCGGGGGGCAGGTGCGTCGCCCGCCCCGCGCCTTCGCCCTGGCGGCGGTGCGGGAGACCAAGGAAGAGGCTGGCCTCATCCTGGGCGATGCCAAGGGCCCGGACCTCTCCAAACTCCAGTTCGTGGCCCGCGCCGTCACCCCGCCTTACCGCCCCCGGCGTTTCGACGCCCGCTTTTTCCTCGCTGACGCCGAGGCGGTCTTGGTCCATGACGTGCCGGAGGCAGGGGACGAGCTGCTGCACACAAGGTGGTTCAGCCTCGAAGAAGCCGAGGCGCTGGACCTGCCCTCGATCACGCGCTTCGTGCTCAAGGAGGTGCGGGCGCGGCTGGCGGGCCAGGCCGTCGACCCGCCATTCCTGCGCTGGAGCCGGGGCGCGCACTCGCTGGAGCGTCTCACCGTTTCCGGTTGACTTCCCCAAGTTCCTGAGTAGGTTCCGCGGCTTCCTGAAGAACCCTGAGCACTCGGGCCCGAAGTCATGGCTAAGCCGACCGTCATCAAGATCCGTCTGAATTCGTCGGCGGACACGGGCTATTTCTACGTGACCAAGAAGAACCCGCGCACGAAGACCGAAAAGCTCAAGTTCAAGAAGTACGACCCGATCGCGAAAAAGCACGTCGAGTTCGTCGAAGGGAAGATTAAGTAGGCGGCGCTTGGAGCGCCCCTTCCTAGGCGATCTCCCAGAATTCGTGCCGCACACAAGAGATATCTCGCCGCGTTCCGCGACCGAGCCGCTCGCGCGTCTCTGTCCTTCGGGCGCCGATTCCTGACGCAGGTTCCGCTAGATTCTGTACCCGTAAACGGGATTCACAGGGCGTGCGAATACTGATTCACTCTCTGCACGGGAGGGTGAGATGGCGCGTTTCGACCTCAGCGATGCGGAATGGGCTCTGATCAAGCCACTGTTGCCGAACAAGCCGCGCGGTGTGGCGCGGGTGAACGACCGGCGGGTGATCAATGGCATCTTCTATGTGCTGCGAACCGGCTCGCCCTGGCGTGATTTGCCTGAACGCTATGGTCCCTA